>MVRU01000004.1 GCA_002067745.1 Syntrophus sp. PtaU1.Bin005
ATCGAGGATCATCATGACCATCGGCGTGGCAAGCATGCCGCCCGTCAGTTTGAACTTTTCCGTGGACGACAGGAAGAGATCCACGTCCCACTTCGTAAAGACATAGGACGGCGCCGATACATAAAAAGCCCCGAACAGGGTGTAGTGCGCCGTAATGTGATAGAGGGGGCAGATGATGAAGACATGGCTGTCCAGATCCAGGAAGTTGAGTCTGGAACAGACGCGGCCGGCATGTACAAAATTGGCGTGGGTCTGCATGACCCCCTTGGGAAGTCCCGTTGTGCCGCTTGTGTACATGAGCATGGCGATTTCATCTTCAAAGATATCCACGGCCAGTTCCGCCGGCGAGGCCTTCTGGATCATTTCCTCGAAATCAAGCCATCCTTCGGGTTTCTTGTCGGGCGCCCCGAAATAGATGAAGTGCTTGGCCGAAGGAACGGAGTCTTTGAGCTGCTGGGCCATTCCGACAAACTGATCCTGGACGATCAGCGCCGTCGGTTCGGAATCGGTCAGAACGGCAAGCATTTCCGGCGCCGCCAGTCGAAAATTGCAGACCACGAAGATGAAGCCGGCATTGGGGACGTAGAAGGACGCCTCTGTGTATTCTACGCTGTTTTGGCTCAGTATGGCCACCCGGTCCCCCTTTTTCAGCCCGAGCCCATACAGGGCATTCCCCATCCTGTTTGCCCTGTCTTTAACATCGGTGAAGGAATATTCCCGGTTGCCCTCCACCTCCTTGATCGCCACACGATCTGGATACAGCATTACATTGCGGTTGATCAAAGTCGGAATCGTGTTAAACGTCATTTCTGTTCCCATGATAACCCTCCCTTTTTAGAATAGTGCTCCCCTTAACTGAGGTGTATCTTAAGCCAAGCAATTTTGGAACCAAAAATTTTTAATCATATTTTACTATTATGTCAGATACTTAGAAAAAGATTCTTTCTATGAATGATAGTAATTATAGTATTTTTCTAGTAGTATGGTTTTCGAAATCGTGGCGGATTTTTTTAGGATCTCCAGGGCGTCTTCGGGTCATTCAGGCGGATATCTCTGCCGCTTGCCGCAGCCCTGAGAGCAACCGTTATCAATAGAGGGGAACGGACAAAATACGGATGGGATTCTTTTCCGGAGAGACACCAGCTTTCACAGCAGCCATTCAATCGGAAGAAGGGAGAGAAGCCGGACCCCGGCGCGCCGCCAAAGGCTCGTACCCGGCTCCGTGTCATGGCGGATCACCTCTCCGGGCCGATTCTCGATCCAGTAAAGCCCCCCTGTCTCCGACAGACGCACATGATAGGCGTTAGCGGAAATGCGGTTTTCACAAAATTTTGCGATCCTCTTCGCCAGTGCCGGGCTGTCGATGACAACCCCCATCTCGGTGTTCAGATTCGCCGACCGGGGATCAAAATTGAAGGAGCCGATGAACAGGCGTGAACGATCCACGGAGAATGTTTTTGCGTGCAGGCTCAGTCCGGAGCGGCCGAGCGAACCCCTTCGCTTTCTCTTGCCGCGGTCCGGTGACAGGCGACGCAATTCACTGATGGCAATCCCCGCCTGAAGCAGCCGCTTACGCCACTTTGCATAACCGGCGTGGACCGGGGCCACATCGGTGGCTTCCAGGGAATTGGTCAGCACCCTGACGGCTACCCCGCGGTCCGCCATGGCGACAAAGGCATCCACACCGGCAGCGGTGGGAACGAAGTAGGCGGACACAAGCAGCACCTCCGATACCGGCTCTCCGATGATCTGCTTGAGTTTCTCAGGCAGGTTTACCTCAGCGGCGGCGAGCCCCAGGACTTTTGCCGGATCATCGCTGACCGCGTGTGTGGCGGCCCATTCAAGCGTCAGGCATCCTTCAATCAGCTCACGGACGAAAGGGGCATTGCGTAAGGCGCTCATGTATTTTTCCGCCGCGGGATCGGACTCAATGCCCTGCGCAGCCGAGGCAAGCTCGGCCAATCGCGCAGAGTCGGCAGGCGGCAGTAATCGGCCCAGCGGGAAGGAGGAAGCGCTGTGCCAGTACCGGTCAAAATCAACCGAAATTTCCTCAACGACCGGCCCGACAGCCAGGACGTCAAGATCGACAAAGAGCACTCCCTCGGCGGCACCGAAGTATTCGTCACCGACATTGCGGCCACCCACGATGGCAGCCTGATTGTCCGCCGTAAAAGACTTGTTGTGCATGCGTCTATTCAGGCGCAGAAAGTCGGTCAGGTAACCGATCCAGCGCGGGGTGCGAATAGAAACCGGATTGAACAGCCGGACTTCAATGTTCGGATGAGCATCCAGAGCCGCCAGCGTGTCATCGATCCCAAAGCTGCCGTGATCGTCGAGCAAAAGCCGCACACGTACACCGCGGTCGGCCGCATCGTGAAGGGCTTGAAAAAGAAGCGTTCCCGAAAGGTCCTTGCGCCAGATGTAATACTGAAGGTCGAGAGACCGCTCCGCATCCCTTGCCAGGAGTATTCGCGCGGCAAACGCATCACGGGAATCCGCAAGGGGATAGATACCGGACTTTCCCGGATGGGCGGTAACCGATGGAGCAATCGCCCGTCCAAGCCTTGTCCCGCCATTATCGGCGGGGAAGTTCGACCGGCTGCGGGTTTCACGGGATGGCAACATGCGGTAACGACCTACGAGTTCTGTAAGGAGATGGCTGATTGTCTGTGCGTCTCACCGTGACAACGGGTTGATGATCCTGACCGGCAAAGCGACCGTCGGTCCTCTGTGATTGAACGGTGCCCTCCCGGCAGCAAACGCGTTGCCGTCTTGAAGTCCAGGCATCCACGATGAGACCGTGCGCCCCCTTCCCATGGAAGACACGGGCGAATGATGCCGTTCTCTACGCTTCGCTTCAGTCCTTTCCATGTTTCGGATGAACCGCTCATCTCTTTCGCATGGTCACGCGAAACAGCTTCCGGGGCAGGTCGCCCTCTTCAAATTCGTCGATGCCGACCAGATCATATCCCTTCGCCAGCCGCTTGACCATTTCCCCGCTGAAGAAATGGACGACAAATCCTCCCGTTTCGTAGAGACCTTCGCCTCGGTAAACACCGACTCCGAAATGGGCATCTCCCGTATGGCGCACGGTATAGACGTTCAGCCCGCGGGGACGGAGGACCCGGCGGACTTCGTTCGAGAGGGTTTCTAGTTCCTTCGTCGTCATGGCCATGCAGTACAGCATGTGCGAATAGCAGGCATCGAAGGTTTCGTTCTCAAAGGGAAGCGGCTCCCGGACATCATGACGGATGACGGTGATCCGCCCGGACAAGCCGAACTGCCGGGCCTTTTCCGAAAGGGTTGCGGCAGATTTCTCCGCATAGTCCAGGGCATGGACTGAAAACCCGCTGCACGCGAAAAAGAGGCTATCCCGCCCTTGCCCTGCACCTAGTTCAAGGATCTTTTTTGTTCCCTCTGCCCGAAACAGCCCCGCTGCCATCCTGGCCGGTTCGCTGGGTTCCAGGCCGAACATGTCCTCTGCCTCTGAAAAAACATTTTCCCAATGCCGCAGCTGGGCGTTCAATATCTCCCGGTCGATCCGCCCTGCACCCTGCCCCATGTTCCGCCTTTTCACTCCGACCAGCCCCCGTAAAAGAAATCCGGCACGGCAACGTGACGTTCATCCTGAAAGGTAACCCCCTCCATCTCCAGCAGTCGCCTTTTCATGTGGAGGCCATACCGGAAGCCCCCCAGGCTCCCGTCGGATCGTATGACCCGATGGCAGGGGATGATCAGGGGAAAGGGATTTCTCGCCAGAGCGGTTCCCACGGCGCGGGCAGCCCCCGGTTTGTCCAGGTGTTCGGCGATCCGCCGGTAGGTGCTGACCCGGCCACGAGGGATCGCGAAGTCGGCAAGGAGAACTCTCCGTGAAAAGGGGGAATAGAGATCGAGGCACAGCCTGTCGAGAGAAAAACGAATCTCCTCCCCGGACAGGAACGCCTCGATTTGATCAAGAAATCGGTCAATTTCCGGGCAGGAAGAAGTATCCATACCTGGAAAGAGTTTCTCTACAGCCTCATCGGCCGAAATCCCCCCCGGAGAAGACAAAAGGATTTGGTAGACTTTCGGCTCTCTTTCGCGAATCGACCAGAGGACCGCCACGGGGCCAAAGGGTGTCCCCCTGGGGCAGAGCTCCAGGGAAATTTCGCCGTTGCGTCTCATCCATGCCCTTTCATCTGGTTGAAAAACATCCATGGCCCCCTCTGCCCATCTCGCCAGATCCATCATACCATCCCGATCACAACCCCTTTGTCACCCTCTTCACGCCGGGCTTCCCGGCGAAGCGGCCTTTCCGCGGCCCCGTTGCGGAAAAACGCTCAGGGATTCATCCCCTGGTAACCCGACGACGGTCGTCCCTCAAATAAGGTCCCCCTTTTTCCCTTGAAAAGGATCTGACCACAGACCGGCAAAAGCCTACCTCCAGGTGACTGACGCCTTTTTTCTCAACGGAATACAGCGGTAACGATGCTTTGGATAACCGACGAGCATGGCCCCGAACGCCTGGTGCCCATCAGGAAGCCCAAGCGCTTCAATCATGGGGGGATACAGGTTGGCGGCTCTCGTGAAAAATCCCGCCCAGCAGGCCCCGAATCCTGCAGCAAAGGCGGCAAGTTCCAGGTAGGTCAGGGCGATGGTGCAGGATGACTGTGAGACGGCCAGAGCCCCGTCGGCATGAGCCACAATGACATGCGGAGCCCCCCGGCAGATTCGATCCTCACCGTTATCCCAGGCTGCCACAAACCGTTTCATGTTGAGGCCTTTGGCCAGTTCAGGATCCTCTGTAACGACCTGCCGCATCCAGTCGATGACAAGGCCGGCCAGACGCCTGACCTCTCCGGCATCTTCGATGACCAGCCATTTGACCGGCTGCGCGTTCACCGCCGAAGGGGCGTAGCGGGCCGTATCGATCATGGCGGCAATGGCTTCACGATCCACCGGCTGCTTTCTATAGGTGCGGATCGATCTCCGGGCCGTCAGGAAGTGTCTGGCCTGATCCGCCGAGGGAAGCAGCTTCGGGTCGACGGGAAGGCATTGCTCCGGCTTCATGAAATTCAGCGACAAGGCGCCAAAAGGGCAAACGGCGGCACAATGACCGCAGCGGATGCATTGCTTTTCCGCCCGCTCGATCGGGACGGGAATGCTGTCTTCGTCACGCAGGGTGATCAGCTTCAGTGGACAGACGGCGGCACAGGTGCCGTCGCGCTTACATTTTTCGACATCAATTTCAAAAAGGGTATTCATCATTCTAATCTCCTGAACCTATCCATTGCTCGTCATACGGGTATGCTGAAACGCTTTGGGGAAAAACATTCCATGAGGATTTCCCCAGGGACCTTTTTCCTCAATTCCGAGGGATGGCATACGCCATCCGACGCATCCGTCATGACCCGCTTCAGGCCACCTGGCAGGCAATCGTCCCTGAGGCATACTCCCCGCAAGAACATTGAAGGATCGCGGCCTTTCAACAGGGAATATGCAACACGTTTTTATTATTACAGAAAAAGGAAAAAAGCGACAGAATTCTCCATGGCCGCGCGCGCAGGCCGGCGAGGCCAACGGTGAAATGCTTGTCGTAAAGCGATGTGACCTGTCCGTCCGAGCCCGATCCGGGTGATTCACCGATGTGCGATGTGCCCATGAACGGCGTTTTTCTCATGGCCTCTCCCGGGGCCCCTCATGAGAGAGGGTGCGCAGCAAAACGGTAAGGCTTCCCTTCTGATTCTTCAGCCCGAGCTTTTCCCTGAGTTTCCCCCGGTGGAAATCGACATCGCTTTTTGAAACGTTTACGATCTCGGCTATTTCCTTTGATGTCTTGCCGTCCCTGACCAGCACGGCGATCTGAACCTCTTTTTTCGTAAGGTTCAAATAACTGGACGTCAGCTTCTGCACGAAGGGTGAGGCGATCTCATCCAGATAGGCCTCCGCACTGTTTATCAACGCTCTCTGGGCCTGGTTCAGAGGCGTTTTCTTCAGTTTTACCAGACAGGGAAGAACCTGTTCCCTGATGTTGATCAAAAATCTTTCCGTCAATTCCTCCTGATTCTTTTCGAGATTTTTCAGCAGCACCTTCAAGGCTGCGTCAACTTCCTCAAGAGACTTCGTTTTTTCCTGCAATTCTCTATCCCTCTTCTGCAGGACCTCTTCCGCCCGCTTCCGTTCGGTGATATTCTCCACAATGCCTTCCAGGTGGTCTATCGAGCCATCCGGTTTGAACACGCTCCGGATTGCCGCTTTTCCGATCAGAATGCCGCCGTCCCTGCGGATCAGGGGATAGTCGCCATCATACCAGTTCCGCTGCTCCATGGCAGCAAAAAAAGCTTTGCGGTCCCAGGCTTCTTCAGGAAAGGGGTCCATGCCGGCAGAGGCAGACATCAGATCCTCCGGCGATTCGTATCCGAGCAACCTTGAATAGGCGGAATTGACACGGAGGAGCCTGTTTGGTTCGAGGGTAGAATGGAACATGGCGATCGAAGCGTTCTCGAAAAAGCTCCGGCCAAGGGATTCGTTATCGGCGAGTGCCTCCTCCATTTGCTTGCCCCTGGTTCTGTCAACGATGGCCACCACAGCCGAAAGAAACCCGCCCCCCCCATCCCGTATCGCCCTGGAGCGGATCTCCCCCCACTTACGCGACCCATCCTTGCAGACATAGTACTCTTCCAGAAAAATCGGGGCGATCTCGCCGCTGACCTGTCCTGCAATCATCTCTTTCACCTGGCCGGCGCCGTCCGGATGCATGATTTCGCGGATATTCATGCCCTTGAGCTCTTCCTGAGTGTAACCGGTCAATGCTTCAAAACGTTTATTGGCTCGGAGAAAGGTTCCCCCTTCATCCACCTGGGAAATGGCCACGCGGGCATTTTCAAAAAGAGCCCGGTGATGTTGCAACTCTTCGCGGAGGGCCTCCTCCTTTTTTTTCAGCTCGGTGATGTCTGCCAGAATGGCGAGGCATTCCTTCCCGTCTTCGGACACCGTCGCGCTGACCGTGACGGCGGTTCGAGCGCCTCCATTGCCCGCCAGCCTCAGTTCGCAGGCTTCATCGGCCCCGCCGTCAAAGATCCGTTCCAGAAACGTTTTAAGGGCAGGACGTTCCGGCTCGGAAACGAAACGGCCCAATGGCCGGTTGATCAACCGTAAACGCTCAATCCCGATCAGGTCGGCGGCAGCCCGGTTTGCCGCGCGGATCACTCCTTCGCGCTTGATGCTAACCAATCCAATGGGAACGGAATCGTAGGATTCAGGGAAGCGTTCCAACCCCGTTTCGAGCCTTGTCCTGATTTCGTCCATTTCCTCTTTCTGCATCTCGATTTCGATTTGATGCACGCGAAGTTCATGAACAAGCCACTCGATATCCACACCGGTCCGAGAAACGGCTTCCTGCAACCCCTCTAATCGTTCTTCCGCTCTTTTTCGCAGCGGCGCTTTTTGCAACGGATTCCGCATAACGACGATGATGGCCCCCCTTCACTTCAGATTGCCCCCTGCCGACAGCAGGGAAGCAGATGTCCAATCGGCCCGCAACAGGGTGTACCTTCCTCCTGCGCGCTCATATACTAGTAACCATTGCCGTAAGTCTAGTATTTATTTCGCATTGCATTTTAGACCTACATCGGTCATCAAAATACAATTGTGACATATATCAACAATGACGCATATTCTTGGTCAGGGATGGGGAAAAAATGAGTGATACTTTTATATTAAATGGGAAAGAAACACCTTTCGAAAAGGGTCAGGTGATTCTGGAGGCGGCGCGCAATGGAGGAATTGAAATTCCTACTCTCTGTTATCTGAGGGGAGCCAGCCCTACGGGTGCGTGTCGAATTTGTCTGGTGGAGGTCACGGGGGCTCGATCGCTCATGGCGGCCTGTTCCACTCCTGTAGCAGCCGGAATGGAAGTGTTTACCGAGACGGGCCGGGTTCATCAGGCAAGGAAACTCAACGTCGAGCTGCTGCTTTCCAGCGGAAAGCACGATTGCATGGTCTGTGAAGCGAGCGGGAACTGCCGGCTGCAGGATCTGGCTTATTTCTATAAAATAACCGATCTGAGGTTTGAAAAAAACGAAGAGATCTATCCGGCCGAAACGGAAAATCCATTTATCGTGCGCGACTTCAGCCGCTGCATTCTTTGCGGACGCTGCGTGCAGGCCTGCAACGAGGTGGTCGTCAACAGGGCGATCTCGCTGGGTTATCGCGGTGCGAAAAGCAAGGTCTGTACGGGTGGCGATCAGCCTTACATGGACAGCATCTGTGTTTTCTGCGGGCAATGCGTGGAAGTCTGCCCAGTCGGAGCGTTGACGGAAAAAAAGGCCGTCAGCCTCGGGCGCCCCTGGGAAACGCAGAAAATCCGCACAACCTGCCCTTACTGTGGTGTCGGCTGCCAGCAGCTCCTGCATGTCAAGGATGGCAGGATCGTCAAGGTCACGGCCGTCGAGAACGCCCAGCCAAATGAAGGCCGCCTGTGTGTTAAAGGCCGATTTGCCTACGACTTCATTTATTCGGAAGACAGGCTCAAGACACCGCTCATTCGCCAGGAAAACGGCGATTTTCGCGAGGCATCCTGGGATGAAGCGCTTGACCTGGTGGCGGATAAATTCAAGGGCATTATCGAACAATACGGTCCCGATGCCCTTGCGGGGGTCAGTTGCGCCCGCAGCATCAATGAAGACTCCTATCAGATGCAGAAACTCTTCCGCTCGGTGATCGGAACGAACAACATCGATCACTGCGCGCGCACCTGACACGCCCCCACAGTCGCCGGTCTGGCGACTTCCTTCGGCTCCGGCGCCATGACAAACTCGTTCGCTGATTTCAAGAATGCGAAGATGATCCTTGTCATCGGCTCCAATATGACCGAGGCGCATCCCGTTGCGGCAACGTTCGTCAAGGATGCGGTTCTCAGCGGGGCCCAGCTGATTGTCGTTGATCCAAGACGCAC
This sequence comes from Syntrophus sp. PtaU1.Bin005, assembly GCA_002067745.1. Taxonomy (GTDB): domain Bacteria; phylum Desulfobacterota; class Syntrophia; order Syntrophales; family Syntrophaceae; genus Syntrophus; species Syntrophus buswellii. The sequence continues at coordinate 8,936 of MVRU01000004.1, forward strand.
GGACCTTGTTGATTTTGCGTCGCTTCATGTGCCGATCAACGTCGGCTCCGACGTGGCTTTCATCAACGGCGTGATGAATGTGCTGATCAACGAGAACCTCTACGACAAAGCGTATGTTGAATCATGTACGACAGGCTTCGATGAACTCAAGCAGAAAGTCATGGAATATCCCCCGGAACGGGCGGCTGAAATCAGCGGTGTTTCCCCCGATGCCATCCGCGAGCTGGCTCGCCGGCTGGCTTCGGTCAAACCGGCAATGCTCATGTACACCCTGGGCATTACCGAACACACCTGCGGCGTGAACAACGTCATGTCCTGCGCCAACCTTCAGATGCTCCTGGGCAATGTGGGATTTGAATGCGGCGGGGTCAATCCCCTGCGCGGCCAGAACAACGTCCAGGGAGCCTGCGATATGGGCGCACTGCCCAATGTCTTTCCCGGATATCAGCGTGTCGATAACGCCGAGGCGAGAGAAAAATTCATGAAGGCCTGGAACGTTCCATCGCTGCCCGACAAACCGGGGCTGATGATGCCCACCATGATGGAAGGGTTGACCACAGGAAAGATCAAGGCCTTTTATGTCTTCGGTGAGAATCTGGCCAATACGGAACCGGACATTCACCACGTCGAACACTGCCTGGAATCGGCTGAATTCCTCGTTTGCCAGGATATCTTCCCGACGGAAACGACACGTTTTGCCCATGTGATCCTGCCCGCCGCCGCCTGGAGCGAGAACGACGGAACCTTTACCAGTTCCGAACGCCGTGTCAACCGGGTGCGCACGGCAAGCCTTCCTCCGGGCGATGCGAAACCCAACTGGTGGATATTCAAGGAGCTTGCGAAGAGGATGGGCCATGAATGGGCATCCAACAGTGCCCAGGAAATCTGGGACAACGAGCTGTCCGTACTGGCGCCCTCCATGGCGGGAATCAAGTACTCCCGCCTCGAAGAGGACGGCATCCAGTGGCCTGCACCGAGCCTGGACCATCCGGGGACACCCACGCTGCACAAGAATGGCCGCTTCACCGGCGGTCTGGGCGTGCTGAAAGCCCTGGACTGGACGCCACCGGCGGAAGTTCCCGACCAGGAATTTCCGTTGACGCTCTCCACCGGCCGGCGCCTGTACCACTATCATACCAGGACACAGACGGGGCGTTCCCAAGGCATCAATGACCTGCTGGGTGAAGAGACGGCGGATCTCTCCGCGGCTGACGCACGGGAAAAGGGCATCTCCGACGGCGAAAGAATTTCCGTCAAATCCCGCCGGGGAGAGGTTGTGGTCAAGGCCCGGATCACCAACCAGGTCCCGAAAGGCCTGGTCTGGATGGCGTTCCACTTCCGCGAAGGCTGCGCCAACTGGCTTACGAATCCTGTCTATGATCCCATCACGCAGACGGCGGAATACAAAGCCTGCGCCGTGCGGATAGACAAACTGGGCTGATTGAGCGTTTCACAAGGCCCCGAGGCAAAAACGGGGCCTTGTGCATATCAACGCATTTCTTTGAACAGCGGCTCGTTTCAAAAAAGAGCCGCCACATTGCTGCAGGCATCACAACTTTTACGGAACCCCGCGCCCCGGCATGAACATGTCGGGGCGTTTTTTTGGGGATCCGCCTCATCGCGTCTCCAGTCTCCCCCGTTTCGTCTTGTTCCTGTCACTTCAGAAGGGAATGTCTTCCGAATTCCGCCAAACCGGAACACAGGGCCCGGGTCACTTTTTACTGATTGACAATATTTCCGTGATGGCCGATATTTATTGCATAGAATGGGGTTTGTCGCGGAAGGATTGCCATGGAATATGAAGTGATCATCATCGGAGCCGGACCAGGCGGCATCTTTGCGGCGCTCACGCTTGCAGACCTCGGCATTTCCCCGGTCCTCCTGATCGAGCAGGGGAGGGACCTCGGCAAACGGACCCGCGGAAATGCCTCGGACATGCTCTGCGGCTGGGGCGGAGCGGGGGCTTACAGCGACGGAAAATTAACCCTCTCAACCGAAGTGGGCGGATTTCTGAGCGATTATGTTGGCCGGAATGCCCTGTTGGAGCTTCTTTCCCATACGGATAAGCTCTATGTGGCCCACGGAGCCCCGGATCAACTGTACGGGGAAACATCGGCCGCGTTCGAAGAGCTTTCCGACCGGGCGCGGATTGCTGATCTTGAACTGGTGCCCATGCGAGTGCGGCATATCGGGACGGAAAACTGCTCCGTCGTTCTGAAAAATCTTCAGCAGTCCCTTGTCGGGCGTGTGGAGATTCGTACAGACAGTCCTGTGGAAAACATCCTGACGGAAAACGGACGGATCGCGGGCGTGGAAATCGCCGGGGGTCAAAAGGTCCACAGCCGCTTCGTTCTTGCCGCTCCGGGCCGTACGGGGTCGCGGTGGATGAAGGGGCAGGCGGAGCTCCTGGGGCTGAAGAGCATGGCAAGTCCGGTGGATCTCGGGGTCCGGGTCGAATTGCCCGCCATTGTCCTGAAGGAGATCACCGATGCCATCTATGAGTCGAAGCTTATCCACTACTCAAAGACCTTCGATGACAAGATCCGCACGTTCTGCATGAACCCCTATGGAGAGGTTGTGTGCGAAGAATTCGATTCCGTCGCCACGGTCAACGGCCACAGCCATACGAAGGCAAAAAGCGGGAACACGAATTTCGCCATTCTCGTCAGCAGCATGTTCACAGAGCCTTTCAACGATCCCATCGGTTACGGCCGCTATATCGCCAGGCTGGCCAATCTCCTGGGCAACGGCGTGATTGTCCAGAGGCTCGGTGATCTCCTTTCCGGCCGGCGCAGCACTCCGGGGCGCATTGCGCGCTGCCTCACCCGCCCGACCCTTTCCAATGCCACGCCGGGGGATCTGAGTTTTGTTCTTCCCTACCGGCTCCTGGTCAACATCCTGGAAATGCTTCAGGCACTCGACAAGCTCGCGCCGGGGGTCTACTCACGCCATACCCTTCTCTACGGCGTCGAAGTAAAATTCTATTCCAACCGGATTGACGTTTCACCGGAAATGGAAACGGGGATTCCGAATCTGTTTGTCGTCGGTGACGGAGCCGGCGTCTCCCGGGGACTGCTTCAGGCTTCCGCCAGCGGGATCCTTGCCGCGCGCGCCATCGGCGGAAGGATTCGGGAAATTTCCTCATAACTGGGGCTTGAACGCCGATATCGACTTTCATGGAGGAATGAGATGGAACGTATTTCGAAGGACATGAAAGAAGCGCTGCTGTATGAAAAGATTGGCGACGGCAGGGTGCAGTGCGGCCTCTGCAGCCACCGCTGCCAAATTGCCCCCGAAAAAAGAGGGATCTGCGCCGTCAGGGAAAACCGCAACGGCACGCTCTACAGCCTCGTCTACGGCAGGATCATCGCCAGGAACGTCGATCCCATTGAGAAAAAACCCCTTTTTCATTTTCAGCCGGGGTCCCGATCCTACTCCATCGCCACGGTCGGCTGCAATTTCCGCTGCCTGCACTGTCAGAACAGTGAAATTTCACAATATCCCAAGGAATATCCGGGCATCCCCGGAGAAGCCGCCTCTCCCGAAACGATCGTGAGCGAAGCGGAAAGAACGGGGTGCGCCAGCATTTCCTATACCTATACCGAGCCCACAATCTTTTTCGAGTTTGCCTACGATTGCGCGAGGCTGGCAAGGGAAAGGGGAATGAAAAACGTCTTCGTGAGCAATGGGTACATGACACCGGAAGCGACCCGGCTGATCGCCCCCTGTCTCGACGGCATCAACATCGACCTGAAGGGGGATGATGCCTTCTATAAAAAGGTCTGTGGCGCCAGGCAGCAGCCCGTTCTGGACACGATCAAGCTCATGAGGGAACTGGGCGTCTGGGTGGAAATAACAACGCTTCTCATCCCGACGTATAATGACTCCGAGGATTTCTTGACTAAGACCGCCGAGTTCATCCGATCCGTCGATGAGGCCATTCCGTGGCATGTGACCCAGTTCTACCCGACATATAAGCTTCTGGATCAGCCCCGCACCCCGGTTAAAACCTTGAGAAGGGCGCGGGAAATCGGGCTGGCGGCCGGGTTGAAATATGTTTACGAAGGGAACATCCCCGGTGAAGGGGGTGAAAACACCTATTGTCCTTCCTGCGGGGAGCTGCTGATCGAAAGGGTCGGCTTTTCTCTAGGTCCCATCAGGATGAAAAACGCCAGCTGCACAAACTGCGCGGCGGCGATCGACGGCGTTGGGATGCCATAATGGCGCGGCCATGGGAAAAAACCTTTAGGTTCTCAACGAGAAGCAAGGAGGGAGACGATGATTATTCCACTACAGATTACAGGGCACGGCGTTGATCTCAGTGAAGAGGTGAGGAATGAAATCACCGATCGGGCGAACAAGCTTGACAAGTTCTATGACCGGATCATGCGCTGCAAGGTCGTCGTTGATGAGCCGAAAAAGCATCCCCATTCGGGGAGGCTGTACAGCGTGCACATCATCATGACCGTCCCCGGCGGGGAAATCGTGACCAGGCGGGAACAGAATGAGGACCTCCTTGTGGCCATGCGGGATTCATTTGCCGCGGCGCAGCGGAAGCTCGAGGATTTTTCCCGCGAACAGCGCGGCGACGTCAAGATCCATGAAAAGCAGCAACGGGGGCGCATCGGCATCCTTTTTCCCGATCAGGGATATGGATTCCTCGTCTCTCCGGAGGGCTATGATGTCTATTTTCACAAAAACAGCGTGGTGAACAGGGATTTTGAAAAGTTGTCCCTGGGGATGGAAGTCACGTTTGCCGAGGAGATGGGGGACAAGGGCCCCCAGGCAAGCTCCGTAATCGTTCTGTAGGTGAACGTTATGCAGGAATGGAACGCCGTCGTCACCGTCTATGAAAACGGCTGGAAAACCGGGGCGCATCGCCTTTGACGGTCCGGATGCCGTTGTCGTTGTTGAAACCGTCGGCTCATGGGCAGGTCTTTCGCTCTGGAAACGGGAAGACCTGCACACCTACCCCTTTCTCCGGGAGGATTGATTCCCTTGGGAAATCTGAGGGGCACCTTAACAGACAGGATACTTCCCGGCGCTCAATTCCTCGCAGAACCGGTTGATTTCCGAAAATTCCGTTTCAAAAATGTCTTTGGTCCTGCTGGCGACGTCCCCGATTGTCCGCCCCCGTTCAAGGAGAATCTGGGCGGTTGCCATCTGCGGACGGTCCACGGGCGCTCCGATCCGGCTTAACAACAGAACGTAGACTTCCTTAATCCCATCGATGTTCTCGTATATTTCCCTTGCGATCTTGTGGGACAGAACGTTATAGATCTTTCCCACATGGCTGACGGGATTTTTCCCCGCGGCAGCCTCGGTGCCCAGGGGCCTGCTCACGGAGATGAGCCCGTTCACCCTGTTCCCCCGGCCGACCTGCCCCGAATCCGCATCTTCAGCGGAGGTCCCGAGAAGGCTCAGATAAATTCCCCCGAGTCCCCGGCCCCGCTCATCAAGATTGTTGAAATGGACATCGATTCTTTTAAATCCGCCCGTCTCGCCGAGCATTTCCTTGATGCTCCGATGAATAATCCCCTTCCTCTCAAAATATTCCTCCTCCGACCGGATGTAAGGGGCAAGCAGCGGCATTGCCACGGTCAAGTCCAGGGAATCCCTGCTTCTCAAGCCCATCACCTTGATGTCTTCGCCTGTTTCAGGGTGCATGTTCTTGAACTCAGCCGAATTCAGCCGACCCTCGAGGGTGAGGACGACCTTCTCCGTAGGGCTTAACGGATAATATCCGACCGCGGCAGAGGTGTCGTTGGCCGCCATGACCCTGCCGGGGCGGGAAAAGATATCCGTGAGCTCCTCGGAACCGGGCAGAAGGACAACCCGGTATTCCAGGTGGGCGTCAGGATCCACGAACCTCATATGGCTCCGGATCCACTGTTTGGCGCTGTCAATGGCAATATCGACAACGGGGATTTCCCGGCCGGCGGCGCTGAGCGTCGCCCGGTCCCCGATGGTAAGCTCCATCGGCTTGATCACTCTTCCGCCGCCGAAGTTTTTTTCAACCCTCCCCGCAGACAGCAGCCCCTTGTCTATGTTGTGATGGAGCACCGTTCCGAAGGCTTTGATATACTCCCGGGACAGGGCGACTGAGATCGACTCCATGATGGAATCGCACATATAGTCGGGATGACCCTTGCCCTTGCGCTCCACGATTTCAACCATATGCTCCGTTGCAGATTTCCCCTTGAACGGCTCTACCAGTATCATGGCGGCACCCTCCTTTTTCTGATGTCAAATTCTAAATAAATCAAGCAGGATATTCAATTTAAAAATGGCATCGCTGAATCGTCGGGCATATCCGACGCTGCAATTTCCGTTCAGACCTTCGGCAATTACCTCGGCTTCAATCCCCGTTGCCAAGCAACGGACGGTTGCTCCTGGGAACAAAGGACATGTTCCGAGTCGTCCCACCCCTTTACCTGAAAAAGCTGAAAGCCATCTTCCGGCACAAGACGCTCAGTTTGCTTCTTTCCAAGGGCAAGATTCCCGAGGAGAGGGGCCGGTTGCTTTACTGATGGAAGTCTCTGGTTTAACGTGTTCTGCGGAAACCATATCTCTCCGAATGCCGATGCGGCCATTACCGCAACATCTTGCGGGAGAAGAGAAAAGAGGCGGGTGGCGGCAACGCTCCCCACGATCAGCTCCATTTATTGAGACTTCCGCATTGACACCATGACATCGTTCTTCCTATAATTCTCTCTTGGAAAAACAAGTTCGTATCAATCCATAAAGGGTATTTGAAAAGACCGATATCAGTCAGCCGGTTAAAGGTCATTCAAATTTGGACGGTCCATGCGATCTGGTCCGGAGCAGGCATTATGCTCATTGCTCTGGTTGTATGGCTTTTCTGGGACAGCCGCTGGATATTCTGGATATTCCCGCCATGATCGGCCCGCTACTCATAATGGCAGGCGTAATTGTCCCAAGTGTCTTTTCCAAGGTGATGTCCCGTTGATGAACCGTTCCTCCGGCAGATTCATTTCCACCGATCGCGCTTAAGACGCATGCTTTTTTAATCCTCAATGTCAGGACTTTCCCATGACGATTTTTTGGAAGATGTTTTGCCCGAATGTTTCGGTAGCAGACATTGAAAAGTAATCCTGGTCAAATCCATTATCCTCTTTCTATCCAAGTCCATGCTGCTGGAAGCATGGGAAATGGATCTCATGGCCCGAGATCCCTATTTTAACTTACAGAGAGAATCGCCGGTTCCTGCAGGCTCGTTTATGGTAATCCCAAATTGGCTTTGTTGCTTCAATGGGCAGCAATGAAGATTCAAACGTTAGAGCTGAAAAACCTTCGATTTGTTCATTCAACGATTGGGGCTCGAAGAAAGGGAAAAAGGATCGCCTGCCGTCCCGAAGGAAAAGGAGCTGTTCGTGGCTAAACTGGCAATGGAACTCAGGTATGCGGTACGCTTACTCGTGATCTTAAAGTATTTCGGTCAACTATGCCTCGTCCTTGCCGCACTGACACTGGTACCATTCTTGATCTCGGTAATCCTGGGCGACGTCCCCGTCAGCCGGCGTTACGGGATGGTCATCGCTGGGATCACAATTCTTGGATTCTCCCTGTCCAGGTTGCGGACTCCTTCCAAAATACAGGACAATGAGGGCATCGTGCTGGCTGCCCTCATCCTTGTATTCACCCCACTGGTGATGTCCTACCCGTTAATGGGTTCCGGACTGGGTTTCATTGACGCCCTCTTTGAAGCCATCTCCGGTGTGACAACCACGGGGCTGAGCATGTCGTCCGCGCTTTCGCATAAGCCGCCGACGTTTCTTTTCGCACGCGCATGGATGCAGTGGTATGGAGGGATGGGCATCGTCGTGCTATCCCTTGCACTGGTCATGCAACCGGGTTTGCATGCGAAATGGCTGGCGGTCAAGGACTCCAAAATTGATGATCTGGTTGGCGGCACAAGGGCGCACGCAAGGCGTGTCCTGAAAGTCTATGTCCTTTTGACTGTGCTCGGCATCATGGGTTCCCTGCTGGTGGGAATCGATTTTTTCGACGCGATGATGTACACTTTTTCCGCTGTCTCGACGGGTGGTTTTGCCCCCTATGATGACAGCCTCGCGACGTTGGATTGGCCGGTACAGGTATGGATTATGCTGACCTGCCTCGCCGGTGCGGTCCCTCTGATGTTTTACCACCGGATCTTATGGGAAAAGCGGTTCGCCGCCGCGGACTTGCTGCAACTCGGGGCCATTGTTGTCGCCGCTTTAGTCATCTCGCTGGCGATGGCCGCCTTGTGGCTGAGTTCCGGCATGGCCTGGCAACAAGTAATCCATCACGCGCCCCTGATCGCCTTCTCTGCCCAGTCGACCACGGGTTTTTCTTCAATACCGTGTGAGCAACTCGACGGAGGCTCGAAACTGGTCCTGATCCTCTCGATGATTGTCGGGGGTGGCACGGGATCTACGGCAGGCGGATTCAAGCTCCTGCGTTTCCTGATCGCGGTGGGCGTACTTCGCCTAATCATCCTGAAAACCTGTTTGCCGAAACACGCTGTTATCGAGCATCGAATGGCAGGGCACCGACTTCAGGAGGAAGAAATCCAGTCGGCCCTGCTGTTAATCATACTCTTTGTCTCCGTCACTGCGCTGTCCTGGCTGCCGTTTTTGATCATGGGATTCAATCCGCTCGACTCCTTGTTCGAGGTGGTATCGGCAATAGGAACGGTAGGTCTGTCCGTGGGTTTGACAACTTCAGAGCTTCCTGCTCTGCTCAAGGGAATTCTCTGTTTTGATATGCTGATGGGAAGACTCGAAATCCTTGCATGGCTGGTGATGCTTTATCCAGGCACTTGGTTTGGAAGGAGGATGAAGGAAACATGAGAATCGTTTTTATAGGAGCAGGGAAAGTAACCATAGGTACGGCCAGGGAACTGATTAAAAAGGGCCATGAAGTCGTCATCATCGATATCGATAAAGCCAGAATCAGGGACTTGTCCGAAGAGATGGACTGCAGCTTTCTACACGGCGACGGCAGCCAGCCGAACGTGCTGCACGAAGTCAATCCGGAACAGACTGACTTCCTGTTCTGCCTTACCGACAATGACCAGGTTAATGTCATTGCCAGTCTCGTCGGTCGGTCCCTCGGTTTCAAACGCGTCGTGACGAGTATCGGCGATCAGCAATTTGAAGGAATCTGCCACGAGCTGGGGCTGAATGATACGATCGTTCCATCCATCACCATCAGCCGTTACCTGGAGAATTTAGTGGAGGGCGGTGAAAACGTTGAACTTTCTACGGTCATCAAGGACGAGGCCAGATTCTTCACCTTTATGGTCAAAGAGGATGATCTTTTTACCGCCACGGATCTGAAATTGCCTGCTGAAGCCAAAGTGATCTGTTATTATCGAAGCGGAAAATTTTTACATGCCGATGACGAAACGATATTCAGGACCGGCGACGAGATTGTCATCCTGACACACAGCAAGAATCTGCCCCAATTAAAGGAGCACTGGCGTCAGAAGCCCCCGGCGGGAAATTCCACGGGATAGGGTTGATAAGGCAAATGCCGCCTTGAGACAGAGGCTGAAGACCATTGATCCCGCCTTTGAGGCCGTTGAAGCTGAGGAGCTTATCTTCTATCCTGCCGTCCATGGCGGGCTGAAGTAGAAGCTTAGGAGCAATATTCCATAATACAATCTGGCCGCAAAGGGATTATAAAAGCCCCGCCAATCCTGCCTTAGGTCTGAAAACCTCAGCGGCTCTCCCGCTTTACCTCCTTTGCAGGGTGCCGGCGGGCGCTGGCACGGAAGGTTCAAAGTTCTAAACGCGGAAGATACAACCCCTTGACCAGTTCGGTCATCAGCTCAAAATTGAGCGTGTCGATCATATCCGTCTCCTGATGACAATTTCTGTTACGGGTAAGGAATGCCGCTGGATTCTCTCTTCACTGAAAAACCGATCATCTCCAGGAAAACCATTCCCTCCGGTGAAACCTCCTGGTCCTTCATGTGCCTCGCATAGACCATGCATCCCATCTTCTTAGAGCCGAAGCAGGGAGTTTCTTTCTCACCTTCCCTTTCGGGAACGGATCTGACCTTTCGCGTCTATCCACTTCTTACTCACCGAATACTCTGCTGCAGATGAAGTCCATTGAAAGTAACCGGGAGCATCCCTCCGGATTTCCTTCTGGCCAGGTGAAGAACATTAAAGGCTGCCAATGCCTGAAATTTCAGACGATTGTTCGCACATCCCGCCGTCTCCCACAAATAAAGATAAAAAAGACATGCCTTTTCAGGAAATTCCACGTTAAAGACTGATATTTCAAAGACAATACATTGCATTGCCGACGGGTTTCTGATATCCCACAAAAGTGTCGTCGGTAACGTCTTTCAATCCACCTCTCAGGACAGAATCCCATGATCACCAAGGAACCCCGTCTTCGCGTCGGCCTTATGGAAGGAAAGTCGGAAATTTCCGGCTGTCTTCATGGGCATTTCCGCAGTCCCCAATATCCCGGGCAGCATTTTTCCGGGAATTTCACAATCCACAGCCTTGGAGGCGAGATTCTTTTCAATGCCGGCAAGGGTGGAGGGATGATCGCCCGTTCTTCTCTGAGCCTTCTCTGTGAAGATCAGGCCACCTTTTCGCTCCAGAACGTCACCATCGGCAATGCCTTTCACTGGCAAAGGCAGGAAGAGCAAACCTTTGCCGGAAATCTCCGGATCCTGGCCTCAGGTGACAATACCCTCACGGCCATCAATGACATCGCCCTGGAGGATTATCTTTCCAGCGTCATCTCCTCCGAAATGAGCGCCGCGGCACCCATGGCCCTGCTGGAAGCCCACGCGATCATCTCCCGGAGCTGGCTGGCCGTCATGCTGAAACGGGGGCAGCCCCCCACCGGGGCATCCGCCCCGGCTTCAGCCGGTGACGAACACATAATCTGGTACGGGCGGGAGGAACACCAGTTCTTCGACGTTTGCGCCGATGATCATTGTCAGCGGTATCAGGGGCTGACCCGAAGCATCCCGGACCGCACGGAGGCCGCCGTGAACGCCACGCGGGGGGTATTTCTGGTTTACGGCGATGCCGTCTGCGACGCCCGCTATTCCAAATGCTGCGGCGGGCGGACGGAAACCTTCGAGAATACCTGGGAAGAGATTCCGCATCCTTACCTGTCCAGCGTTGCCGACAGCGCCGTTGACTACGGCCCGGTTCTCGACGAAGAGGCGGCACAGCGCTGGCTCTTCTCTTCTCCCGAAGCCTACTGCAATATCCGGGATGAAAAGCTCCTCGCGGAGATCCTGCCCTCGTTCGATCAGGAAACGAAGGACTTCTTCCGCTGGGAGGTCGCCTACGACCAGGAGGAACTTGGAGAGATCCTCAGGGAAAAATCGGGGATCGACTTCGGCCGGGTTCTGGAACTCATCCCCCTGGAACGTGGGCCGTCGGGACGGATCACCCGCCTGAAAATCGCAGGCACGAAGACCTCCATCGTGGTGGGTAAGGAGCTGGAAATCCGCAGGTGGCTCTCCCGCAGCCATCTCTACAGCAGCGCCTTCGTGGTGGAGGCCCAGCGGGATCCGTCGGGCACGGACTGCCGCTTTGTTCTCCACGGTGGCGGCTGGGGACACGGCGTCGGCCTCTGCCAGATCGGAGCCGCGGTCATGGCATCACGGGGCAGCTCAGCGGAAACCATCCTGAAGCACTATTTCCGGGGCGCTTCCCTGAAGAAGCTGTACTGAGGACGGGGAGGAATCGCCGTTCATGAGGATCTCCAACCGTGCCCGACCCGCCCGCCGCAACCCCTGGGCCTGGGTGCCGCCCCTCTACATGGCGGAAGGCATCCCCTACATCCTCGTCACAACGGTTTCGGTGATCCTCTACAAAAACCTCAACATTTCCAATACGGACATCGCCCTCTACACGAGCTGGCTCTACCTTCCCTGGGTGCTCAAGCCCCTGTGGAGCCCCCTGGTGGATATGATCCGGACCAAGAGGTTCTGGATCGTGCTCATGCAGCTCCTCGTAGGGGCGTCGCTGGCCTGCATCGCCCTGACCCTCCCGGCCTCCGCCTTTTTCCGCTATTCACTGGCCTTCTTCTGGATCATGGCCTTCAGCTCGGCCACCCACGACATCGCCGCGGACGGCTTCTACATGCTCGGGCTGGAGCAGTACCAGCAGGCGGCCTTTGTGGGTGTGCGCACCATTTTCTACCGCATCGCCGTCATCGCCGCCAAGGGCATCCTCGTCGTCTTTGCCGGCCATCTGCAATCCGGCGGCTTAAGCGTCACGACAGCCTGGTCGGTTACCTTTTTTCTGGGCGCAGCCATTTTCCTGGCTTTCGGGCTCTATTCCGCCTTCGTCCTCCCCTATCCGGCAACGGACCAGCCCGCGCCCAGAGCCTCGGCTTCTTCACACGTGGCGCAGGAGATCCTGAATATTTTCGCCCTCTTTTTCCGCAGAAAGGAAATCGTTGTCATCGTTGCCTTTTTCCTTTTTTACCGGTTTGCCGAAGCACAACTGGTTAAAATGGTGGCCCCCTTCCTCCTGGACCCCCGAACGAAAGGGGGCCTTGGATTGACGACGGGCGAAGTGGGAATCGTCTACGGAACCATCGGTGCGGTAGCCCTGATGCTGGGCGGTCTCCTGGGGGGATATGTCATCTCCCGCCAGGGGCTGAAGTTCTGGCTGTGGCCCATGGCCCTCATCATGCATCTGCCCGTCCTGGTTTTCGTCTATCTCTCCCGGTCGCAGCCGGAAAGTCTGCTGATCATCAACGCCTGCGTCGCCGTGGAGCAGTTCGGCTACGGGTTCGGCTTCACAGCCTATTCGCTCTTCATGATCATGGCCGCCGAAGGACCTTACAAGACGGTGCACTACGCCCTCGGCACGGGCATCATGGCCCTGGGAATGATGATTCCTGGGATGGCGAGCGGCTGGCTCCAGGAACAGCTCGGCTACTACCCCTTTTTCCTGTGGATCGCCCTTTCGACGATCCCCGGCTTTATCGTCACGGCAATGGTGAAAATAGATCCGGCCTACGGGCGACGGACCTGATCCAGGGTGTGCGACGGACCGCAGGCAAACGGGAAAAACCTTTAAAGAAGAGACGCCATGAACGCATCGAATGAACCTTTCGTGAAAACGGCCTTTGTCCTTGGTGCAGGCCTGGGATTCCGCCTGCGCCCCCTGACGGAAAACTGCCCCAAGCCCCTGCTGCCCGTCCGGGGCCGCCCCCTGATCACCTATGCCCTGGATCACCTCCGCTCCGTCGGTATCCGCCGCTTCATCATCAACACCCACCACTGCGCCTGCCGCTATGCCGAGGCTTTTCCCGACGTTCAGTGGCGGGGGTTTCCTCTTTTCTTCCGCTATGAGCCCGTTCTCCTGGACACCGGCGGGGGGCTGAAGAACATCGAAGATCTCCTGTCGAGCGACGAGCGGGTCCTGGTCTACAATGGCGACATCCTGACGGATCTTCCCCTGGAGCGGCTGATCGCAGCCCACCGGACCCAGGGAAAGGAAATTACCCTGGCCCTGCGCAGCTCAGGAGAACCCGCCAATGTCTGCCTCAACGAGAGGGGTGAGATCTGCGATATGCGCTTTCTGCTGGGCAATCCCGGCATCCGGCGCTGCCTCTTTTCGGGTATTTACCTGGTAGAAACGGCCTTCCTCCGGAGGATGACGCCCGGCGAAAAGGTCTCCCTCGTTCCGGTTCTGGTCGACATGCTGCGCCGGCAGCCGGGTTCAGTGGGAAGCGTAATCCTTGACGAGGGCGTCTGGCATGATATAGGCTCCCTGGAGGCCTACGAAGCGGTCAACAGTTCCGAAAGCAGGGGCTAACATGCTCCAGGAAAGGATCCCGTGCAAACGCGGCGGGACAACGGCGGCAAGGACCCAGCCGGACCAGGCGGGAAAAAGGCCCTTCATGCAAGGAGACCCATGAACATCTCGGACACGAACAATCCCCCCGACCTTAACTCAAGGCTCATGGCCTTCGTCCGCCGGACCCTGGCTCTCCCGACGGAAACGCCCCTGACCCTCGTTCCGCTCACCAAGGGCGGCTCAGCCCGAACCTTTTACCGCGTTTCCGGCAGGGTAAAGATCCGCGCCAGGGGCATGCTGGAGAAGTCTTCGTTCATCGCCATGCATTACCAGCCGGAGCCCAGGGAGAACACCCTGTATGCCGGCATTGCCGATTTCCTGAAGGAGTTGGGAGTGGCCGCACCGGCCGTGCTGGCCCACGATCCGGAAGCATGCTTTGTGCTGACGGAAGATCTCGGAGATGAAGACCTGTGGAGCCATCGCCATGAAAACTGGCAGCGCCGGCGAACTTCGTACAAAGGCGTTCTTGAGCATGCCCATCGCCTTCACCGGTATGTTCAGGACGGCGGGGAGATCCCCCTCCCCCCCCTGATGGAGGGGTATGACGCAGCGCTGTACAAGTGGGAGCGGGACTATTTCCGCCGGGAGTTTGTGGAGGGCGTCTGCAGAGTGTCCCTCCTGCCCGTCGACGGAAAAGCCCTTGAAGAGGAGGGAACGGCTCTCGCCGAGCGGCTTCTGGAATCGGAAACGGGCCTTATTCACCGCGATCTGCAGTCGCAAAATATCATGATCCGTGACGGGGCGCCCGTTCTGATCGATTTTCAGGGGATGAGGACCGGATCCCCCTTCTACGATCTGGGCTCCCTTCTCTACGACCCTTATGTCTCCCTGCGTGCTGAGGAACGCCTGGAGCTCCTCGACTTTTACTATCGGCTTTCCCCCCGGAAACTGGATTGGCCAACGTTCATAACACGCTTTCATGAAGGGTCGGCTCAGCGCCTCATGCAGGCCCTGGGGGCCTACGGTTTTCTGGGCCACCGGAATGGCCGGGCGGATTTCCGCGCTCACATTCCCACCGGCCTCCGCCATCTGGCCATTGTCACCTCCTGCGTTTCGTCCCTGCCTTGCCTGCGGGCCCTGGCCGCCCGCTGTCTCGATGCCCTGAGCCTGGATCGGTGACGAGGCTTCGCATCCCCCTGTCCTGTCCAGCGGCGAAAGCCGGCAAATAAATCCGGTTTGCCCGCTTGCCTTTCCAGGCGCTTATGTCTATATTTTTCCAGAAGAGGCGTTCCGGATCACAACGATTAAGGAAGGAAGCGTTATGGAGCCGAAAGAGGGCTATCTCAAAGAGGAAGTGAGCCGCTTCTGCAGGGAACGGGGTGCGGATCTTGTGGGATTTGCTCCTACCGAACGCTGGGAGGAATACGCCGAGGTCCCCCCCGGATTCCGTCCGTCGGCGCTCTGGCCTTTTGCGCGCACGGTCATCGTCGTGGGGATGCCGATGCTGCTGCCGATCGTGGAAACAACGCCTTCCGTGCTTCACAAGGAGCTCTATTCGGTCGTGAACGGCAAGCTCGATACCCTGGCCTACGAGCTGGCCATCTTCCTCAACGACAGGGGATACGCCTCGTCATTTTTCGGCCGTGATGTCTACGCCAACTTGAAGGCCCTTCGGGATTGGCCGTTTGCCGCCTTCAGCCACGTCATGGCGGCGAAATATGCGGGGCTGGGTACAATCGGCGTCAGCCACTGCCTGCTGACCAGGCCCTATGGCCCGCGGGTGCGTTTCGTCTCGGTCCTGACCGCGGCCGATCTGCCCGCAGATCCGGTGCAGAAGCAAGAGCTCTGCATCCGGTGCGGGGCCTGCGCCACATGCTGCCCGAAGCAGGCCCTTGTCATGCGTCAGGATCAGGTCATCGGGGACTACGATAAAATCGCCTGCCTGGAAATGCACGAGGAGCTGGTCCGGCGGCGGTGTTACCCCTGCGGGATCTGCACCAAGGTATGTCCCGTCGGCGAGGATCGGCGCCTTTATTCAGAAAAGGGCATTCAGCGCAAATACCTGAGGGAAGCCAAGGCGATGGCAGCTGATCCCCACGATCCCACCTACGCCTCCTGGACCCACATCCGCAGGTGGGGCGGCCTTCCGGAAACCCCGCCAGAAGCGGAGGGAAAGAAGGGCAATCCCCCCAACAGGGTTCGCCAGGAAAACGATTAAAAGGAGTACAAGCGATGGATCTGAACGAATTTGTGAAGTCCCTGACCGCGCTGTTGAAGGAAAAGCCCCCGCAGGCTGAAATCATCCGCCAGGGGCGCACCCTGCTTTCCAGCCTGACAGCCTCCACCGACTGGTTTCAGGAGAGTCTGGCCCGCCTTCTCCTGGATCAACCGTGGCGGGCAGGCCAGCGACACACCATCTGGCCCAACGAGATCAGTCTCGCCTGGGACACCGATCCGGAATTTTCCGTACTGGCCTACATCTGGGAGCCGGACATGGTGGATGTCGTTCATGATCACGGATCCTGGGGAGTGCTGGCCTGCCTGGTCGGAATCATCGATGAAATCAAATATTCGCGCCTTGACGACGGAAGCCGGGAGGGATTCGCCGAACTTTCCCCCCATTCCCCACTCACAATGAATCCCGGAGAGACGACCTTCATCCTCCCGCTGGATCAGGGCATTCACCGCCTCGGGAACGCGGCCCGCGGGCACAGTGTTTCAGTCCACGTATACGGCGAGCCGGTGCGCCGGGGATACATCCGCACGTTTTATCCAGAAGAAAAACGGGTGTCCGTGGCCTACCCGCCCCCGACATACAAGGCGGCGCTGGCCATCCGCCTGCTGGCGGAAATCGGTCGGCCGTGGTCGCAGAATCTGATTTCCGCCGCTCTCCGGGAAAGCGTGCCGGATTTTCTGAAAGCGGAATGTGAACAGGCCCTCTCCCGAAGCAAGGAGAAAAAGGAACCGGGTCAAGAATAGCTCAACACTCAGGAGGGCAAATGAAAGCGCTCATCTTAAACGGAAGTGCCAGAGGCGGGAAAGGCGTGACGGGGAAGATGGTGAATGCCCTCATCCGGGGGCTTGCAAAGGGAAAGGCAGAGTCAACGACCTTCGAAATCCGCAGGATGTCCATATCGCCCTGCACCGGATGCCTGTCGTGCATGCACAAGAACCCGGGCATCTGTGCTGTTCGGGATGACATGGAGCCGATCTACCAGGCCCTCAAGGCTTCAGATCTGCTGGTTCTGGCGACGCCCCTGTACGTGGACACGATGTCCGCCCAGTTGAAGACGGTGATGGACCGCTGCCTGGCCTGTCTTCAGCCATTTTTGATCAGGGACGACACCGGGCGGGTGCGCCATCCCTACACCTGGCGCATGCCGGCAAAATTTCTGCTGCTGTCCACTTCCGCCTTCCCGGAGCCGGAAGTCTTCGCCGCCCTTCTTGCCACCTTCCACGCGCAGGCGGCCAATTTCGGTTCAAAGGCGGCAGGAGCAATCTGTATCCCCGGATCCATCGCCCTTCAGGTGGAACCGGTATTGCTGGACCGCCACCTGTACCTCCTGGAAGAGGCGGGAAAAATCCTGGCTGAAACGGGGAGCATCCCCGGAACCCTCTTACAGGAACTCAACACCCCCCCGGTCGATGTGGACCGCTATCTCCAGGTAGCGGCCAGATATGAGGACTGGTGCCGGGAGCAGCTGAACAAAGCGAGGCGAAGTCGAGAAGACGCATCCATTTGATGAGCCGTCGGGAAAGAGAATCACCGGAACGGATGCGGCATCTCAAGGAGAACCGATCGCCCGGAATGGCGGCTTCGCTCTTTCTTCCCATCCAGGGGCTACTCGCAGGCCGCCTGAGCGGGGGGAAAGATCCGTCCCGTTTCGCTCAGCGGTGCCAGAAGCTTTGTACGGATGATGTCCTTCATCCGGCTCTTGACCTTGATCCTGCTTTTGGGATTGAAGGAAAACGTCATGTTCTTGAGTGCGGTGACCATCGTGGACCGCCCCCTGACTTCCACCTCCACCTCCGGCTTTCGAAAAATGGAAAACATGACCCCGGGTATCGATTCAAGCAGCAGCCGGGAATCGAGGAGCAATTCAAAGTTTTCATTGCCCCTGATGTCCACCGCCCCCTGTACACGGGAAGCCCCCAGGGGCTGACCGTCGATGTAGGTGCTGAAGGTTATGTTTTCCAGCGAGCAGCCGAAAGGGTTGGGATTGTGGAACAGGGTCCGGACCCGGATGGTGAGATCGTCTTGATTGATATCCAGGAGTTCGACATTCGAGATCTTGACAAATTCCGGCTTCTGGATCACCCGTCCGGGAGAACAGGCGATTACCCCCCAGAAAACGAGTCCGGACATAAGGAGCAGCCCCATTCGTTTCATGTTATCCTGATTCCATTTCCAGGTTGACTGCCCTTCCCTAACCGGTCCCGCCACCGGGCGTCACGATGGCAGGCGTTCCCTCCCCGATCTTCCCGGCAGAACAGGAAACACATCCATTGTCCGGACAGAATCGCGCGGTGCGGCCCTTTTCATTTCATCGACGGGAGAGGGGCCGCACCGTTGTGACGGAGCATCGGGAGGCGGGTGACATACGGGTTAAAGATGGATCACGGCGTCCACAACCACACAGCCCGACACGGTCGCCAGGACGGGATTGAGATCCATCTCCGCAATGGCGGGCAGGTCCGTCACCAGCTGGGATACCCGCTGAATGATTTCGATGACGGCCTCACGGTTGACGGCCTTCTCCCCCCTCACCTCTCCGAGCAGGGAAGCCGCCTTGAGAGAGGAGAGCATGACCTCCGCCTCGGCCGCTGTCACCGGCGCCAGCTTGAAATTGATGTCCTTGAAAATGTCCACATAGACGCCACCCAGTCCGGCCATGACCAGATGGCCCGCGTCGTCGTCCGCCTTGGCGCCGACAATGATTTCCCTGCCGCCGGGTAGATACTTCTGGACGAGGAATTTGAGATCCTGGCCGGATAGAGTTACCGCCATCCTCCTTGCCTCTTCCCGGACCGCCTGTTCATCGGCCAGGTTGAGGATAACACCGCCCAGGTCGGTTTTGTGGGTAATCGTCGGGGTGTCCGCCTTCAGAGCTACGGGAAAGCCGATTTGGGCGGCATGCCGGGCGGCTTCGTCCGGGCTGGCCGCGGTCCTCCATGGGGCAACGGGGATGCCGTAGGCGGAAAGAACACCGTAAACCTCATCGGCGCAAAGCAGCTTCCGCCCCGAGGTGGCGACGCCGGCAAGGATCGCTTCCGCCTTCCGTCGGTCCACATCGGCAAAGGTCTTCACCGCGCTTTCTTCCCGGCGGCGGATCTGCCCGTATTTCGTCAGCGCGGCCAACGCTTTTCCACAGGTGCTTGGAAAATCGTAGCAGACGACCTCACCCTCGGACAGAATGCGGAGCGTCTCCTGCCACTGCCCCTTGTCGGTCATGAAGTTGCAGATGATGGGCTTCCGTTTCTGCCGGTTGACTTCCGCGATCTCCAAGGCGATTTCATTGGTGTTGACAAAGGGTGGCGTTACGAAGTGGATGAGGATGCTGTCGATTCCGTCGTCCTCCATCATGGCGTCCAGGGTGATCCGGAAATGCTTCCCCGTGCCCGTGGCGAGAACGTCCACAGGATTGTTGATCGCAGCCTCGGGAAAGAGGGATTCCTTGAGAATCGCCTGTGTCTTCTCCGACAGGGGCGGGATGGTCAGGCCGTTCTGAACCAGCACATCAGTGGCGATCACAGCAGGGCCGCCGGTATTGCAGATCATGCCCACCCGGCCGCCCCGCGGCACCGGCTGGGACGCAAAGACGGCGGCGGCCTGGCAGAGCTTCTCCTCGTCGTCAAAAACGATCATGCCCGCCTTTTCAAAAATGAGATCGGCGCTGAGGTCCTCCTTGGCAAGACCACCCGTGTGCGAAGCGGCCGCCTTGGCCCCCTCCATCGTCCGGCCTGCCTTCATGACCAGGATCGGCTTCTTGGCGGCCACTTTCTGCGCCACCCTCAGAAACTCTTTCGGGTCCCGGATTCCTTCCACATAGAGGAGAATGACCCGGGTTTTGTCGTCATTGCCATAGTACTCAAGAAGTTCTGGAATGGAAATGTCGCAGGCGTTTCCATTGGTTGCATACAGCCGGGTGCCGATCCCCATGTCGAAAATGGCCTGGTGAAGCAGTGAGGCGATCCCGCCGCTCAGGCTGAGAATCGAAACATGCCCCGGCTTCGGAAAGGTGAAGGTGAAATTGCAGTAGGCCTTCATGGCCGGATCCGTATTGATAACCCCCTGACAGTTGGGCCCGAAGATCCGGATCCCGTATTTTTTCGCCCGGGCCATGCAGTCCGCCTCGATGGCTGCACCGACGGGGCCGATCTCTGAAAACCCGCCGCCATTCATAATCAGGTATTTAACGTTCTTCCTTCCGCAATCATCGATTGCCTGGGGTACATGGCGAGCGGCGATGGCCACATGAACCACATCGACATCGGTGGGAACATCCAGGATGGAGGCGTAGGTCTTCTGACCGTAAAGGGCGTCCACCTTCGCATTGATGGGATAGATGGCCCCCGTGTAGCCGTATTCCACAAGGTTTTTTACGACGCGATTTCCGATGTTGAATTCTCTTTCTGAAGCGCCCAGTACAGCAACCGATTTTGGATTGAACAATGCATCGAACATCTCTTTCCTCCCTTTAACCTCCTGCGATTCCCGTTCTTTTTTTTTGCTTCTTCTCCAGCGGGCCCCCGTCTCCGCTCCACAGGCAGCGACATGCCGCAGGGGCTCGCTTCCATCAGCCCTTACCTGCAGGCGGCAACCCTCAACCCCGATTTTTCCCCAAAAAAAAACCGCGGGTTTTTCTGCCCGCGGCTTCTTAGTCGGTCTCTTAACCAATCAGCTCGGGGACAAAATATGCCCGCCGCTAAAGCTGAAGCTGAAGGTAAAAAAACAGATGAAGAATAAAAAGCTGGATATGGACTCTGTGTAGTTCACGAATGACCTCGATTGGATGAACGGGCTTCCTTTTATCACGTCGCCCTTCCATGTCAAGAAAAACCTCATGGCGACGGAGACAAATTCGAGAGACATCGCTGAGTTTTTTTTCAAAGGGTGGAAGCGCATTGCAGCGAAACGGGAAAAGATGGTCTGAATTCTTGACAGAAGATGTGGTCGATACTATACAAATCATGCCTGCCCTGCCGGTTGCCTTCGGTAAAAGGGGAATACGGAAGATCAGTGCAGCGGATCCAGCGAAACCGGGCCGTGAGAAGAGCACAGGCCTTCAAGGAAAGTCCCGGGTTCATGGATTCGCAAGCTACGGAAGGATCTAGAGATTATTCATGAATTACCTGCCCGATATTTCCTGTTGGCATGATGAAGCCTTAAAAACGGATCCCATTCTTCCAGCGGTTCTTGACCACATGAACGACGGGGTCCTGGTCGTCGATGGAAAGGGGATTGTCGTTTCATGCAATGCCTCTGCGCAGATGATGCTGGAAATCGACGCCCGGATCATCGGAACCCCCCTGCAGTCCATTCCGTCGCTTGCCGATCTGCGGGTATTCCTGGATTCAAGAAAGAACAATCCGTCCGAAAGATTTTCACGCCGTGACAGATTGCTTGCCGCAAAGGCCTTCTCCGGACTGGGATCCGGTTTCGAGGAGAAAACGCTGATCCTGCTGCAGGACATCACGGAGCTGGATCATATCAGGGCGGAGCTGAAATCCCGGGAAAAGTTGAACGAGGAGCTGGAAGATATTATCGCCTCCTCCTACGATGGAATCCTCATCACCGACGGGGAAGGAAACGTGCTGAAAATCAACGACGCCCTGCTCCGGATCACCGAACTACCCCCTGAGAATTTTATCGGCCATAAAATGGAGTCCCTCTACGAGGAGGGCCACTTTTTCGGGCAATCCATTGAAAGCCTCGCCCGAAAGGGGAAAAGGATCACAACGGGCATCCAGAAAATTCGAACTGGGAAGGAAGTCATGGTCACCTCGACGCCCGTGTTCGACGACGACGGGCATATCCTGAGAATGGTGACCAACGCCAGGGACATGTCCGAGATTCTGTCCCTGCAGGAGCAGCTGGCCTCATCCCGCGAACTGAGCAGCCATCTTCAGACGGAAGTCAACAGGATGCTCGAAGACGAGTTGCGCTCCCAGGGAATGATTACCGCATCTCCCGCCATGTACAAAATTCTCGAATTGTCCCGTAGGGTTGCCAACAGCGAGGCCACCGTTTTAATCCAGGGGGAATCGGGAGTCGGCAAGGAAGTACTTGCCAAGCTCATCCACGTCTGGAGCAAGCGGCCGGGGGCGTTCATCAAGGTCAATTGCGGGGCGATTCCGAAACATCTCCTGGAGTCCGAGCTCTTCGGATACAACAGGGGCGCTTTCACCGGGGCGAACAAGGAGGGCAAGCCCGGAATTTTTGAGCTGGCAGCCGACGGTACGCTCTTCCTCGATGAAATCGAGGACCTGCCTTTGAATCTCCAGGTGAAATTCCTCCAGGTCATCCAGGATCGATCCTTTCTGCGCCTGGGAGGAACCAAGGTCATCTCCGTAAACCTTCGTTTCATAGCCGCCAGCAATCGGGATTTGAGCAGGCTGGTTGCGGAGCGGACATTCCGGGAGGACTTGTTTTATCGGCTGAACGTCGTGCCGGTTACCATCCCCCCCCTGCGGGAACGGGTCGAGGATATCCCTCTGCTGGTGGATTATTTCCTCAATCAATATAACAGCAAGTACGGCGGCGAAAAATTTCTGGCTCCCGCTTTGCTTAAAAAGTTCGAGATGTATGACTGGCCCGGGAATATCCGTGAGCTGAAAAACTATATCGAACGGTTGGTGATCACCTGCTCGGGAAATCTGATCAACATGGACTTTCCGGAAACGGAACAGAATATTTCATCGTTCGCACAGCCCATTGATCCGGCCGAAACCCGGGAGGAAGGGAAAGACGAGGCCTTTTCAACCCTGAAAGAAGTTCTGGAAAGCGTTGAAAAGGACATGCTGTCCAAGGCCCTGAAGAAATACAAGAATTCACGAAAAATCGGCCGTATGCTGGGCATATCCCACACGGCGGTCTTAAAGAAACTAAAGAAATATTCCCTGGGCTGACCCCCTGCAAAGAAAGAGGCGGAAGCAAAACGTTCCACTGGAAATTTTTGTTTCCGGTTTTCTCCCCTTCCTGGAAACCTATCGTTCCATCTCTGGCGCCAAATCGAAGGGTCAATATTTTTTAATCCTTTATAATCAATAGATTGCGGATAGATCTCCCTTTTTCCGCAGCAAATTCCTTCCCATTCAACACTCCGGCGGCCTCCTGGAACGCATGGCAGTCGGCGGGGATTTCCGAAGCGCTTCACCTCGATGAAGTCAACGCATTAATCTCTTGATTTATATGGCTATTTGCATCTTCACTTTCAGGTTCATGCCCGTCGGAGGACCTTTCTTTTCCGAACGTCAATAAAGAGCCATTTCTTTCTCTCTGGCAGGTTTATTGCCTTAGCTTGAGGCTGTTGAAAATGTGATCACAATGTGATCAACCATTCGAAGAAGGAGGAGTTCATGGCAAAGCTATATCCAGAGGAATTTTACAACTCGGCAGATTGGTTCGTAGACAGGCACGTCCGCGAAGGACGCGGCGACAACATCTGCGCCTACACCGATAGGGGCAACTACACCTATCGCGACATTCAGAAAATGACCAACAAGATGGCCAACATGTTCCAGAAGCTGGACATCCGGATGGGTGACCGGATCATCATGATCGTTCTGGACACTCCGTGGTTTTACTCCACGTTCTGGGGCGCCGTGAAGATGGGGGCCGTCCCTGTACCGTCCAACACCATGCTGACATCCGACGACTATGAATATTACCTCAACGACAGCCAGGCCCGGACCCTGGTGGTTTCGTCGCGACTTCTGCCGGTCATTGAGGGCATCGAAGAACTTCGCTTCCTCAGGGACGTCATTGTTGTGGATGACGAAGGCGCCTTTCAGCCTCCGTACAAACAGATCTATGCGTCGGCATCGGATGAATTCCAGACCGTGTTCACGACAAAGGACGATGTGGCCTTCTGGCTTTACACCTCCGGCACCACCGGCGGTCCGAAAGGGGCGGTCCATTCCCAGTCCGACATGCAGTACAGCGCCGATCACTATGGGAAGGAAATTATCCAGATTACGGAAAAGGACATCTGCTACTCCGCCGCGCGGCTCTTCTTCGCCTACGGCATCGGCAACGCCATGTTCTTCCCCATGTCCGTCGGCGCCGCAACGGTCCTCAACCCCGATCCCCCCACGCCGGCCCATGCATTCCGGCTGATCAGCTCCTACAAGGCGACCCTGTTCTTCGGCGTTCCGACCCTCTTCGGGCAGATGCTGGAGTACAAACTGAAGCAGGACAAGGAAGGCGGGGCAACGGCTGATCCCAAGGCGCCTCATGAGCTTTCAACACTCCGCGCCTGCCCGTCCGCCGGCGAGGCCCTTCCGCCCGACCTGTACTACAAGTTCAAGGATCGCTTCGGCGTCGAGATTCTCGACGGTCCCGGATCGACGGAGATGCTTCACATCTACGTGTCCAACCGGATCGGTGATGTCAGACCGGGTTCCAGCGGAAAGCCCGTTCCCGGCTATGACGTGAAGGTTGTGGATGACGACGGCAACGAACTGCCCGTGGGCGAGATCGGAACCCTCTGGGCGAAGGGAGCCAGTTCTCTCCGCTATTACTGGAGGAAGAGAGAAAAGACAGCCGGCACGGTGAGAGGCGAATGGATCAACACCGGCGACAAGTACTACAAGGATGCGGACGGATACTTCTGGCCGTCAGGCCGGGCCGACGACATGCTGAAGGTCGGTGGGATCTGGGTGTCTCCGCTGGAAGTGGAAAACTGCCTGAGGGAACATGCCTCCGTCATGGAGTGCGCCGTCATCGGAGCGGAGGACGACAAGAACCTGGTCAAACCGAAGGCCTTCGTGGTTCTCAAACAAGGCTTCGCCCCATCGGAGGAACTCGAGAAAGAGCTGAAGACATGGGTTCTCGACCGCCTTGCCAAGTTCAAGTATCCCCGCTGGATCGTCTTCATGGATGAGCTTCCCAAGACGGCCACGGGCAAGATTCAGAGGTTCAAACTCCGTTAATCCATAACGGAAAATCGCAACAATAATGAAGGGCCGCCCTGCCAAAGGCGGCCCTTTTCTGTTTGTAAGACGGTTATTTTCAGGCGCTTAAAGGTTTCACCGGGAATCCGGGCAGAGAGCGCCTCTGCCTCCCGTTGTATCCAGCGCCTTATCACCGGCAGTTCCCGGCGGGACTGGCAGATTCCCACGGGGACCGAACCGCGGCCATGCTGGGCGCACCAAAAGAAGGGGCCGCCTTTTTAAAAAGGCGGCCCCTGTGCATTTTACGAGATTGAAACGCTCATCCCAATTCTAGCGGAGCTTGAAGCGCTGGATCTTCCCGGTTGCCGTCTTGGGCAGCGAATCGATGAAGACAACCCAGCGGGGATACTTGAACTTGGCAAGGCGGTCGAGAACCCATGTCTTCAGTTCCTTTTCAAGTTCAGGTGAAGGTGCAAATCCCTGATTCAGAACGACGAAGGCCTTCGGCTTTACAAGATTTTCGTCGTCCATGGCGCCGACCACGGCGCACTCCATGACGGAGGCATGCTCCCTCATGCAGTTTTCAACTTCCAGCGGAGACACCCAGATCCCACCGACCTTCAGCATGTCGTCGGCCCGGCCGGAGGGGAAGAAGAAGCCGTCCGCATCCTTGTAGTACTTGTCGCCGGAGTTGATCCACTCGCCGATGACGGTGCTGGCCGTTTTGTCTCTCTTTCTCCAGTAATACCGCAGGGAGCTTCTCCCCCTGATCCAGAGGTTGCCGACTTCGCCGACAGGCAGTTCGTTCAACCCTTCGTCGTCCATGATCTTCTCTTCATAACCGGCGACAGGCTGTCCGCTGGAGCCCGGTTTGATGGCGCCGATCCGGTTGGACAGATAGATGTGGAGCATTTCCGTAGAACCCGGTCCGTCAAGGATTTCCACGCCATAACGTTCCACGAACTTGTGGTACAGGTCGGGGGGAAGCGCCTCGCCGGCGGACGGGCAGGCCCGAAGCGTCTGCAGGGCGTGGGGAGCCCCCGGATTTTCCTTGTCCAGTTTTTCCTGGGCGATGAGCATCTGCCCGAAGAGGGTCGGAACGCCGAAGAACAGGGTCGCCTTGTACTGGCTGACCAGCCGGAACACATGGGCCGGTGCGGGCGGATCGGGATTCAGGACGGCTGCGGCGCCGACGGACATGGGGAAGAACATGGCGTTGCCGAGGCCGTAGGCGAAAAAGAGCCGGGCGGCGGAGTAGCAGATGTCCTTTTCCGTAATTTTGAGAATATCTTGTCCATAATGCTCGGCGCTGTACTGCATATCGGACTGGGAATGGACCGCCCCCTTCGGACCGCCGGTGGTGCCGGAGGTGTAGAGCCAGAAGGCGACATCGTCCGCCGAGGTGAACACGGTTTCAAATTCCTCTTTTGCCGCGCTATACATCTGCTTGTACGGGGTGGAGAAGACGCCGTCATCATCCACTACAATCACATCTTTAAGGAAGCGGAGTTCTTCAATCTCGTTCACGACGGGGAGAAGTCTCGACGATACGACCAGGGTCCTTGCCTGGCTGTCGTTGAGGTAGTATTCATAGTCGTTGGCCGTGAGCATGGTGCTGGAGGGAACAGGAACGGCCCCCATCTTCACGGCGCCCCAGAACGTGGAGTAAAACCACGGAGTGTCCAGAACGATCATGATGATCCGGTCGCCCATCCGGATGTCCAGATTTTTGAACATGTTGGCCATTTTGTTGGTCATTTTCTGAATATCGCGATAGGTGTAGTTGCCCTTGTCCGTGTACGCGCAAATATTGTCGCCACGGCCTTCCCTGACGTGCCTGTCTACGAACCAATCTGCTGAGTTGTAAAATTCCTCTGGATATAACTTTGCCATACTTCTTCCTCCTCCTTTAAATAAAAAGTTACAATGTGATTATAACATCGCGACATTTTATGCAAGCAATCTTTTCACAGAGAAAGCGCTCTGGCATTGAAAAAGCACCGACTATCGTTGCCGTGACACGGAAACCGTCAGGGTCTGGACATTCAAAGATTTGAAATCATTATCAATATTTCGATCCCATGCTGATGGGACTGACGGTTGAGTTTTTTTGCTGTCGCGTCTCCATTTCATCCTTACGTGGACGGCGGATCCCCCCGACGGCCTCCATGCGGGGCTGATGCGGATCTGACGGCAGAGGGGAAAGCGAGGTAAACGACCTGAACCATTGAAAGAACGCCACAGGAGGGACAGAAATCATACGGACACAGGGAGCTGCTGCCCCGGGCTCACTCCTTATCGAAGATAAAAAAAGCGGCGGATTCCCTGAAGATTCCACCGCTTTTCAAGCAGATTCAACCCGATGAGAAATGGCCTATTTTACCAGCTTGCGCCTTAAGCCGAGAATTCCCACCAGACCCGATCCCAGGAGCCAAGCCGCTGCAGGAATCGGAATTGGGTGCGTCTGGGCCAGAAGCAGGTTTTCGAACATCACCTTGTTGTCATTGTTAGTGGCATAGACATTGTCCCAGACATTCTGGTCCGTAATGACAAAGATGCTGCCGTCGCCGATGTTCTCGTAGGCCATCATGACATCGGACAGGTTGGAACCGAGCATCAGCTTCTGGGCGGGACCCGAAAGATTGAGCGATGCAAAGCAGGCGTAATTGTATGTATTGACGCCCGCCGTTAAGGGATGGTCCAGGATCTGTCCGTTGGCCCGGGTCGCATCGCGGTATCCCGCATCCGGATAGTCGGTGTTGATGGAAATGTGTCCGCCCAGGGCCGCGATGGCTGCCGTAATCCGGGCGTTTTCAGCCGGGGCATAATTACCGTGCTCCCCCATGAAGGCAATCCGTCCACCGCCCGCCAGAAAGGACTGCATCGTGCTGATTTCGGCCGCCGTGTAGGAATCGGCCGGCTGCACGGCCCACAGCAGGCTGATGCCCGACAGATCTACCGTGTCCAGGGTACCGCCCAGTGTTGAGGAGCTTACGTCAGGCAGGGTGTTGTAAAAATTGTTGATGACATTAAGGTCGAAGCGTTCGCCCCAAACCCCGACATAAGACGTGGCGGCGTTGGCGCTGCTGATGACAAAAAAGCTCAGTACGGCGCATAGAATCAAGACAAACTTTTTCATGGTTACCTCCTTCTTTTTTTTGAGGCTCTTAAAGCCATGTCCGCCCTCACGCTTTTGGCGGCAACAGGATAAGAGAAGCATTCTCGCTTTGTTAAGGTTGTGTTCGTTCACATATGAAAGCCCCGAACAGGCATTTCATACGCCTCCATTTCCGCCTTCTTCCTCCGCCCACAACACCTCCTTCCCATATTTTTCCTCTCCACATCATATCCTTAAGAAATGAACGCTTCTCACCGGCACGGCCCCATAAAAACCGCCGGTGTGGAACATGCGACACCTTCTCCTGGCAGCCGGAGTTTCCTTTCTACGGTGCCCCTGCCTTTCGAACCCCAAGCCGGGCAAACATTTTTTTTAACGGTAGCAGAGTTTTAACGTGGGTCAATACCTGAAAAACCTTATTTTATCGCAATAATTTGGCGCAGATCAAATCATCCATGTGCCTAATGGCTGCATTAACCACTCTTTTATGTCCTTATATAAAGAGTATCATCTAATTTTTTCCTCATATATTGAGGGGCTGAAATCGCTTTCCCGTTGAAGGGAAGAATCACCAAAGAAAATTTGTGCATCGCCATGGCACAGAACGGTAACAGGCCCATCAGGAAGAATTCATCTACCGACCCGAAAGTATTCCGGAAATGATTTTGGTAAACCGCCCTTTTTCGTGATCGGGAGAAAACCCTACGCCAAACTCCTAGACAAAATACCATTTTTCAGGTATTGACCTCTTCAGAAACCTTGCTCTACTCTACATCGACTTTTAGTTGCACCCAAGCAGGCAAGACAGGTTTTCCATCCCATCCACGGGACGATCCTCCACTGGGGGATCCGTTCAGGAAGTATCGTAGTTCAGATAAATATCGTACCTGAAATCGGCAAGTTAAGCGTTTGCAATCCACATCAACCAGTAGGAGGAAGTATGGCAACTCTCATTGTTCCAGGAGTCAATGTTAAGGCATATTTCGATGTTCTTCCCCCACAACCGGCGCCATCGGGGATTGTCGGCATCGCCGGCGTTGTGGACCGGCCTCCGGCAAACGGGAAACTGGTCGGCGTTACAAAAATTTCCGAACTGCGTGATCTTTTAGGGCCCGGGTCACTTTACAGCCTGAAGCAGGGCGTTGACGCCCTTTCGAACGGCGCTTCGGAACTGGTTGTTTCCGCCGTGTCGGGCGGCAGCCCGGCTAGCCTCTCCCTGCTGAATGTCGATTCCGAGCCCTGCGTCCTTCTCAAATGCCGTTTCAACCGGTCCTGGGGTACGGCCCTGGCGGCGGAAGTGCGGACTATCCTCGATGCAAACGGGGCGGTCGTCCGGGTCAATCTCGACGTCATCGTCAACGGCAGGAGCGAGGAAACCTTCACGGATCTCCGGATTGCCCCCGGTGAGGCGGATGACCTCTTCAATGTCGTCAACAATTCATCCAGGCTCCTGGTGGCTCTGGATGCGGGATTCGAGGATGACCTGCCCACGGCCGGGACCTATTCCTTCAGCGCTGCCGGCGCTCCGATTCCCGTTCCCGTCAAGGACGGTGTCAAAACGCTGCTGAAGCTTCTGGTGGCGGAAGACGCAGACCCCAACGGACTGAACTGCGTCCTCACCCTTCCCGCCATACCGGCCAACACGGTCACGATCAAGGTTTTCAAAGGCACCGCCCTGCAGGAGCAGTTCTCCGAACTGGTCATGAATCCCGACAGCGACCATTATCTCCCCTATGTTCTGCTGACACGCAGCAAGCTGATCCGCGTCACCCCGGAAAGCTCTTTTGCAGCGGGGAAGGCCCTGCCCGTCGCCACCAGCGGCCCTGTTCCCTTCACCGACGGCACTTCCCCCTCCCTCGCCGCAGTCAGTTCCGCCATTGATCTGCTGAGTGACGATACCCGCATCGACCTGGTCTGCGCAGCCATTGAACCGTCGCGGACGGATGCCGATGTGGCGACGATTCATCAGGCGCTCCTTTCCCACGCCGTCTCCATGTCGGACAGCGGCGCTCCCCGCATTGCCTTTGGATCGGTCACCGCCGGAGAGGCCACCAGTCTGGACAAGATCAAGGACCACGCCTCCGCGGTTCGCAACCGCCGGTTTGTCCTCGCCGCCCCGCCTCAGGCCGAAGGGCTGCTCGCAGGCATGATCGGACGGATGGACGTTCAGGAATCGCCAACCTTCAAGACGATCCCCCTGCACGGGATGTCGGCCGCTTCCTACCGGGAAAGCGAGCTGAACCGCCTGTTGGGGCCGACGATCAACCTCTGCGTGATTCAGGAACGGGCTGGACGGGGCATTGTCGTCCTCAAGGCGATCAATACCATCGGCGATCAGGTTTCCGTAACGCGCGTCGCCGACAAGGCCATCCGGGAAACCAAGGCCATCGCGGAAAATTTCATCGGCATTCTCAACACGGAGGAAGCCCGAATCGCCCTGAAGCAGCAGTTGATCGCAACCTTCCTGCGCATGGAGCGCGATGGTGCGCTTGTCCCCTCCACGGACGGCAAGGACCCGGCATTTATCGTCGATGTCTACTCGACCCAGCAGGACTTTGCCCAGGGAATCGTCCGCATCGACATCGCGGTCCGCCCTGTCCGTGCCATCGACTACATCTATGCGACCATCCGCGTGAAAAACTAGGAACCAAAGGAGATTTTTATGCCGACACTGTTTGCAGCCAATGAAAGCGTGGTCCTCATCAACGGCGAGGCGATCGAAGGCGTTCAGGCGATTGAGTATCGCCATGTTCAGCAGCGGGAAAATGTTTTCGCCGTGGGAAACGCCGAACGCATCGGCCAGATTGCCGGCCCGATGTGGGTCGAAGGCCGGATCAAGGTCAATTCAACAGCGCCCTCGATCAACGCCATTACAGGCGATACTGTTTTCCAGGTGACCGCTCAGCTCAGGCACGGCGCGACCAGTATGACCTTGTCCTTCGATGATTGCTACCTGATGGAAAAGACGTTCGAAATGGGCGTGGGCAGCGTGGGAAGCTCCGTGTACACCTTCAGCGCAACGCGTATCCGCGAGGAAATCGCCTCCTCGTAGTTTCTTTCGGGCTTTCTGGCAGGAGGAGAGAAATGCCGTTGATCTTCGCGCCGGAATCCGGCGAAGCGATGATTGGATCACAACGGGTGCACTTTGTTCCCGCGGGCGATGACGGATCGATTCGTGTTGTCGGCCGTTCCGGTTCCGTGATCCGCCCCCTTCGCTTCGGAGAGCGCACCCGCCTGTTGATCGATGCCCTTCTGGCCGACGATCCTCCCGGTTTCTGTGCCGATCTTCTGGTCCACGCGGCAACGGATTCTCCCGCCGAAGCGCTTTCGCCCGATGAGCGGGCGCTGGCTCTGGTGCTTGCCGGAGGCGATATCGACGCCCCGACCCTCTCCCGGACCGTTGCCGCCGTCAGCGCTGCCACGGGATGGCCGGAGGAAGCCATCAATGAAAAAAGGGCCATCGAGATTGACCGGATGGCCTATGATCTGAGCTCCCGGGATGCGGGATGGAAGCGGATCGTCTTTCCCCGCCAGGGGGCGGATGATGTGGAGACGATCATCCTCGAACTGGCGTCGCTCCTCCTCAACCGCACCGATGACGCGATGATGCGGCTCAGAGAGGACGTTCTTTCCCGGCCGACGGAAGCAGAAGGTGAGGCATGGGGCCTCTTGAATCCGGCAAGAAAGGCCCCGGTCGTTCCGGCAGGATTGGTTCCGGCTGAACCTCCATGGATTCCGCAGGGATCGGCCGGATCTTTCCCCGGCCGAACTCCGGCATTTTCAAAGGATCCAGCCGCGCTGTCCGGAAGGCGCCTGCCCGGCTCCACGAACACCATGAACGACCCTTCTGTTCCTCGCTTTCCGGAAAGCGACCCCGCCGCCTCCAGGAACGGAACCCCGGTTCAGCTTCGCGAGCAACCCCTCTCCTGCGATCCCTCGGCGGCCCCGCCGTCGGCCGGCCGGAGTGGCCGGTGGGATGCCCACCCGGACCGCATCCGGCCCCGCGGGCTTCCCGCTTCGGAGGAGAATTCGGAACGAAACGGAAGGGAAAGGCGGAGCCGTGCTGTTGCTCCGATTGAGGCCGGAGAAAGGTCTCCGGGCAGGAGCCCTTCGCAGGATCCTCCTTTCAGGCGGCCTTCAGGGCTTTCGGTTCAGCGGACCGAGAACAAGCCGTTCAAAGAGGATCTCCAACCCGGATGGACGTCGGCATCCGGGCTTATGGACAGCCGTGCGCCGGAGCTAACGGGGCCTGGACCTTCCTACCAGGAAGCCCGGTCGGAACAGGAGGCCCGGCTTGCTCCGATGAGGGGATCCCTTCCTGCCGGTCACCACACCGGCCGGACTCCTGCCGGTTTTTCATCTCCAGAAGGAAGGATTCAAGGCTTCTACCCGTCTTGCGACCACCAGCGACTCTCCCCCGTGCCTGCTGGAGAATTTCCAGGGCTCTCCGCCCATTCTTCTTCAGCCAGGGCGTATGCAGATGTGGAAAGGGATATTCTCTCCTCCCTGGACGATCTGGATCTGGCGGAACTGGCCGACGGGATCGGCCGGCTGCTCTCGGCGGAAGCGGACCTGAGGGGGATTGACTGATGCCGGATACTGCGCCCGCCAGACCCGTTCCGCTGCTGGGAGAGATCTCTCTCGATTATGTTCAGCACGTTGAGCACCGCATCGATGGCGGCTATCTTTCCAGCGTCATTCCCGGCCTGGATGGGGAGCTTCAGCAGCGGGCCGCCCGCCCGTCCCATCGCATCACCATCCGGGGCCTTCTTTACGGGGAAACGGCTTCCGATTCGCTCTCATCGCTCCAGGAGGCGGCTCAGAACGGGGAGGAACTGACCTTTTCGGCGGACATCACCTCCGCTCTTGACATCCAGAACGTGGTCATCGAGGGGTTTTCCTGCTCCCAGGAAGTGGCCACGCAGGGTCGGTACTCCTACGAGATCTGGCTGGCGGAAAGCCCTCCGCTGCCCCCTCCGGCGCAGATTTCCGGGTTCGGAGGACTGGACGACTTCGGCCTTGGCGATTTGGGATTTGACACGGACATCATGGGGGATCTGACGGACCTGGCTGGAGACCTCTCCGGCGCCCTAAACGACGCCCTGGGCGTTCTGGATGCCCTTGAGGGGCTGGCCGGGCTCGACGGGCTGAGCGTCGGCGGCATCCTGCAGCCCATCCAGGACGTAAGCAACAGCGTCTCGCCGCTGGCATCGGCCTTCAAGGATTCCCTGTCCTCGCTGAGCAGCCTGTTCGGCGGATAGGAACGGACGCGGGGGGAGCGAAGAGTCCCTGCGCGTTGAAATGGGCGTTCGAGCCGGCGAAGGGCGCATTGACATTCGAACTGGTGATAAGGGCAGACTTCGGTTCAAGACGGAGGCAACATGGCATTTCCCGTAGGCATCTCCCTGGTGCTGGGCAACAGCCGCTATGATTCGCATGTGCGGCGTCTGCGGGTCAGCTTGTCCCTTCTGCCCGGCGTCAACAGTGCCGTCGCCGTGATGCCGTCAACCGTCCCGTTTTCCGCCTCTCCCGGCGAGAGTGCACAGATCGGGCTGACGGCGGGAGATTCAACGGAAACGGTTCTGACGGGAACAATCAAGGCCGTCGAGCGGACGTTAACGGCCATCGCCGTGACCGTGAGCGACGGATCCGCCGATCTGCATGCCTGCCGGCCGGCTGCGACCTATGAAGGCCAGAACAGCGGACAGATCCTTCAGGCCCTGGCAGGCGACACCGGCCTGCCGACGGGCCGGATCGACGCCAACCTGGATCTGGCTGCCTATGTTGTGGAACAGAACCGGACCGCAGGTGAGCATGCGGCCCTCCTGGCCCGGCTGTCGGGTTGCCTGGCCTTCGTGAGCAGCGGCAACGAACTGTCCGCGCCGAAGATCAGCGATTCCGCCGATTGCGCCCTGCGCTACGGACGGGATATCCTGGTCTACCAGGTTCAGGAGCGGAAGAAGGACCGGCCCGATCTCGCGGCGATCGGAAACGGCCCGGCAGGTTCGGGAAGCGCCCCCGACGCCCTGCGCCAGACGGTGGCTTCTCTGCCTTCCAATGCCCAGCCTCCCGGCGCGAAGATACGCTGGCTGCCCTATGCCTTTCTGCGGACGCCCTCGGCGGCTTCCGATGCCGGTGACGCCCTCAACGGCGAGGCTGGAAGGGGGCTGTTCCGGGCTGAAGGGCACTGCCTTCTCAATCCGGAGCTCCGCCTTGGCTCCGTCCTGGAGATTTCCGATGCTCCGGACGGCCTGAGTCCGGGCCCCTGGATCGTGACCGGAATCGTTCACGAGGTGCGGCCCTCCGGCCGAAGCCGGACGATTTTCCGAGGGCAATCCGCAGGAGGCGGCGGATTGGCCGGCCTTGCCGGAGGACTGTTATCATCATGAGCGCGATTCTTTACGACAGCATCGCCCGGATTGCCCGCCATGAAGTCAATGCCCGGGCAACAGCCGGCATCGGCATCGTCACCGAGGCCTACGGCGCCGACAGCAGCGCGAAAGACTATGCCGTGACCGTCAAGATGCGCGATACGGGCATTCTCCTGCCCCGCGTCCCCGTAGCCGTTTACGCTGCGGGATTTGCCGCCCTTCCGGCGGTCAACGATCTGGTGGTTGTTGTGTTCGCCAACGGAGACATTTCCGCGGGAGTCGTCGTCGGACGGCTTTATTCCCCGGACCTGGAACCACCCGAGAATGCCGACGGCCAGATTGTCCTGCGCCTGCCGCCGGGGGGCGGCGAACCGAAAATCAATCTGGAGCTGAAATGGGAGACGCCCACCATCTCCCTCAAGGTGGACAGCGATGTGGCCATTGAATGCGTCAAGGACAAGGTTGAGATAAAAGTCGGCGATTTGAAAGCAACCCTGACCTCAGCCGGCGGAGGACGGGCGGAAATCGCCGCGGGGGGGTCGACTCTGACGATGAAGAAAGACGGGGAAATCACCGTCTCGTCCCAGGGCGATCTGAAACTCAGCGGAGTCAACATCGAGATCTCGGCCCAGGGAAACCTGAAGATCAAAGGGGCAAAGGTGGATATCAACTGATGGGACTGCCGGCAGCAAACGCACAGAGCATGGCTGTGGCCGTGGATACGCACATTGTGATGGTCCCGTCTCCGGGTGGGCCGGTGCCGACGCCTCTGCCCCACGCCTTCAGCGGCGCGCTGAACGGCGGGACCGTCGCGACGGTCTCCATCGGCGGGCAGCCGGCGGCCGTAAAAGGATCGACGGCCGCCAATTCTCCGGCCCATGTTCCCACACCCCCGGGGACAGGGTTCCAGAAGCCCCCGTCCAATTCCGGTGAAGTTTTTCTGGGGAGCGCCACCGTCTTCATCGGGGGAAAGGCGGCGGCACGGAGCAGCGACAGCGTGAAAACCTGCAACGATCCGTCCGATCTGCCTGTCGGGCAGATTGTCGCGGCAGGAACGGTATTCATCGGTTGAACTCAAGGAAGAAGAGAGAAAGGGCGAACCGGAAAACATGAACGACATCCTCGGCAGGGACATCTGTGTCCTCCCTTATTTGACGGCCCATGACGCGGCGGAGGTCGATTTTTCCGTCTTCAGCAGACCCGACACCTCCAGGAAGGCCCAAGCCGGATCTTCGCTGGAAGACATCGCCGTCGTGGAGAATCGGCACAATCTGGCCCAGGCGATCATCCTGCGGCTCCTGACACCCAGGGGCTCCCTGGCGTCCCTGGGACACGCCGCGTACGGTTCCCGGCTGAGCGAGCTCATCGGGCGGCCTAAAACAAGGGCCATCCGCAACCTGTGCCGGCTTTTCGTCCTGGAAGCGCTGGCCCAGGAGCCCCGGATCGAGCCGAAGGCCGTCTCCTTCCAGTTTGACGAGACGGCGGAATCCAACGACAACCTGGTCTTCAGCTGCCAGGTGAAACCCCTGAACAGCCAGGACCCCCTCGCCATTTCTCTTGAGGTATCCCTATGAGTTTTTCGCCCCGTACATATGAGGAGATTGTCCGTGACCTTTTGACCACCCTGACCTCGGGAACTGTCCGGGAGCAGGTCAAGGTCCTGGAGGCAGGCGGACAGCACGTTACGGAAAAACTTTCCTCCCGGCCCGTGCGGCGCGTCTCCTTTGTGGAAGAAATCCGGACCGACGAGCAGGGTAAAAGGACGAAGATCCGTTATACGGCGGCCGACTACGAGCTCTTCGCCTCCGACGGCTCGGAAAACAATCTCGACACGATCCGCTTCCGGAAAGGAAAACAGCACCCCGAAACGGCTTCGATCCTCTCGGTCAACTACTACCCCGTCTCGGCCGATCCGACGCCGCTGACGGACCTCAATGTGGGATCCGTCGTCCGCACCCTGATGGAAACCTTCGCCCGGGAGCTGGCCCTGAGCGATCTCTCCCTCGACTTCATCTACAAGTCGGCCTATCTCGAAACGGCCACGGGTCCGTCCCTCGATAAAGTGGTCGCCCTGGTGGGCGTCCAGAGGCTGCCGGCGGGGCATCCCACCGTCAAGGTCCGTTTCTCCCGCAACGCGGCCAGCCCCGGACAAATTTCGATCCCCGCCGACACGGCCATCGTCGATGCCAAAAACAACCGGTACCTGACCCTGGAGGCCCTCGTTCTCGAACCCTACGAGAGCAGCCGCGAGGTCCTGGCCGCCGGGGAGAAGCCGGGGACGGGGGAAGTCGCCCCCGGAGAACTCAACCGCCTCGAAACCCTGATTGCGGGCATCGCGGAGGTGACCAATCTCAAGGAATCCTCCAAGAGCAGCGCCGCCGAAAGCGACGACGACCTGCGACGACGCGCCGCCGGCGCGCTCCACGGCGTGATGCGAGGCACGGTCAACGCCCTGCAGTACGGTCTCCTCAGCATCCCGGGAGTCAAAAGCGTCAATATCGTTGAATTTCCCAACGGCATTGCCGGCGAAGTGCGGGTGGAGGTCTCCTACAGTGAAGATACGCCGGAGGTGCGCGCCCTGGTGGCCGACCGAATCCGGGAACTCCGTCCCGCGGGCATCCGGGTGATTTCGGGCGAAGCGGCGAAAAGGCCCCTGGAGGTGCAGATCGACCTGACCCTGACGGGCAAGGGCGTTTCGCAGTCTGAACTGGGCCCCCTCAAGACCTCCGTGGAGACGGCCATCGCAAAATACCTGGCGGATCTCCCCCCCGGCGGTTCGGCGCGCCAGGCCCGCATGTCGGCCCTTCTCCTCGCCGACGCGCGGATCGCCGACGCCAAGGTCCGGCTGATCGTTCCCGGCAAGGAGGCCCAGGAGAATCTTTCCCTGGAAAGCAATGAAGTCTTCGAGGTCAAAAAGCCCTTTACCTTTGCCCAGGTCGCCGCCGAAGAGCAGGCCGCGGCGCAGGCGGTCAGCAGCAAGGCGACCTTCTACCTGCCGCTCCACCTGGTCGCAGGCGTCACCGAGGCCCAGGCGCACAGTGCCATCGAGTCCGCACTGGCGGCCTATCTTACCAGCCGGAGCCCCTCGACCCCTGTTTCCGTCGATACGATGGCCGCTTCCATCCGGGACGACTCCCGGTACGCCCTCGTGCGGGACGAGGCCACGATCACCATCGAAAAGGGCGACACCTTTATGCAGCTCGCCGACGCTCAGGGCCAGTATGTCCCCGCTGCCGGGGAGACGATGGAGAAACAGGCCGTTAAACTGGATATCCGGGAGGGAGGCGTCTGATCATGGCCCATCTCGACGACATGACCGGCCGGATGCCGCAGCTCTACCGTGACGGAGAGATCCTTCGCGGCGTCCTGACGCAGCCTGCCATACAGCTGGAGATTCTCGACGAGTTGGGGCGCCTTATTGCCCAGAGCCACTGGTTTGATGCGGCCTGGGAGCGGGAGGATGTGGTCCGGCTGGCCCGCCTCCTCGATATTGAAGCCCAGCCCTGGCAGGATACCGATGAATTCCGCGCCTGGGTCCATTCCCTCCGAAACGCCTGGCTCCGCCATTCAGGAAGCGTGACCGTCGCCGGCCTTCAGTCCTTTGTGAAAGAATACGTGGAGCGTTATTCCCGGGCCGTCGCCATCTCGGCCGTCCCGGCCCTCACCCTGTGGACCGATTTCCCCGATCCGTCCGCGGCCGCCTTTGTCGAGAATCCGGGCCGCAGGAGAATCCTGCCTGCGGGGCCTTCGGCTCTTCAGCCCCTGGCGCTCTTTCCCGTCGTCAATCGCGGCCTCGATCCCGTCCCAATCCGGTTCCTGCTGGAGAATCTTTCCGGCGCCCCGGAATACGTGCCGCTGATCGCCAACGTGACGACAGGCCAGGCCCTGATCTACAAGGGGACGATCGGTCAGGGGGAACGGCTGTGGATCGATATCGCAAAGGACGGCACCGCAACGGGCACCTTCGAGGACCGCGAGGTGAGCGACCGCCTCGTGTCCATCGCCGATTTTTCGCCGGGGACCCCTTTTGAGAGCAACGCCATCGCCTCCCCCGCCCGGGCGATGACCCTGAACCGGGGGGAAAATACACTCTGGTTCTTCCCCTGCGCCCTTTTCGACGAACAGGGGCTGGACCGGTACCTCTCGGCCCTGGCGGCCCTGAACATTTCCCAGGGAGTCTTTGATTCGAGCGCCTTCGATTCGAGCCTCTTCAGCCAGGATGCCCTCGTACAGATTTTCGTGGCCTACGAGGAGGCACAACCGGCCAGCTTTTCCATCGAGCTGCCCGCCGGCCTGATGCTCTCCGAAGCAGGGCAGATCAAAGAAGCCCTGGAAAAACGGGAAACCCTCGCCTCCTCCCTTCAGGAAGGGGTGGACAAGCTGAAAGCGGCGGGCGTCCAGGGCAAGGTGACGCTTCTGGAACTGCAGGAAGTCCAGTTCCAGCGGGATTATCTCAAGGACTCCACACCCAAGCGCTTCAAGTCTGCAGGACCGACGGGGACGGACCAGGAACCGGCCATCGGGGCCATGTTTGAAAAAACGGGATTAAACTACTCTATTTTCCATTGAGGGAAGACCATGCAGGGAAAAGTTCGAATGCTCCTTCTGGACGCGCAGGGGAAACCCCTTGCGGAACGCAGTTCAAAAAACTCGGTGATGCGCGGGGGCGGAGAACTGATCGCCCGCCTCTTCGCCGGGCAGGGATCGCCCATTACCCACATGGCCGTGGGGACCAGCGATGCGGCGACGCCGGACGATTTTTCCCTGGCCGGGTTGAAAAACGAGGCCGTCGGCGAGATCCCGGCCCTGACGGGGGAAACCGATGTGGAGCTGGCCGCGACGGCCTTTTCCATCGCGGTCAATGCCGAAAAACGCCTCGTCACGGTGAAGATCCGGGGGACGATGCCCAATGCCTCCGCCGTGGGCACGATCCGCGAGGCGGGTCTGCTCTCCAAGGGCGAAGGCGGCACGGTCCTCTACAACCGGGTGACCTTTGCGCCGCTGACCAAGGGCAACGACCATGAACTGACGCTGTTCTGGGACGTCTCTTTCCCCTACGGCGATCTCCAGTGGTTCTAGACATAAAACAGGAAGGCTTTCTCCGATAAGGAACAGTTTAAAAAAGGAGTGTCCCTATGGCATCGTTTCAATTCAAAATGACGGGGTTTCCGGCTGCCAACCGCGACGCGGTGATTCAGCTGGTCAACGAATCGACGGGGAAAACGGTGGAGCGCAAGCCCTTTCTCGACGGGACCCTGACGGTCGCGGACCTCGATGACGGCTACTACCAGATGAAGGTGGTCCATCCGAACCTGGTGAATCCCATCGTCCAGAAGCGGATTCGGCTTTTCCCGCAGATCCCCCCCACGGTGGTTCCCATCCCGATTCCCGAAACCCTTTTCAAGGACGCGCCGATCCGTGATGTCCCCGATGCGGATCTGACGCCGGTACAGCAGGCGGCGGCCACGGTCAAGGGGCAGCTGGGACCCATCGGCAGCAAGACGCCGGGGGAGGCCATCAAGAGCGCCGACTGGAACCTGCTGGTCAACGGCGTGGCCGATCTCGCCAATGCCGTGGCGCAGCTCACGCAGCTCGTTTCGCCCAGGGGCCACGATCATCCGGAAATCGGAGAGAAGATCGCCGAGGTCCAGGGCAATATCCGGCGCTTTGCCGAGGCCTTCGGCAAGTCCCTCGTGGAGCTGCAGCGGGAGATCGAGACGGAGAACCTGGACCGGAAGGTCGACAATGTCCTCGATGCGGCGGAGGCCTCGCAGGCCATCCGGGACCGGGTCAAGGGGCGGATCAACGAACTCAAGGATATGGTTCAAACCGACACGACGATCTTCACGAACAAGCTGGCCAATGCGGGAAGCTTCCTGCTGACGGAAATCAACGAAATGGCCGTCGCCAAGGGCGACAAGGCCGGGGAGTTCCTCAATACCGAGTCCGTCAAGAACACCATCGCTGTGGCGACCCAGTATTCCGATACCGGCGCGGTGACCACGACGGAGCAGGAGATTTCCACTTATCGCAAGACCACCGCTACGGGCGGAAGCAAGCTGGGAACGCTCGTCGGTGCGGCAAAAGGCGGGGGAGGTAAATAATGGCGACGGCTTCCGACCTGGATCGCCTCAAG
This sequence comes from Syntrophus sp. PtaU1.Bin005, assembly GCA_002067745.1. Lineage (GTDB taxonomy): Bacteria > Desulfobacterota > Syntrophia > Syntrophales > Syntrophaceae > Syntrophus > Syntrophus buswellii. The sequence goes on from MVRU01000004.1 coordinate 49,478, forward strand.
GCGCTCCTTGAGCTGCTGGGACCCCTTTCTCAGGTCAAGCCGGGACAACCCGTGACGGCTGAGGCCTGGAACACCCTGGTGTCGGTCCTGATGGAACTGACCCGGAATATCCTGACCCACGAACAGGACGAAACGGTGCCGTCCCACACCCACGAAGAGCAGGTGGCCCTGAGCTGGCTCAATGCCCGCCTCCGCTCCCTCGTGGAGAGCGGCCCCCTGGCCGATCCGTCGGCGGTGCGGCGGATGCTGCTGCTGGAGCGCAAGGTGGACGAGGTCGGCGGGCGCGCCGATGAAGCCCACCGCAATCTCGGCGAAGTCCGGACACGCCTGTCCGAAGTGGCGACCCGGGATCTCGTGCGGGAAGCGACCCTGACCAAGGTGGGCCTCAAGGTGCAGACCCTGGGCGACGGCCGGGACGATGTCCTGGCCCTGCGGAGAAGTCTCGATACGATCCGGACGGATGTGCAGACGGCCGTCGAGGTGGCGGAGAAATTCAAAACCGGCGGGGAGATCGCTGATTTCGAAAAGATCCATTCGCGCCTGAGGGCCCTGGAAGTTCTCAAGGAGCGACTGACGATGCCCCAGGGCGACCTCCTGGACGCGTTAGCGCTGGAGAAACGTCTGACGGAATTGAACAACACCTACGTGACGAAAGAGGAGCTCTCCGAGGTCCTCGGAGGGAAGCTGCCGGAGAAGGCCATCCCCGACCTGTCCCGGATCAAGGAGGAGCTTTACGACTCCGTGGTGACCGCCGTCCGTGAGGAGCAGGGCAAGAGGGAAGAGCGCCTCAAAGGGGAACTCCTGGCGGCGATCCCCGATGTCGACGCCGCCGTGGAACGGGGCATCAAGGAGAAGGCCGCAGTCCTGATGAAAGAGGAAATGGCGCGCCTTCAGAACCAGATCCCGGAACTCATCGAAAAAGGGCTCTCCGGCAAATGGGAAGAGCTGGTAACCCGGAGGATCCAAGAGGTCCTCGCGGAAACGAAGACCGAAATCGGCCGGGAAGTGCGGGGGCAGGTCGTGGAGCAGCTGCGGATGGAATACCAGAAGCCCGTCTTCGACGACAACTTCCTGGTCATCAAGGGCATCGGCGAGGCCTACAACGAAAAGCTCAACCAGGCCGGCATCTTCACCTATACCGACCTGTCCGCCAGAAGCCCCGAAACGGTGGGCCGGATTCTCGGCCTGACACCGACGCAGGTCATTAAACTTCAGATTGTGGAACAGGCGAAAGAACTGGCCGCAAAAACCCGGTAAGCCTTTATGATTACGGATTTCGAACAGGAACTGGCCGCATATCTGAATACGCACCTGGACGCCCCTTTTGCGGGCCGCGTGTCCGTTTCCGACGGCGACGCCAAGGGCGGCGGGGCTCAGCCCGCGATCCTCGTCGGCGTGACCCGGACGGCCTGGCAGCCCGCTGAGATGGGACCCAAACACGGCGAAATCGTCCCCGGCTCGACCGATCTGCGTCGCGTCCTGCGCCTGATCTGCACTGCCGAGATCGGGGTTTACCCCTCCTCCTCGGGCAAACGCGGCCAGGAGATCTCCGGCATGGAACAGATCGCCTATCTTCTTGACGCCCCGGAACTCCGGAACGGCAAGGCCTTCGAGAAACCGGGGGACCAGGGATTTATCATCCACTCCCTCCAGGTGACGGGAGGATCGGCCCCCCTGATCTCCGGAGGCACGGCAGCTACAGGATTGACCCTGGAGGTTCGGGGCTGGTTCTGGCCGAAAGGCAAACCGGGGAAGACCGGCATCGCCATCGCCCGTGTCCGCGTTCGCGGCGTCGGGCTGACCCTTTCGATTGCCCCTTCTCCGGCGGTGTTCCGAGCGGGCGGCCCCCCTCAGGAATTTTCCCTTTCCCTGCCGGCGATGGGACCGCTGGCCGTTACGGAATCCGGCGCCGCCTCGGCGGGGCCCTTCGGAAGGCTTTACTGCGCCCTCCGCACCCGGGACGGCTCCAATCCGCTGGGAACCCTTTCCGGCGGCGTCGCCGCCCTTGACGGCGGCCGGCTGATCGAACTTACCGGGGAGGAAGCCCTTCTCACCTATACGCCGGGGGCTCAAGCCACGGTGGAGGATCTCGTGATCGCCCTGGAGAACGGGGAATCGGGTGAAGGAATCGAACTGGGCCGGGTGCCCGTTGAAACCGTCGAGGAAATGTGATGGCCTTCGTTTCCATCAAGGATGAGGCGAAAAAAATCGTGGGGATCGAGACCACGCCGGTCTATTACGGCAAGGTGGAAGTTCCCCCTGTTGCGTTCTTCGTCGTCCCGCCCGAAGTAATCTCCCTGTCCGATGAAGGCCACGAGATTGCGGTCTCCTGGAAACCGGCGGAAGGAGCCACGAAGGCGGCTGTCACCTCCGCCTCCCTCACGCTGGCGGCGGCTCTGGTGAAGCGGCCGGTCAACGCCACCGTCTCCCAGGAAGGCGCTCACCGCGTCCTGAAATTCGGCGCCTCCGTGACCGTCACTCAACTCGTCTTTGCGGATCTGAAAATTCCCGCGGAAGGCGAATCGGGAGAAATACACCTGCGGCAGACCTCGGATCTGCCGGCGGATCGGCGCCTCGTCGTCTCTGCGGCGGATGCCGCGGGGAACTACTACCCCATGGCGACGGCTCCGGCCTCCCCCCAGCGCGAAATGCTCCCGCCACCTGTCGGCACGGCGCAGTTCGCCTCTTCGACACTGAGCTTTTCAGGCATCAAGACGGACAAGATAAGACTCAGCCTGGTCTCGGGAGGGTTTCCCGAGGACTATGAGCCGAAGGCCTTCGAGGTCGGATCGATCACCGCCTACGCCGACTTCGGCCCGTCGGACTGCCGGGTGGTCGATGGAGCGGACAAGGCGCTCTGGTCTTTCCCCGGAGAGCTGCCGGCCACCCTCCCGCCGGCGGAGATCGATCTGAAGATCCCCCTGGAGACGGCCCTGAATGACACGATGGCGAAGGGGGAAGCACCCGCCGCCTCGTTCCGGATTCAAGGCGGCACGGACGGGAAAGTCCAGCTCTGGAAGGGGGCCTTTCACGGCCATCTGGCGCATCCCGTTCCCGGCATTACAACCGTGGAACTCGCCGGGGAAACCTCGCCCCTTCCCTGCTTCGTCACCCTGCCGGCGGAAGCGCCCACTTCGGCAATCGGGGATCTGACCCTCCGCTATTCGGGCATCCGGCTCTCCGCCGGGTTGAACGACCCCGTACCTGTCCGTGCGGCGTCGGGGACGATTGTCGGAGCGGGGGATGTGGTCCGGCCGCTGCCGTCGGCCCACCTGGAAGGTCTGCCTCTCGCCCGGATCGGCCTGATCGGTCGAGCGCCGCAGAAATGCGAGCTGGCGGTCCGCCTGGTCCGGATGACCAACGGCATTCCCGCCGAGACGATCGGCACGGAGACGGTGATGACCGTGGAGCCGTCCCCCTCTTTCAGTCTCGAGTGGTGCACGCCCAAACGGGTCGAAATCGGCAGCGGCACCGTCGGCCTTGCGGTCCGCGCCGTCTCCGGACAGTTCTTCTGGGTGAAGGGAAACGAAGATCCTTCGGTGAAGATCGCCCTTTACGACGACAACCCTTCTCTCCAACCGGTTTTGCTCAACGGGGAGACGCTGGTGCAGGCCGGTGCGGAAGAGATCCATCTTCCTGGATTTTCCTTTCCCACCGCCCCCTTTGCCGGGACATCTCCCCTTCTGGAGAGCCTCCTCTTTTTAACCGTCGACCTTTCGGATCTCGAACTGAGGTATGACCGATGAGCCTTCTGGACGAGCTGACCAGCCTCGATATTTCAAGCATCACCAACGCCCGGGGGTCCCTTTCCCTGACCCTGAATTCCGATGCGGTGACAAACCTGATCGGCAACGGGGCCATCTCCACAGCCCTGGGCAGCCTGGGCGGCGGCATCGGCGCACTGCAGGCCGACATCTCCGAACCGGCTTCACTCCTTCAACCTCTGGTCGAGTCGGTGGTTTCTTTTACCGACGGCTTTTCCGTCGACTCCCTCCCCCTGGCCGACTACGTCCGGGCGGTCGGCGACGGCGCGGCCCTGATCGTCTCCCTGCTGGAAGGTCTGGACAGCGATCCACTCAAGCTGGGCAAGGTGCTGGGCATCTTTTCCGGCGATGCCCTCTCGAAGGCGACCTCCCTTTTCGAGGGCTATACCAGCATGGATCTCTCCAGCCTGGGCCGTTTCCGCAGCCTGCTGGATACGGTCGAGCGGGGCGTTCCCTCGGATCCCGCCCTTTTCGCCGAACTGGCGATGGACATCCTGGTCCCCATTCCCCGGACGTCCCTGCAGAGCATCCGCCTCTCCGTCGATGCGGTCCTGGCCGATGCCGGGAGCATCAGCTTCCCCCAGGGACGCAACGCCGGGCTCCTGCTGGCGCTGAACAACGTCACGGCGGCAGCCAACGCAGGAGATGCGGTCAGGCTCAATGCGGCCCTGGCGGCCCTGCAGGTGGCGCGGGCAAACACCGTCGCCTCGGTCGGCGCCGACCTGGAGCGCATCGTGGGGCTCATCGACCGCCTTCCCCTGGATCAGCTGGCGGCCCCCCTCGAAGAGGCGGGAGCGGCCCTGCAGCGGGCGGAAAAGGGCATCATGGAGTTTTTCAAGATGATCGGCGATTACCTGGATTACGCCAAGGCTTCCGTCAACGAGATGGATGCGGACATGATCCGGGAGATGCTCCTGTGGCTCAACGCGCTGGTCGAGGACTCCCTGAAGCGCTACATCCGCGACCCCATCGAAGCCCAGATTAAGCGCGCGGAAGATTGGATGCGGGGGCTGCTCAACCATATCCCCCTGGCCTCCTACCGAGCCATGATCACGGATTTTCTCCTCTCCATCGCCAAGGCGATCAATGACGCCGATCTGGACAAGCCCGCCCGGAAGGTGCGCGAACTCCTCAATACGATTGAATCGGCCATCGACCCGGATGCCCTCAAGGCCGAAATCGAAGGCGTCCTGGGCGGAATCGAGGAGGTCTACAAGGGCGTCCTGGACACGATTCTCAATTCGCTCGAAACGGTGAAAGGCGGCATCGACACGGTTGCGGCGGGGGCCAAGACCGTCCTCGAAAAGGTACTGGAGGCCCTGAGATCCTTCCGGCAGGTCATGGATGAAATCAAGACGGCCGTGGACAGTCTGGGGATCAAGGAAGCCGCCGATTCCGTCATCGGGACCTTGACCGAATTGCGGCAGACGGCGGAACAGCTTCTGTCGGCGCTGCCGCTGCCCGAGTCCCTGCGACCCGCCATCGAACAGTTGATCAGCGCCATTGAGGGCATCGACCTCGATGAAGTCCTCTCTCCCGTCATGTCGGCGGCTCAGCAGTTCCAGATCCCCGCCTCCGTCGGCGATACAGTGATCCAGGGACTGGCCCGCGCCGCGGAACTGATTTCGAACCTCATCCCCGATACCCTCATCGCCGAAATCGAAGCGGAAATCAATGCCTTCCTCGAAGAGCTGAAGAAATTCGATCCGGCGCAGTTCCTGGGCCAATTGGACGCGTATGTCGACGAGGCCAAGTCCTTTCTGACCGGTCTTGACCCGCGCCCCCTCGTGGAGGAGATCCGCGGTCCTTTTCAAACCGCCCTCGACGCCATCGACCGGTTTTCCCCCGCGCGTCTTCTGGAACCGGTGGCAGAGGCATACGATTCCCTGCTGGCAAGCATTTCCCTGCCCTCTCCGGATTCGGCTCTGGACGCCACCCGCACCGTCCTGAACGACATCGGCGACTCCGTTGTCAGCGGCATCGCCGGAACCGTAAGCCAGGGGACGGGCGTGCCGACAGCCGGTTCCTCGTCGTCATCGGGAGGAGCCGTTTCCTCAGCGCCCTCTTCATCATCGTCTTCATCGACGGCGTCGACCAGCGGTCCTCCGCAGCCCGAACCGAAATTCAAACCGGGCGATGTGCTCCGCATGCTGGGCTATCTGCCGAACAAACTCCGGGAGGCCCTTTCCGACCTCGAAGCGGGAGCGGCCGGCGACGCCCTGGAGGCCGTGGACCGGCTGTGCGGCGGACTGGCCCGTGACCTGCGGAACGTGAAGGCGGCGATCTGGGAGATCGGCGAACGCTTTGAAAGCGAAACCAACGCCTTTTTCGCCCCTCTCGCCAAGGCTCAGTTCGAGGCTCAGGTGGCCATTTCCGGAAACTTCTCGGCGGGGTCCTTCAACGTCAGCGGCTCCCTGGCGGTCGTCGCCGAGGCGGGACCGGGCTCAATGCGGGATGCCCTGGGTCAGGGAGCAATGGCCGTTTCGGATCAGGTCCGGACACGGGCGGCGACCCTCGCGGCCTCCGTGGGCGTCAAGCTGGAAAAGGCGGCGGACACCCTGGAACGGTGCAGCCTGAGCGGACTGACCGGCGGTCTGGACGACCTTCTCGCCGCCCTCGATGTGGAACCCATCGCCCGGAAACTGGATGACCTCCTCGCCGCCATGATGGCCAAGGTCCCGACCCTGATGGCCTCCCTGGAAGAAGAGCTCAAGGCCTTTGTCCAGCGTCTCAAGAAAAACCTGACGATGTTCAATCCCGGCTTCCTGGCGCAGAAGTTTCTCGGCCTGATCGATCTCCTCAAGGAGCAGCTCGATCTCCTGGACCCGCGGCGGCTGGCGGCGGAGCTGGGGGAGATCCACAAGGCCATCCGGGACACGATCGCCGCCTACGACCCCGCCGTCTTTGCCCAGGAGATCTGGGAGATCATCGACCGGCTGATTCAGGGGCTCGATGTTCTGAAACCCTCGGAACTGCTGGCGGGTTTTTCCTTCTCCAACGAGTTTCTCAACAAGATCAAGGCCGCCGTGCCGACGGAGGCGCTGAAGGACATCGACCGTTCCCTGGACGAGGTGGGCGCGGAGTTGGCCAAGATCGATCCGGCAGGACTTCTGGAATCCATCAATTCTCTGGGGCCGCGGCTCGTGGAAGAATTCGAAGCAGCATTGGAACGCATCAAGCAGGAGATCCTGGCCCTGCTGAACGCCATCCGGTTCCAGGAGACCTCGGGATCGGCGTCGGTCAGCGTTTCCGGCTCCATCGGCTGATTGGTTCTCAGGGTAAAGGAGGATTCAGAGTTCTATGACCACCGCAGCGGCAACCGATTCCATCAAATCAGAAACCGTTTCTGAAAATTTCCTTCTTCCCGGCACGACGACGGAACTTCTCTATACCCGCAACGAGGCCGGCTGCCTGCTGGAGATCTCCGCCAACGGCAGGACCTATCTGCGCTATGACCGAGGCTGGCGGGTCTTCGACGACGGCTTCGTCTCCATGAGCCAGACGGTCACCCCCGGCGGCATCCTGCGGACCGTCCGGGCGGGAAGCGATACCTGGTGCGAAAAGTATCTCTGGGATGCCGCGGGGTTGATGACCAACGTCGACGGCGTCGAGATGGACTATGACAGCGGCAAGCGCATCGTCGCCTGCCGGACGCCGGATGGGACCTGGCGTTACGAATACGACGGCGACGCCCTGTCCGCACTGGTCACGCCCCGGGGAAGACGCAGGATCCAGCTCAACTTAGAAAAGCGCCCCATCGCCTGCCTCGCGGAAGGCCGCATTTTCCTCCTTGACTACGACGGATCGGGCCGGCGACTCGATCTCCCTTCCCTGCCGCCGACATTCTGCATCGATGATCTCGGCCGGCTCTGGACGATCAAGGACCGCAAGGGAACCGTCCGCCATACCTTCCTCTGGGACGGCTTTTCCTGCCTGGGCCGCATCGACGGCAACCCCGGAGAGCCGCTGGCCGTTGTCTTTTCCCTTGACTGCACCGCCACCCCGGTCCGCATGATTTCCCGGACGGGCGTCACCCGGCTGCACCGCGACGCCTTCGGCGAATCCCTCCTGGCCCACGATGCCGTCCCCGGTCTTTTCGGGGCCGCTTGCTACGGCCGCTTTATGCACTATCGGTCGCGGCTCCTGGATCCGCGCATCGGTTATTTCACCGCCCCCGATCCCCTGGACGGCACCGCCGGCGATCCGCGCCGGGAAGACGGCTACGCCGGGTCCCTGCCCGTTGAAAAGCCTTCCGCCGGTCCCTATTGCGTCTGCCAGAACAATCCCGTCAGCCGCGCCGACATTCAGGGCGAATCCTCGGGAGGCTGGACGTTTCTCATGGTGCTCAGCGATCTGACATGGTCGCTGCAGAACAACATCGTGGGCTGGCTCGGCTACGAGGGATTCCTCAGCCTCTGGGGAAGCATCTTCAGCGGCAACGCAGACCGCTACGGCTGGTCTCAAGGGGTCCACAGCGACCGCACGGGAAGTTACGGCGTGCTCCGGGACGGCGCTTTCGCCAACGACCGGGCCAAAACCTTCCAGCACATCATCATCGTCAACCAGGAAGAAATCGAAAATCTGGCCGATGTCCGGGTTTTCGCCCCCAATGAGGAATTCGTCCCCACCTATTGCGGCACCGTTCTGCTCGTAACGCCCGAGAGCGGCAGGCCGTTTCTTTTGCGCGGGGCGCGGCGAAAAGGTTCGATGCAGACCAACCATCTGCCCCTGACCTGGACGCGCTACGGAGGACCGGCAAAACCCGTCATCCCCGGCTCACCGGTCCCTGCTTTCCCCAGGGGGGGATTCCATTTCGACACCCGGACCGGCTTGCGCGGACCACAGAGCGCCACCTGCACCGAATGCGTCGTCGGGACGAAATGCGCGGTGGGCACTCTGGAAAGGCGTTTCATTCTCGAACTCGGAACCACCGGAACGGGAATCGCCCAGGATTCCTGGCTGCTGCTGACGGATACGGTGGGGGGCTATGCCATTGCCAAGGTGCTGTCCGTCGAGGAGCGGAGCGGAAAAACGCGGCTCCGCGTCGATACGGCGGAAGGGACGATTGCGGCAAATTCCGTTTCGGTCCGCCCCCTGACAAGCAGGGGCACGGAAGACCTGCCCCGGGGCGGTCAGCCCGATGCCCTTGACTGCGCGACGGCAACTCAGAATTATTATTCCGTCAACGATCCCCTGCGGATTACCGCGGACAATGTCGTTCTGTCCACCTCCATCAAGTCCTTCGACACCGAAATGACCGTCGATGTGGCCCTGCCCGGAGACTTTACCGGAACGGTCACCCTGACGACGGCACAGGCGTCGGAAGGCCCTTTTGAAGCGAAGGTCTCGGCCACACCCAATACCCTTTCCTTCGTGAAAGCCGACGGCAGCCCGAGCCCGACGATTCCGGAGGCGGGGGAATTTCTCGTCGCCGCGAGCGCTACGGCAAATCCGCTCGCCCTGAAGATCACCGGCCCCGGAGGGACCGCCACGGACCGCCTCGTAGACCGCGACCCCTCTGTCCTGGGCGCGGCCGATACGCCCCTCTCCTGGCAGTTCCTGCGGCCTGTCGCCGATCCCCTGGGGACCATTGCCGCGCCGCCTGCAGGTACCACCTTTGTTTTTAACCCGGCGAGAATCTCGACGGCGGCGCCCGGCTTCGTCAAATTTGCCGATTCCGGCCAGCCGATCAAAACCGCCGTCCGCTCCGTTTCCGGGCTCGGCTACCAGTCCATCGTCACCGCCCATCCCCTGCCGGCCGGGACTGGTCCCTGTTCCGTGGAGTGCTTCTCCCGGCAGACGCCCGCGGAAACAAGCCCTTACGACAACCGCACCCTGAGCGCCGAATTGACCCTCACGATGGACCCCGCCGATGCAGCGGCAACAGCCAAAGCCCTTCAGCTATCCCAGATCACCGGAGCCCAGGTCACGGACGCCATGCCGGGAGCCGCAACGATCAGCGGCATCGAGATCGCCCAACACGCGACCAGCAACCGCTGGTTCGCCGCCCATTCCACCGCGACGGGAACCTCGGACCTGAAGCCGAATTCCTTCGTTTATCTCCGGAAGGGAACGGATACTCAGATCGCACTGATTGACGAGATCCGCGGAGCCATCGAGCTTACCCGGCCGGTGACGGTCCAGGCAGCGGGCCTTGAACTGGTCCCCCTGGCTGAAAGCGGCCCCCGTTACGATGCCGAGCGAAAGGACGACTCGCATCTCTCCGTCCTGCCCTTCATCGATGTCGGCGGAGCCAGAACGCGGGTCCAGATGCCGCGGTTCCGCGAAAATGAATGCCTGCGCGTCACCTTCACCGCCAACCCGACGGGCTTGCCCGCAAGCGCCGAGGACAGATTCTATCGGATCAAATCCGTTTCCGGAACGACCTGCGAGGTCGAGGGCGATGACCTGATTCTCGCAGCAGACAACGCAACGGATATCCGCGCCGTCCGGATGACCCCGGCCAATCCCGGCACGGGGTGGTCCCGGATCGGAATTGACGGGACCCCTGTCGGTGCAGCGGGCGCCGATGGGCAGGTGACCACCGATAAGATCTCTTTCAAACTCTATGATCTGCGGCCGCGCTACGGAATGGCGGCCGTCGAGGTGGCGGTTGTCAGTGGGGACAAGACCATTGCCGCCCGGGTGAAGACAACCGCCTTCGACTATGAACTCTATTTCGCCGGAGATCCGCCCCTCACCGGCACCGGCATCGACATCCTGGCCCCCGACACCACCAAGATCGACACGGATTTCGCCGCCTCCTTCCGGCGGGAAGGCAACGCCTACCTCCTCGAGGGGACTCTCAACAACGTGAGCGCTGGGACGAATCCCGTCGTGGTCGTTCCCCTCGTCGAAACGGACAGGACGGTCAGCGGCACGCTGAGCTGCGGTTCCACCCTGGTTCCCGATGATCCGGAAAACTGGGAGTTCGATCGCCAGAAGAGCCTCATCGAGCATGAGCTCATTCACACGCGGCAGTGCTGCTGGTTCGGCCCCCTTCTGACCTCCTACATCCCCCTGGGCGCCATCGAAGGCCTCTTCGACGGGATTTCCGAAGGTGAAGACCCGACCTATTCCCCCTATGTCCAGGGCCGGCTGAAAGAGGTCGAAGGAGACTGGTATCTGGTCATTCCGAGCCCCGGAGAGACCTCTTTCGAGGAGGGAACGCCGGTACAGATCTCCAAGGGAGGAAGGACCAGGGAGGTCGAACTCGGTCCCGGAAACACCGGTGAAGGATTCCGCCTTCCCTCTCCGCTCCGTGATTACGGTACCAGTGATGTCTATATCCGCCGACGCCGCTCCAACTGGCAAGGCGTGCCGGAATGGATCATCAACATCCTGCAGATCCTCACCCACGGCGGGATCATGAATGCCACGGTGGGCACGGTCTACGGCGGCCTCTTTTTCCTGATCTACCGGGGGATCTACGGCCTGGCTCATCTGTCGGAGTCCCGCGCCGGCCGCTACTACGATGTTTCCTTCGAAGACAACGGCACCCGTCTCCACCTTACCGGCGATGAAGGTCTGGCGGCCCTGCGCGGTGCAAGCCGGGTCATCGTAAAATCCGGCGAAACGACCGTGGTACGCGAAGTGGCGTCGATCAACGATCATGACATCACCCTCTCCACGCGGGTCAGCTTTATCAATCCAGGTGGCGTTTCCCCCTATTCGACCCATGACCCGACGAGCGCCCTGGACCCCTATAATTACTATCCCGCGCAGGTGGCCGACCTCGATCAGCCGGCGCGCATCACTATTTCACCGGTCAACGGCGAGTCCCTGACGCTCACGGTCTATGACCGGGTCAAGATGCTGGTGGGCAATCAGAGCCAGACCACCGTGGTCATGCACGTCAGCGGGAATACCGCGGAGCTCAAGGACGCGCCGCCCCTTCCCACGGGGGAAACCTCACTGCGGGTGGCCAAGGTCGGCCATAACGACGCCATGGGATGGGTCGACGACTGGCTGCTCGAATATTTCGACATGGGCTGGATGAAATGGCTTTTCGATCCCTACGGGCAGATCGACTACCAGTTCCGTCCTTCCAACTGGACGCAGACCTTCACACGGATTACGCGCTATATCTTCGGCACCCAGTCGTGGTGCGTGATTCCCGGAGCCGGCTTTTTCTGGCACGACAACGCCTTCAAGCAGACCAAGCAGAGGGGGCACATGTCCTGGATGGAGCAGCAGGCCTCTGAGGAAAGCGGTGATCTCTACTCCGCCTTCTGCCGGCTGCGCAATACACCCCGCTATGTGGGCGACATCGGCCGCTTCTGGTATTTCGCCTGGCCCGGCGGAGACCGCAGCAATTTTTCCGTCATCACCGCCAACATGCTTGACGCCCCCGGTGTGCACTACGATGACGCCAACAAGCCGCGGCTGCTTCCCCTGGTCACGGGCGGCGCACCGGCCTCCCAGAACCCCAACGGCGATGCCATGGCCCCCGCCGGCAGTGGAGAATGCCTTGCGGACGGGTTTGTCCGGAGGAACTGGGCAACCCCCAACGACACCACCATGGCCGACCCGCCCAGCTTCGCACCTTCGGAAACCGCCCTTCTCCCCACCTCCGCCGCCCTGGAGCGGTGCGGCGGCACCTATGTGACCTTCACCCGGAGCGGCAAACACCGGATCTCCGTCCCCAACGCCGCCGGTTCGGACATGGCTGAAAGCCTGGAGGTACAGCGGGACTGGGGAAAGCAGAACATCTATTATGAGCTCGATACGGTCGAGGACGTTTCCGTCACCTGCGCCGGACTGACCGTCGCCAACGGCACCGTCCTCACGCTCCTGGAAACCCAGGAGGCGCGGATCAAGGTCACCCCGAACAACACCCGGCGCTATGCCCTTACGGTAACGGACCCGTCGGAAAGCACCTTTGTCCAGGCAAACGATACAGCCCTGATTGCCCGAACGCCCGGCAGCGACGCAGAGCAGCCCGTGGAAATCAGCCGCCGTTATGCCTACAGCGCAGCCGACGGAACCTTCGACGATCCCGGACTCAACCACCACAAAACCCTCTTCTTCGGCGATATCCACGTTCCTGTCCGGCAGTTTTCCGTCAAGATCGTCCGGGATCTCTATTTCCGCAGTGCGATCCCGACTCTCGCGGAGCTTTCGGCCGCCTTCGATTCCCATCGGACCTCGCTCCTCCGGCCCGGCGATACGGCTTATCTGCTCGTCCCGTCCCCGGTTACCGGGGCGCTCAACCGGACCGCCGTTTCCTATCCCGGCAGCCCCCCCTCGCCGGGAAACGTCGATCCCCTTCCGTCCCTGACGGCACAGGAACCGAACCCCGAAGGGTTTGACGACTACCTGGGCGACGGGCTGATTATTCAGGTGACCTTCCCCGCCCAGGAACCGCCCCAGGAAGAAACCCTCATGACCTTCAAAATCGGCATCGGACGGAGCGACAATTCGACGGAAATCGAGACGTCGATCACGCTCAAGCCCCACTTCATGCTCCGCAGCGCCGCCACCTACCAGGTGCCCGCCACGGGCGCCCTGAACCTGACCTGCGAAGTCGCCCCCGGGGATCCGGCAGTGCGGGGCTCAAATGTTGTCGTGACCCCCTCCCAGGGCATCACGACGACCGTTTCAGGCGACGGGCGGACCGTTACGCTCACCACCGCCGGCGCCTCCCCCGGCATCCGAACCGTCAAGGTCGAAGACGCCGACCACGCCGGCCATTTTGCCGTCAGGACCATCGAAGTGGTTTAGGGAAAGACAGGAGAAAGACAGATCCGGAAAAGAACGTGATGTACCCGCTTTTATGAAGGCATAACGCCCTGACAAGCAGCGCGTGCCCAGGAGAGATCAGGACATGTCCGGCAGTTCCTTTCAAAACCGCCGGCAGGAAACGGTACGAGAAAACATTCGGAATGGCGCCGAACCAGGAAACCGGCCTTTAACAGGGAATTTTTACCGGTTCCGATACATCGCTTGGAGGGATTATGACGATGAACGATCAGGCGGGAAACAGGGGGGAAAACGCCGCCAAGGAACTGCTTCTGGCAGATCTCAGTCATCTGCAGGATTCCTTTTGGAAAAATGAGGAGACGGGTGAAAAGCGCGTAACATTCTTCATTACACTGGTCACCGCGGCGATTACCGCACTGGTCGCCATCGGCAAGGATGGCGTTCAATACGATTTTTCAAAAGAATTCCTCCTCTACTTTGCCTTTTCTTCTTTGCTCGTGGTTGGTCTTGTTACGCTCTTCAGACTGATCAAAAGAAATGAAGTCACAGACGGCTACAAGAGAGACATGAGGAACATCAGGAAGAGGTTTCAGGATTACTATGACGATCGGGGGGTTCTTTTCGGATACGCGCCTTTCAGTCCGCAGGACAAAACGCGGCCTTCAGAACTGCGAAAATTCGGTGGGCTGGCTTACACCGTTTCTGCAATGAACAGCCTCATTTCAGCCGCTTTTGCCGCCCTGGCGCTTTCCTCGCGCAGCAGCAAGCCAACTCTCACCGTCGCATCAACAGCCGCTGCCTTTGTTGCCGCATTCCTTATTCAGGCAGCGTATGTTCGTGCAAGGGAAAAGCAGAGCCGGGGGGATTTTTTTCAGTCTTATTTCACACATGCCGGCGGTGTCGTGGTACGGTATGATAAAAGCGGAGAACCTCGTTTCCTGATCGTGTCGGCAAAGAAGATTCCGGAACACTGGGTTCTTCCAAAGGGCCACATCACGCCAGGCGAAGATCTGGAGAGGACAGCGGTGCGCGAGGTATGGGAAGAAGCGGGCGTTGTTGCAAGCGTCATAGGGCCACTGGGAGAGAGCCGATTCCGCATGGAGGCGGAAGAGGTCATTACACAATTTTTTCTGCTGGAGCACATCGACCAGCAGGAGAGTCCTGAAAATCGTGCAAAGCGATGGTGCACCTGCGAGGAAGGAATGCAGCTGCTGACGTTTCAGGATGCCAGGAATCTCCTGCGGAAGGCAGGCGCCGCAGCGCAGCGGCATTCAAGGCCTTTTTCCCGGGAAACCCGATAAAGGCGCCGGGTATCCCGCTTCAAGGAAAATCCGGATGTCATGGGGAACTTTCTTCGCATGAAGGCGGGCGTGGAGGCATTCCTGGCGGGGCGGCCCCCTGACCCTCGGCAGAATCCATGAACGGAACCATCGGGCTGGATTGGCCGCTCATCAGTCGGAAGGAATCAGAATCCAGGCTCAGAGCCGGAAAGAATGGGAACCATGCTCGGCGCCATCGCAGGGGATGTCATCGGCTCCGCTTATGAGCACAGCCGCATGAAAACAATGAACATTCCGCTGTTTCAGACGCACTCCCGCTTTACCGACGATACGGTGATGACTGTGGCGGTTGCCGATGCCATCCTCCGTTCGACGGATTATGCGGATTCGATGAAATCTTTCGGTCGAAGATACCCCGATGCCGGGTACGGCCGGGATTTTATGAAGTGGCTCTTTTCCCCGGAGAGCAAACCTTACAACAGCTGGGGAAACGGCTCGGCCATGCGGGTCAGCCCGATCGGATTCGCTTTCCCCACGGCGGAAGCCGTGCTGGCGGAAGCCCGGAAAAGCGCGGAAGTCTCTCATAACCATCCCGAGGGAATCAAGGGGGCGCAGGCGGCCGCTTTGGCCGTTTTTCTCGCTCGAGGGGGAAAAAGCAAAGAGGACATCCGGAAGGAAATCGGCGAGCGGTTCGGTTACAACCTGAAACGGACCGTTGAGGACATCCGACCGGCCTACAGGTTCGATGTCTCCTGCCAGGGTTCCGTTCCGGAAGCCATTCTCTCCTTTCTTGATTCAGAAGATTATGAAGACGCCATTCGCAAAGCGATCTCATTAGGCGGAGACAGCGATACGATCGCCTGTATTGCCGGCGGAATTTCACAGGCATTTTACAAGGTGATTTCCCGGGAAATCGTCGGGGAAGTCCGGAAGAGGCTGCCCACGGAGTTCTTGGAAATCATCGACAGGTTCGACAGAACATTTATGGACACCTGATGGGATAGAGCCGGGCGGAGCAGGCGTCAGTGCGTCCGTTTTGGGTTCTCGCAGCCGTCGGCAGAAGTTGGATGCAGCCCAAGGCTCAAGCGTATCACCGTTGCGGCACGGCGGGCGGCTGGCTGGAACGGTCAATGCAGGAACCGCTCAAATTCAGATCAAGGAGGATCAGGACATGCCAGCAGTTTCAAGTTACAGCGTTTTATTTTACGGAGGACCGGATGGCTATCAGACAAACCGCGCACAGATTCAGTTGAACGACGCGGCGGGGAAAACCCTGGCCTGGATCAGGTTCAATGATCCCGGCATGTTTTTTGAGGCGGACTCGGATACCGGAGGGATCATCAGGATGCATCTCCCCTCGGCCATGTTCCAAAGCGTCCTCGATGTTCTCCGCAATGAAAAACCCATCAATGTGTACTTCGCACAGGGACGCGGTTTTTTGGGAACGTCGGCCGAACCCGTGGGAGAAGCTGAATAGACTCTGACCACCCGGGATTGAAGCGGAAAAGCGGCATCGTTTCATTCCCGGGCCGGTTTTCTGCTTCAATGCTCTGAAACCCGGGGCGGCTCTTTTCCTGCCATAGCCGTCATCGCAGAACGCGGAACGGGAGATGGCGACGTTCCCCGTCTGGAACGTAAAACGGCGTGACAGGATTTCACTGGGATAAAACCCGTAGTCTATCTGTGTTGAATTATCTTTCATTTCATTCCACAATTAGTTGAATGTCAGGCTGGGAAGGTAAATCTGCCAGCTCGGAACGCGTGTCTTAAGAATCCTTTTTGACTAAATTAGCCGCTATTCAACGGACAGTTTCTGCGTAGCCGCCTTCTCATATAGACTCACAGTTCATCACACATCAGCTTCGTCGAATCGTTGCTTCAAACACCGCAGAGGCCTGGTTTGGCAAAGTAACAGCGGTCACGTCCTCATTTTTAAACCCAGCACCCAACAAAACAACCCTATTGAAGCAGGAAAGGAATAAGGAGGTAGGACATGGCAAATGAGAAAAGTCAGACGACTGGGTCCAGAAAAATCAGGAGCTTTCTTATCGATGGGCAGATCTCACGCGAGCAGCCCGAGTGCCAGCCGGGGGAGCTGAAGCTGGCCGCCTATGTCTTCGACAAGGCCGGATCCCTGCTGGGGAGTGCCGATCTGAATGAGAAAGGAGTCTACAGGGTTGCCGTGAGGCTGTCACAGCCTGCCGATGTGGACCTCATGATCGGTCCGTCAGGCATGGCAAAAGAGATCCGTCGCTCCAGCGCCTTCAGGAGATCCTTCGCAGCCGCGGAATGGAAGGCCGAAGGGACACAGCAGTACCGCCTCCAGTACAATGCCATCCTGCCGCTGGAACTATGGCTTCCCTGGTGGCCGATCCGAATCTGCATTTCCGGACACATCCGCAAGGTCAGTAGCTCCGACGGGGTTACGACCGTCTGTCCCGTCCCCTTTGTGAAGGTTGAGATCTTCGACGTGGACCGCGAGAACTGCTTCTGGCCGCCGCTGCGCAAGTGGTGGGAACTGCTCCTGGATAGACCGGTGATTCGCATTCCCGATCTGCTCAGGGAGCCTCCCATTCTGGTAAAGCCCTTCCCCGGACCCGATCCTTCACCGGAGCTGAATCTGGGAGCTGCTTCAACGCTGGCCGGCGACATCGGCGCCTTGCGGCCGCGATTGGCCAGCCTTGGCCCCCAGCCCGAACCGCCGGACCTCCCGTCATTGGCTCCAGCCAGTTCCCTGAAGGCAACCCCCGCCCTGGCCGAAGCCGCCTTTTCGGCATCGCAGCCCGCCTTTACCCGCGTGGGCGAAGCGCGCCTCATGGACAGCAGCATCGCAGCCCGGCTGGAACGATTGACACTGACCTCCAAGATCCCACCGTGGCAAATCTTTCCGTTCTGCTTTTACAGCAGGGCGGAGGTGTGTGAGACCACGACGGACTGCGACGGCTTTTTCAACTGCTGCTTCAGATGGTGGCCCTTCCACATCCGCAACGGCCGGCTGCGCTTCGACGCCCGCCCGGACATCATCATCAAGGCGACGCAGGTCATCGACGGCGTACCGACGGTCATCTACCTCGATCCCTACACCAGCACCCGCTGGAATGTCAACAATGCCCATATCGACCTCTATCTCGACAACGAAGAGGTCATCTGCGGCAACGGTAACTGCTATGATCCGCCGGAGGGATCCCCGGTGTTCTTTACGCGCATCGGCGACGATGAGGTTTACAAAATCAACCAGATCAGCGGCCTTTACAATGAGGCTCCGTTGAGCAACGTCGCCTACGGAGGCAGCCTGCTGGTCTATGGCCAGTTCGGCGACGCCCTGTCCACCGGCATCCCGGTGCGCTATTACCGCCTCTCCTATGCAAGAGAGGGAAGCAGCGAATTCAGCCCCATCACCACGCCACTGGGGGATACGCGCGTCTCAAAGGCAACCCTCTTCAGCGAATCGCATTCCCTGGGCCCAAAAACCGTCAATGGCATCCCGGCTCTCTATGAAGTGCGCAATTTCAGCGATTACTACTGGTACAACCCGGACTGGATCGGAACCTGGAAAAGCCTGCTGGCCGAAGAGGACACTGGAAAATTCGTGTTGAGGCTGGAGGTGTTCGACGAAAACGGCGCCAAACTTACCTCGGCGCTGGGCGTGGACTACCGGGACGGCACCGTCGTACCGCCGGCCGTGCTGCCGCCCATGCTTGACCGCTGCGACCTTGTCATCACCCTGGACAACAAGGCGCCGAATCTGGAGCTCGTCATTCCCGCGGTCATTAACGAATGCGGTGTCATTCCGTGGACCCCTGCCCTGTCCCTCACCTTCCAGGCGCAGGTGTCGCAGGAAAACAACCGGCTTCGCTCGTGGGGTCTTTACTACACCAAGGGAGTCAATCCCACCGTCCATTATCTTGCCAGCGGCGCCTCCAACAACGGTCTGCCAGGCAGCATCAACCAGCCCGTATCGGGAGGCACGGCGGCTCCCGCACCTGGGACGGGAATGCTTGCCGGCCTCGACAGCACCTGTGCCTTTGCCCTCAAACTCTGGGCCTATTCCCACGTAAGAGATGGACGACACTTCATCTATTACCGGGAGCAGATCAAGGCGATTGCCATCGAAAAATGCCCGTAAGGATCCGGAAGGGACGCCTTTCCCAGACGCCGCCGGGGCGGGACGACAACGGCCGTTCCGCCCCGGCCTTTTGAAGCGGACTGTACCTGAAAGCGTTCAGGGCAGAATTCGCCGGAGGTGCATCATGGCTGACCTCAATGACATTCTCGACAAGGCCCCGCCCCGCAGTTTAGCCGAAGCCCTGGCTGACTGGCCGGCGAGGGACCGTTATGAACCGTCCCCGAATGACTGGCGGGATGAAATCTTCTACTTTCTCCTTCCCGACCGGTTTTCCAACGGCCAGGAAGCGCCCGACCGTCTTCTGGACATCGACCTGAGCGCCCCCGAGGGGATCTCCCGGATCCGGGCCTTGCGAGGCGCGGAGTGGCGCTGGGACAAATGGCAGTTTTCCGGGGCGAACCGTTTTCAGGGGGGAACTCTGGCAGGGATACGCTCGAAGCTGGACTATCTGGCAGACCTTGGCATCACAACCCTCTGGATTGCACCGGTCTTCCGCCAGCGCATCGAAGAGGACAGCTACCACGGCTATGGAATCCAGAACTTTCTCGATATCGACCCGCGTTTCGGAACCCGGCGAGACCTCGTGGAACTGGTCCATGCGGCACATTCGGAACAATACAGGATGCGCGTCGTTCTTGACGTCATCTTCAACCATTCCGGCTGTAACTGGCTCTATGACAGCTCTTCTGGAAACGCCTTCGAACCTCCATACCTTGCCTGGGGCAGCTACGGCACCCTCTGGCCGCGCAACGGATACGGCTGGGCCATTACGGACCCCGAGCAGAAACTGGGAGAAGACGACTACGTATGGCCCACCGATCTGCAGGGCCGCGATCGCTATCTCCGGGCGGGGAAAGGCCGTCTCGGTGAAGGCGACATCAACGACGAATCTGCGGAGCATAAGCGAACCGATTTCCAAAGACTGCGCAAGTTCAATCTCTTTGCTGGCGAGACGCTTTCGGCGCTGGTGCTTGCATATCACTACTGGATCGCCCTCGCAGACGTCGACGGATTCCGAATCGACACCCTCAAGCATGTGACACTTGAACAGGCCAGGAATTTCTGCAATGCCATCAGGGAGTATGCCGAGATTCTCGGGAAAGATGACTTTCTGCTTGTTGCTGAGGTCGCTGGGGGCAGTTCGGCGCAGGACCGCTACCTGGACATTGCCGGGCGCAACCTCAATGCATGTCTCGATATCGGCGAACAACGGGAGATTCTATGCAATGTCGGCAAGGGGCTGGCAAAAGCGTCGGACTTCTTTGGCGGCTTCAACTACTATGACCAGGGGATGGGATCGCACCGCAACTGGGGTTCTCATCACCTGAGCATCAGCAATGACCACGACCATGTCTTCGGCGCCAAGGTGAGGCTGGCCGCGGATGCGCCGAACGATCACCAGGCGGCGGCGGTCGCTGCCATGCAGCTTTTCACACTGGGTATTCCCTGCTTTTATTATGGAATGGAACAGGCCCTGGCCGGAGGCGCCGAACCGCAAGAGCGCAGATACCTCGACTGGGGCGGCCATGACTGCCTTTTGCGTGAAGCCATGTTCGGACCGGAGCATCCTCTGGCTTCAGGATGGGACGGAGTGCAGGGGGAAATCGACCCCGGCCAGATCGGCTTCGGCCCGCACGGCACCGCCGGATATCATGTTTTCAATACAGATCATCCCATTTACAGGCGGATGGCCGAGCTTACCCGCCTGCGCCGGGCCTTTATTCCTCTGCGGCGGGGAAGGCAGTACCCTCGTCGGATTTCGTATCTGGACCTTCCCTTTGCATTCCCGGATGCAGGCCAGATCATTGCCTGGTCACGCATCTTTGACGACCAGGAGATGCTGGTGGTGATCAACCCGAACGGGGTCGAACGGCGCGGCGGGCGGGTTGTCGTTGACGGCAGCCTGTCACAGGAGGGGTTGCAGGTTGTCTCCAATACGGACCCCGAAGCCCCGGAAGCGATGCAGAACAGCGCCTGGGTGAGCTGCAGCCCATCGAATCACGGCCTTGTCGTCTGCCTTGATCAGTGGCTGCTCGGCCCTTCGGAAGTTATGGTACTGGCCAACCGTTCGGCGATCGAATCCGTCGGCTTGAAGTGGCATGGCGCGGCATGATGCAGCACCCTGGAATTTTCTCCAGTGGGGTGCGCCGCCAATGTTCCAGACCGGCTGGGGTTGGAGCGGAATCATCGTCCGTCCATGCTCGGGAGAGTTAATGTCCGGGGGATTTTCGGGCAATCCCCCGGACACGCACCGGATTTTTTCGGACCTTATCCGAGCTTGAGCAGCGGCTGGACCACCTGGCGGAATGCAGCGGCAGCCTCCGTGTCCTTATGGTGGAAGATAAAGGGGCGCCCTTCATCCGATGATTGCACGATCTTGGGATCAATGGGAATCCGCCCCAGAAAGGGCACATCCATCCGTTTGGCCATTTCCTCACCGCCTCCCTGTTTGAACAGTTCAATAAGCTTCGAACAGTGTGGACAGATCAGGCCACTCATGTTTTCAACAATGCCCAGGACAGGAATTTTGAGGTGCCGGCAAAACGTTACGGATTTGCTGACATCGATCGTCGAGACATCCTGAGGCGTCGTCACCACGACCGCGCCGTCCGCATCGGGAATCAACTGCGCGACGGAAAGCGGCTCATCTCCCGTACCCGGGGGGAAATCGATGACCAGATAATCCAGGTCGCCCCAGTGGACATTGGTAAGCAGTTGCTTGATCGCTCCGTACTTCATCGGCCCGCGCCAGATCACCGCATCATCCTTCCGGTTCAAAAGAAACCCCAGGGACATGACCTTCATGCCGTAGTCCATTGAAACGGGAAGCATGGCATCACCGACCACCTCCGGCTTGCGGTCCTCCAGGGCAAGGAGCTTGGGAATGCTGGGGCCGTGAAAATCCACGTCCAGCAGCCCAACCCGCTTTCCTTCGAGGGCCAGGGCAACCGCCAGATTGACGGCCACGGTGCTTTTCCCGACGCCGCCCTTTCCTGAGAGAACCAGAATTTTGTGAGCAACACGCTCCATGCTCTTTTTGAGCTTGTCATCTTCGGGGGTATTCTGTGCGGCGGGATTCTGCTGATTTCCCGGCACGGGGCACCCCGTTCCTCCCGGTGTATTTCCTGAACCACATGAATCACAAGAACCCATAATCCTTATTCTCCTTTTTTGCTTGAGTGAATCTGATCTCTATATCACAAAGTGATCGTTTTTAACCTTCTTGATTTTACGAAAACGTCCTGATAATTTGAGCAATCCGGTACGGAATTTTTTATAGGAAAACGATGGAAACACTACTGGGAATAGCGGTTGGTATAGGGCTTAGCGCCGCATGCGGCTTTCGGGTTTTTGTTCCCCTGCTTGCGATGAACCTGGCGATCCTGGGCGGCCACATTCACCCTTCTCCCGAATTTGCCTGGATCGGCACCCCCTATGCGACGCTGGCTTTCGCAACAGCAACCGTCGCGGAAATCATCGGCTATTATATCCCCTGGTTCGATTCCATCCTGGACACCATCGCAACACCCGCCGCCGTCATCGCCGGTACGGTCACCACGGCTTCCATGGTAACGGAAATCTCCCCCTTTCTGAAATGGACGCTGGCGATTATGGCCGGTGGCGGAATCGCCGGCCTGGTTCAAGGATCCATGGTCGCACTCCGCTTAAAATCATCCCTCTCTACGGCGGGAGCGGCCAATCCCTGGATCGCGACACTGGAACTGGTCGGAGCCATCGTCATAGCCATCCTGGCCCTTGTGGTCCCGATCGTCTGCCTCGGACTCCTCGTCCTTCTGTGCATTGCTGTTATCCGCAAGACCGGCAGACTCCTCTTCGGAAGAAGAACGTCCTCAGCACGATAACGGCATTCCTCCCCCCTTTGCCATACGCTTTTCTCCTCCCATATCTCATCGGTTTTTCAGGCATATCCCCATTTTATACTCACGCATGGCGGCACATTTACCCGTGCCCCACCTGGGCGTGCGAAACGACCGTATCCATCACGGGTTGCCTGCCTGTAACACATCGCACCCTGAAGGGTTGGCATGAGATTTGAGTGATTTACCGTCAAAAGCACACGGCCGCCCCGTGGCGACAGCCCGTCAGCGACGGGGAAAGAACGCGGTCGGCTCGTCGCTCAGATCACGATGAAGGAGAAGAAAATCATGGGAACCACGGTCATATTCGCGTTGGGAATGATCATCGGGGCATGGATTGGAATCACGTTGCTGTCCTGCTGTCACCTGGCGAAAAAGGCGGATATCCCCTTCAACATCCGCTGAAAATCACTCTGTTTCATAGCAGGCCAGTATTTCACCGAAATAGAGGGTATGGTAGTCCTTTTGAGGATAAAACGATGATTCATACTCCCTGTCCAGATGGGCCGGATCCATGGCGGTTTTGTAGATTATCGCGCATTCATACTGGCGTCCCCTGGTTTTTATGACGGGGGAATCGACTTGGCGCCCGCTGATCGTCTCCAGGCTGCATGCCTTGAACTTATCGACGTCCCGGCCGGATTTCGAACCGCAGAAGGCAAGTTCTTTTCGCAAGTCCTCCAGCGGAACCGTCACGGTAAAATCCCGGGCGGTTTCAATGATTCCAAAGGTGTGGCGACTGGACCGCACAGCCACCATCATGATCGGTTTGTTCCAGACAAAGCCGAAGGCAGCCCACCCAATCGTCATGGTATTGACTCCATTTCCAGATTTTACCGTCAAGAATGCACCCTTCTTGATCCTGTTGAGGGTGTCCTCCCCAACGCCTGCGCTATTTCCATCGATCATTTCAAGTTCCTTATTCTGTTGAAGAAATTGTTACTGGGACTTTTCGGAAGACGCCTTCAATTTTCAGCAGAATGAAAATTTTTCCTTCCTGAAACGCGTGCTTTCCCTTTGACAACCACTGTTTTTCAATTGCCGTTTCTCATAACGTTTTCAGCGGGCGAAGAAAAGTAAAATTTTCCAATGAATTACACAAACCATTAATATTATGTGGTTTTTAACTGCCTTTTCGTTGCCCAGCTCTTATGCAAGCCGTTCAATATTTCTAAGAATTGCTGACTTATCCCCTTTGCCAACAGGGTTATCAACAGGGTTATCAATAGAGCTGTGGATAAAAGGGGGCGCTTCGCCAACATTTTGGCCTTTTGCCACCCACATCGATGATTATTTGACAGCCGTCCCGATCTTTTTTTGAAGGACTTTTTTGAGCGGCCCGATCCTTTGGGGGCCGCTAGTGCGATGAAAGATGCGGCAAGAGGAATCAGCCAGATCCCCGGTGATGATTAAACGTCAGCCCCATACTTTCGTATTGTTCGCAGAAGGATCTCCGTGCTTCGCGAACTCAGGCCCTCGTCTTTCACCTTTTTCAGGAGAAAATAAAGGCGCTGCTCAATGATGCCCATTTCCTGAAGGTCATTCCACAATCTCTCGATAGCGGTTTTATCCACGCCATAGAACATATTTCCCGGAACGGCCATGTTCGAGACAAAGATTTTCAGGCCTTCGGGTGTAATGAAATAATTGTCACCGATCCGCAGAAATTCCCCGGCTGAATCTTCGTCCACCCGCTGCAATTTTTCGATGATCGCCCTCAAAAAGTCATGATTCACCTTCAGATATTCTTCGGCAATAAAACGGCTTGTGCTTAAAAATCCACCCAATTTCATGATGCTCCTCTTTCGTTCACAATTTCATACCATCCGAACATCTTCAAGCGGTTCCGCGGAATCAGCCTGACAGGAAAACAGCTGAGTTCGAGCTCTTTGAATCGGATTGTTCAGCCTTGCATGATGCCCCGCACTGGAGCAAATCCTCTTCGGCTTATTCCGACGGCAGGGTTTTAAGAAACAGGTCGGCTTGGGCGAAGGCCGTCTCCATCTCCGCAACAAGACTGTCCACGTTGGCCTGAACACTGACCACTTCACCGCTGAGCCCCACGATGGCCTTCGCGTTGAGGTTGTGCTTCATGAATAACACCTGGTCGCGAAGGGTACAAGAGCCGGATCCAACCTAGCTTCGGCCCTTTTCATGGCTTTGATCAGATCCGCAAATTTCTCCCGGGTGGCATCGTATTTCTGCTGGCTGGACCTGCGAAGGTTTTCACGGAATGTTTTCTTTTCCGGGGGATTCACTCACTTTCAAATCATTTGCCATGGACCCCGTCATGGCGAATGGGAAAGAGCGGCCTTGAGGGCCAAACAGGGAGGAGGAGCGCTTCTCCATCCAGAACGGGTTTCTTTCATGTCACCCGGGCCCGATACTGCGCCAGATCAGATAATGTCGCCCGGAGCGATGTCACGAGGAGGAAAGGGCGTGCCGGCATGAACCATCGCGGGCCTTGAACATCTCCCGCACAAAAAATGAAATGCCGGTCTCCCGAATGTATCCGACCGGCATTTCAGCATGAAAATCAGATATCATCAGACGATATCGAACGGTCAGTGCAGTGTTTCATCCGAGTCATGAATCACACTGAATTCATCGCCCTGCTCGTACATAAAAAATGCTCTGTCATCAAAATCCGCTTTTTCAATTCCATTCTCGTAAAATTCCTTCCTCATATTGTCCACGGAATAATATTCTCTGAGTATGGGATCTTTTTTGCCGATATTAACGACAAAGCGGTTAGAGCTATAGGTGACTCTGACTGAATTTTTCTGTTCTTTCGTTAAGTTCAGCAACATATCCTCTAACCTCCTTTCCCGTTTTTCCATGTCCAGCCTTTCTGTTTACGGAAACCGTCTTTTTTGTGCCCTTTGCTCTATTCTAATATAAGACACACAATATAATAAAAGTTATTACTATGCTGTTTGTCAATCATTGAAAGAGGATTTAGAAAAGATTTTATGGCAGATCCTGGATGTCACAAAAGACGAACACGCTATCGTGTCGCTTGTGTCCCCCCATCCCCCGGTTGAACGTCCCGGACAGAGACAAGCGTGCTCACGTTGCCCGACGGGCAAGAAGCGCCCACACGCCGGCCGCCGAGAGCAGTAAACCTCCTGCGAGTTTGAAGTGGCGTTGTGTACGAGGGGACGACAGTATGCGCCGAGCGGTAGCAGCAAAGGTGGCATATACCGTGGCGTTAGCCATGGCCATAAGGACAAAGGTCACAGCAAGTACCCATAACTGGAATGTAACATCAATGGCAGGATTGACGAATTGGGGCAGGAAAGCGACAAAGAAGACGATGCCCTTGGGGTTGAGTGCGGTTACCAAATAGGTATTGAAAAAGAGCCGCCAGCGGGTTGTGGGCGCTGGAGTTGACGGCAACGCAATCGTGGAAATGCCGGACCGGAACAGAGTTGCACCAAGCCAAAGGAGATACAAACCGCCCATGATCTTGACAACGTTGAACCAGAAGGCCGAGGTGCTCAGCAACGGGCCGAGGCCCAGCAGTGATAAGGAAAGAGACGTGCAGTCGCCAAGCGCTATGGCGGCAACGAGTGGAACATGTGCGGAACGACCATTAGCCAAGGAATAGCTTATTACCGTGAGAACGGTCGGACCGGGGATAACGAGAAGGACCGATGTGGCAAGGACAAAAGCAGACCAAAGGTTGATATCCACGGCGCATCCCGGTATGGCGTCTGACGCCAACAAT
The DNA here is from genome assembly GCA_002067745.1 of Syntrophus sp. PtaU1.Bin005. Lineage (GTDB taxonomy): Bacteria > Desulfobacterota > Syntrophia > Syntrophales > Syntrophaceae > Syntrophus > Syntrophus buswellii. The sequence goes on from MVRU01000004.1 coordinate 75,958, forward strand.
CGATGTTAGTTGTAGTTGAACGGATAACTTGATATTTTAAGGTTGCAGGCCGGATACAATCCCTTTTTCACCATTATAGTTCTCCTCTAACGATAAAGAAGCGTGCCCACTTGTCAGCCTTCCAATACTGGTCAGATCGAGTACATTCTGCTCAGTCTCTTAAGCAGACCATGGAATTCTTCATGTTTGCCTGCACCAATTCGCTCCTCTTCTATTCTTTCAAAACCTTCATAGAGTTCGTCCTGTTTTTGTTCCGATAAAAGACGATCAGCCATTACAAACAGAACATCATTCTCCTTTTCGATATGATTTCTCAGCAGCGCAATGTAAGCGAGTGCAATTTTACTGATGGTTTTGGATGCAGATTGGTCCCCGCCGACATATTTGGCATAGTAATCGCTCAAAGACTTGACATAATTTCTACCCATTTCATGCTCCTGAAGCATGACTGCAATCGGACCATCTTCAGGAATGCCCGCGGCTGTCAGTGCAGGGAACAGCAGGTCTTCCTCTTTGCCGTGATGGCATTTGTCGACAAAGACTTTCAGAAACTCCAGGATTCCATCAAAATGCTCTTCGTTCAGATTCCTGTCCGCCTCTAATTGTCGACAGACCTGTTCTAAAATAATGAGCATCACCTTGACACCCTCATGCTCGTTTCTTAATTGTTGTGTCGCTTTCATATCCGCCCTCCTTTTTCAAATCATGGAAGTTGAAAAAACATCCTCTCTCGATGGGAGAGTAACAGATTCTCCGGTGCGTCCCGGGTTCAATCTTTTAATTTTAGATATTCTTTGTAGAGGATGTGTTTTCTCTTTGTAGACGCATCGCGATCGCCGTAGTGAGCCAGTCCAAGTCTTTCTTGAAATCTGTCTCCGCTGCACCCGCTATGCAGGTATCACGGATGGTGAGTGGTTGTGTCCCAAGTTTCTCCATCTCGATGCCCATTTCCTGAAGGATCTGTTCGAGAGATTCATTTGTTTCCACCGCTTTTCTTAAGATCGGATAAAATAGAATCTTCTCTTTCCAATTGCCTCATCAGGAGTTCTGCAGCTTTTCCAAGGCCGAAGAAAAAAGCGGTCAGAGGAAAACTTCGATAGCCGGGGTTTCAAATTTGCTAACTGTCGGAGAATTTTGCCGTTCAATTAGACCAATTATAACAGACTGGAATTTTTAATCATATTAGAAAATGGAAAATTGATTAATCCGAGAAAGGATGAAGATAGAAGGACCAAAAAATTGCTGCCGGCAGCATACAGGACAGCACATAAAAATTTAGGGGGCTAAGCTGTCTACCTGGCCCCCTTATTTTTCTGGTGGAGCTGAGGGGAGTCGAACCCCTGACCTCTTGAATGCCATTCTATAAACATCACCTTCATTACCCTTCCCCATAAATCATTTATACCTTGACATTACAATTAGTTAATCATATTATCCCTTCACTGTGAAACTTGGTGAAATACCCACTGTCACAGAAAAAATGGGTAAAGAATGGGTAAAAGACCGCTTATCTGATAAAGAGGAAAATTATGGCAATCAAGTGGATACAATCAGAACAAAAAGGGGTTCGGTATTATGTTCATCCCACTAAGAAATATAGAGAGGGAGAGAGCGGGCCATACAAAAAGGATCGCTGCTACGTGATCCGTTATCAGGCTCACGGGAAAAGGTATGAACATGTTGTCGGTTGGGCCTCAGAGCTAGACCCAAAAGACGGCAAACATTGGAATGAATTAAAGGCAGCAACCTTACGGGCTGAACTGATGGGAAACGCGAAGGGTCATCAGGAAGTGAAAACAATTTCTGACATGCGCGAAAAGGCAAGGAAGCAGGAAGAAGCGAAGCAAGCCGAGGTAGAGAAAAAGGAAAAAGAATCCATCACCTTTGGAAAATACTTCAAAGACACCTATTTCCCAGACATGGCCCACAAGAAAAGCAAGGATGTTGAACAATTCATCTACGACAAATGGATTTGCCCTCTCATAGGCAAGTTAAGAATCAATGACCTTACAGATTTCCATCTTAAGAAGATCAAGAAGAACATGGAAGATAGCGGGAAGGCCGTTCGAACTATCCATTACGCCTTCGCCATTGTCTCTCAAGTATGGAACCGAGCCCGAAAGGATAAGATTGTTCAGCGGGATTGCCCGACCAGAGACGTTAAACTCCCACGCATCGATAACCAGAAGAAACGCTTTCTATCCCCACAGGAAGCAAATGACCTGCTTGCCTACCTAAAGAACAAGAGCCAACAGCTTTATGAACTGGCGTATCTCAGCCTCTATACTGGCGCACGGTTCGGTGAACTGGCCGGGTTGACATGGCGGAGAATAAATCTGAAGGATGGAAGCATTATCTTCAGGAACACGAAATCCGGAAAAGATCGAACGGTATTTATGACTGAAGGAGTCAAGGCGCTATTTGAGGCCATGCCTGAAGGTAAAGCCGATGGTCTTATTTTTCCAGACAGAAAAGGAAAACGGATTTTTTCGGTATCAGCTACCTTTGACCGGGCTATTGCTGACTTGGGATTAAACAAAGGGGTTGTCGATCCCCGCGACAAAATAACCTTCCACAGTTTACGCCATACCCATGCATCATGGTTGGTGAACAACGGAACAAATCTCTTTCTGGTCAAAGAAATCCTGGGCCATGCTGATTTCAAAATGACAACCAGATATTCACATCCTGCTGCCGACAGCATCAGGCAGGCGATGGTTGGCCTTGAAAAGAAAATCCCTGGAATGGCCGAAAGTCAGACCGGGCAGGTTGTGAATTTTTCAAAAGAGACTTGATTATGTAAAGCAAACGACATACATAAATAAAAAAATGAATTGAGGTTTGCAATATGGCACGGTCAGCAATGATAAACGCCCGGACAGAACGGGAACTGAAGACAGAAGTAGAAGGCATCTTCAAAACCCTGGGGCTATCCACGACGGAGGCGATCAATCTCTTTTTTCGCCAGGTGAAGCTGCGCCGTGGGCTACCCTTCTCTGTCGAAATCCCGAACGAGGAAACCCTGAAGACATTCAAGGACAGCGAGAAGAGCAAAGGGCTTGCTGAGTGCGCAGATGCCGATGATATGTTCAGGAAGCTTGGTATCTGATGCCGACGCCTGGTAATGACAACCGAAAATTGACCACCTGTGATAATCGAATTTTGACCACCCAGAGCAGTGTTTATACTTTGGGATGACGGGCAGGTCATCCCCTGTCTTTCTTATTGATC
>MVRU01000005.1 GCA_002067745.1 Syntrophus sp. PtaU1.Bin005
TCGCCACCCTCATGGCGCGGTTATCCTCTCACAGCGGAGCAGCGAACTCTTCGCATCCATTACCGAGGAAGCCCGACAACGATTTTTTCGGCTTCAGGGGAAACGGCGGGTAGAGAGGGAATATCTTGCCTACGACAGTACGTCCGTTTCCAGTTATTCCAAATGTCTCAGGCAGGTGCGTTACGGGAAGAACAAAGATCACGAACTCCTGGAACAGATCAACCTGGCTTTGCTTTTCGGGCAGGAATCCCATTTGCCTTTCTATTACCGGAAACTGGCGGGAAACATTCCCGATGTGAAAACCCTGAGAAAAGTTCTGGCCGACATGAACACCCTGGGGTATGAGAAGATCAAAGTGGTCATGGATCGGGGCTTTTTCAGTGCGGCCAACATCAACGACCTGTATCGGCATCATATCAAGTTTCTGATTGCCGCCAGGTTATCGCTGAAGCTTGTGCAGACCCATTTGGAAACCGTTCGGGATAAGATTCGCAACTGGACCCATTACCATCAGGACTACCAGCTTTACGCCTATTCCTTGCCGATTACATGGAGCTATGTCCAGGATCGACCCTATCGAGGGGATACGCTCAAAGCGGACCGCCGGGCGTACCTTCATCTGTATTACTCCCCTGATCGGGCCTTGGAAGATGAAAAAGCCTTCAATAGTCGGTTGGCCAATTTGCAGGCAGAACTGGAAAGCGATCAGCGCCATCCTGATCACGAGAAGCAGTACGCTCAATATTTTGAGGTGAAAACCACGCCGGTTCGAGGGATGAGAATCATTGCCAAAGAAGAGGCCATCGCGGAGGCGAAACGCAACTACGGTTATTTCGCTCTGTTGAGCAACGAAATCAAAGACCCTGTTGAGGCCCTTTCAACCTACAGGAACAAGGACCTTGTAGAAAAGGCCTTTGAGAACCTGAAAGAGCGGCTGAACCTCCGTCGCCTGTCTGTTTCCTCAGAACAAAGCTTGGACGGCAAGCTTTTTGTGCAGTTCATCGCCCTCATCTTTCTATCCTACATCAGCCGGAAAATGCAGGCGAACAACCTGTTCAAAGACTATACCTTGCAGGAAGTTTTAGATGAACTCGACATGATCGAGTGCTTTGAAGTGCCGGGAAAGAAACTACAGCTTGGTGAAATAACAAAACACCAAATGGATCTCTACACAAAGCTGGGCGTCACACCCCCCGCCTCGTTACAATGATCCGGGAATTCAGGATACCCACGAACCTGTGCCGTATTGAGTAAATTCAGCTCTAAAGTATTGGGCTGTCGTCAGCGGCACATCTGCAAAAAGTTCAAGATAATTTAATCCTGAGTAATTCGTTCCCCCGCCGTACACGGGTTGCCAATTTGAGTCCAGCACGGGATTGACCGTATAGTCATACAGTAATGCCCATGGTCCCGACAATTCGGTGCTGGAGAATAATTTGAACCTGCTGATTCCTCGATGATTGATGTTTCGGTATTCACCCATGTTCAGGCCATAGTCATGAATAGCGACCAAGTTGAAGCTCTGCAGGGTAACAGGGGCTGACGTCTGCCAATTCACCCAATGAACATAACCTTGAGGCTGGTAGTCTTTGAAGATAGTGTTATTTTTGGTATCAGAATTCGTGCCATAGGCACCCCCGAACATGTTCCGTGGGTCTGACCACCATCCTCCTGCCAAGGCGCCGCTGCTTGCGCTCACGGAAGTTCCCTGGCTGACATCCCATAAATCATCAAAGATGGCCAAACGAGCATTCGCCGTCAGTGAAGAGAAAATAAGGAGCACCGAAAACGTAATTGTAAGCAATAGCTTTTTCATCTGCTTGCCCTCCTTTGGTGGTGTATTTAGAAAATTCGACTTTTGGTACCTCTTTATTAAGGATACTTCCCAGCTTAGCTGCCGTAAATGAGATCCTTTCAAGATGTTTTGCCCGCCTTTTGATCAATAGTGCCCATGGATTGATTGGTGAGGCTTCACCCCCTTCTTACAAGCAGAAGAATATTTAACGTTATTGTTAAGATGAACGATTCGGCGATTACATGACCCATATCGGGAACACCGATTAAAGCATTGAAAAAATAGGGTTAAAATCGATGCTGATCCCGAAATAGTCATCCTTATTGATGACATCCGGTCAAACTATTTACGGATCTTTGAGTAACAGGCCGATCTGTTGTCAATCAGATATTACCTGGAACTAACATACACCAGGATGTCTTGTCTTACAATCCGGTCTATTCATGACGGGTAATCATCCAAATCCTGATGGCGGAATAATAATGACCCTATCCGGATCAGCCTGAGGATTAATGTGTTCTTCGAGCTGGCGGGATAGGCGGCTGTTCTTTCAGTATGCCGAGAGAGGCACTGCGTATGAGAGCCGTCATGAGGCCCATGATGGTTCATCGGATAGGTCAGAAGACCTGTATCAGGTTGGACGATGGCATGTATTGGCCCTCAAATAAATTATTTCTTGACATTCAAATAAATTAAAGGCAGAAAATTGCAGACATATTAGATAGTTTCAAGCGTTTGATGAATATCATCCTTTTATCTTATTTTGAAAAGGCATCCCTTGGAGAGATGATTAAAATCTTGCTTCTAATTAAGGGGGCAAGATTTTTTTGTTTTCAGGAAGAGCTTTTTGTTTGAACCAGAAATGTGGTCTTTGTTTCGACAAATCTTTAGTCACTATCGATCATCTTAAGGAGGTGCTCCATGAAAACAGAAAAAGATCCGTTGTCATGCAGTGGTATGAGTAGGCGTTCCGTGCTCAAAGGGGCCATTGCCATGGGTGCGGCCATGGGAAGCGGCCTGGCTCTCAACATGGCCACACCGGGAACCGCGGAGGCCATGGCTCGAAAACTTCCACAAAAATGGGACGAGACATGGGACGTCGTGATTATCGGCTCCGGATTTGCCGGGCTGGCCGCAGCGGCGGAGGCGGCGAAGGCAGGGGCCAAGGTGGTTATTCTCGAGAAAATGCCTACATATGGCGGCAATTCCACTATAAATGGCGGCGGATATGCAGCCTGGAACGATAAGCTGAATCTCCGGGAAAAACTTAATCTTGGGAATGACAGTCCGAAGCAGCATCTGGAAGACACCCTAAAAGGGGGCGATTACTACAACATTCCCGAGCTGGTTGAGGTTCTTGTCAACGGTGCCCCGGATGCCCTGAACTGGATGATGGATGAGGGCGGCCTTGAGATTCGCCAGGCGGTGAACAGAGCTGGCGGGCATAGCGCCTATCGGGCACATTTTTCAAAAACCAGTTGGGGGCGCGACTACACGGAAGCCCTCAGAAAAATCGCCGAGAAATACGGCGCTAAAATTGTTCTCAATTCTGAAGTGACCTGGATGTGGCGGAAGGATGCGGACCCGAAAAGCCCGGTGCTTGGATTGGAAATCAAGCGGGGCAGAAGGGTTTTAAATATCAAGGCCAGCAAAGCCGTCGTGGTTGCATCGGGAGGCTTCAGCAGAGACGTAAAGATGCGGATGGCCCATTATCCGAAGCTGGTGGCAGAGTTTAACTGCACCAACCACAAAGGCGCCACCGGGGAGATGATTCGCTACGCCCAGGCCATCGGAGCCGATACGGTTCAGATGAATTTCATCCAACTGTACCCGTTTGCGGAGCCAGCATCGGGAACTCTGGACAATCCGGCCGTTTATGCTTTCAGCGCTCCGGGTCGCGGATGCATTTATGTCAACAAACTTGGTAAGCGCTTTGTAAGCGAATTGGAGCGCAGGGATGTCTGTGCCTTTGCCCAGATCAATATGGGTGACAAGATGAAGCCTACCTACACCATTTTCAATGCCGCCATGGTTCCTCTTATCGGGGAAACGCAGGAAAGCCTGAATGCCGGGCTGAAAAAAGGCCGGTTTACAGAGGCGGATACAATAGCCAGCCTTGCAGAAAAGATCGGCATTCCGGTCGATGCCCTTGTGAAGACAGTCACCGACCACAATCGCTATCTTCAGGAGGGAAAGGATTCTGAATTCAACAAGCCGATATCAAAGGCCATGCTACCCCTGGACAAGGGCCCCTTCTATGCCCTCCCGCAGTGGCCTGCGGTCCATCACACCATGGGCGGTCTAAGAATTAACACGAATGCCCAGGTCATCGATGTGTTCGGAGCCGTTGTTCCGAAATTGTATGCTGCGGGTGAGGTTACAGGAGGAATACATGGGTCGAACAGACTTGGCACAAACGCGACAACCGATTGCGTAGTCTTCGGGCGCATCGCAGGCGTCAATGCCGGCAAGGAAAAACCGACGGTGTAAAGCTCAAAGAGGTGGGGGGGAATGGGGCATCACCCCCCCACCCTTGAAAAATGACGGATTTCATCAGAAGAAGACATTTCATTCAGAAATAATCTCCAACTTCCCTTCCCTTCCGAATTTTTAGAATCTCTGGAGTGCCTCCAATACAGATCGTAAATAGATAAAACATCGTTGAGAAGGCCAGTCCGTTTCTTCCGCCGATGATATCAGATATTATCTGGTATATATTCAGTACCCAGGCCGTATTGCTTATTACGAAAGAGGCATTATTATTAATAAGACGATCAACAATCCGATTCAAACAAAAGCTTTGTGAATCTAGAGATCGAGCTGCTGGAAAAATCGAATGACAACTATAGAGGAATAAGATGAAGTCCAAAGAAAGAAAAATGAAGCGGATGGAAGAACGACAAAAAGAGATGCTTCGTGAACTGGAAAACCGGAAAAGGATATGGAATGCTGCAATGGCTGGAGACGAAAAGGCCTGCAGGTTCTTAGCCAAGCAGTATTTGGGAAACGAGGATGAGAAGGGGGAAGAAGTCATGCGCTCTGCGTGATATGGTTCACTGGTAACAGATAACTGTTTCTGTCTTTTGCCTGGCTTTTCAGCATATGGCATCTACCGAGCAATCTGTTTTGTAAACAGCGGTAGTCCTCAGTATCCAAAGATTTTGCGGTATTGCTTATGCTGGTCACATCCGAGTCAGGAAGCCTCCGCCGTGCAAAAAATCTCTGTTTGGTAATGAACGGGATATTCTGTTTTGGATGGACATTTTAGAAAAGAAATGTTTAATAATTGGAAAAATAAAGGGTACAAGCTTGATCCAAAAAAGAAGGAGAATAAAAAGTGTTGCTGAAGTTAACGGAAGAACAGATAAATTACGTGAAAATTACCTTTAACACGGATCGATTTGTCGTAAAAATAGGCGAAGTTGAACCCGTCGTGAGGGAATATTATTCGGTACCGGACATGCTCAGGGAATTTGAAGAAAATGGGATCGAATCTGCTGATTTTGACGGTCTATCCCATGAGGTCTATAACAGGTTTCTTGAGAAATCCTATAAATTGAGTGAAGTATTATCCTGATTTCAGAAAAGGGGCAGGTTTGGGCTTTTAATCTATTTAAGGAAGAGACATCCGCTTTCCCGTCAAAAAAAGAGAATGCACGAAAGTGAAATCGATGGTCTTCATCCGCCGCAGGATGGCAGCTGAAGGCATTCGGGATCATCTCATGAGCATTCTCTCTATCCTCGTCTGTTGAAAAACGTTCCGTTGGACATTGTCGTACACATGCGGCCTGACGGCATATAGTTCGTTGAGCCGGAGATCGTTTTCTGCAAAAACATCAACGTTGATCCGATTTGTGACAGGGAACTCCCCAGCAGGGTCACATTTCTTGAGATACGGTTCTTGACGGCCTCGATCAGTCGGCAGCGTTTGTCCAGGCATTCCAGTAGTTGATTCCTGAGATGGTCATCCGCATGTTCGGCGATGGAATAAAGTGTCTGTTCATCGTCACAGCCGGGATAAACCGTTTTATTGAACGATTTAAGAATTTTCTCCTTCTCGTTTCTGCAGATCTGGACGTTGAGAAGACATGCTTCCATTCTCGAATGGTTGGTGCGTAAATCTACAAGAGAGGTGTGTCGTAAGATCTCTCGTTCCCGTTCGATCAGTTGAACTAATTCCCTGTAAAAATTCGTTTCAGCCTGAAGATTCTTTATGAAAGAGTGGACAGGGGCATTGAATGCAGTGGCTGAAGGTTCGGCAAAGGGAGGCGTTATTCTCGCGTTGTTCATATCCTGAAAAGTATTCCGGGATCTTCTGATGAGTAAAGTTGATTAAGTTCGGTGAATGGACTCCAGCTTTGTGTGTTCCCAAAAAGCCCGACGCACAAAAAGAGCGGTGCCTATCTCTTGAGAACGTAAATAATCACGCAACGGCAATCTTGAAATGACCCTAAATTCGGGGATCAGGCAAAAATATCCAGGAAGTATTCGCCTAACATTTTATTAGCCACTTCTTCACCGCTTACGTTGTAGGTCCCATCTTCAATCTGTGATTTTATTGCCGCGACCTTATCCTCCCGAATGCTCTGAACGTCAGTCATTGCGCTGCTTATTTGCTGTATTTCTCTCGCCTTATTGGAAATATCCACTTTTTCTTGCGGAATGGCCGAGGATTTTTCTTCAGGCAACTCCCTGCCTTTCCCAAGTGTCTCATTCAACAGATACTGTTGAATATCTTTCGGTGATATTCCATTCGAATTGTTGATGTTCATCGTGCGTCTCCATCATTGGCTTTGTTTATTATTATTCATCGGTATAATCTACAAAGTCTTTAATGATTGTTCTCCCCAAATCTGAATTTACAAAAAAAATCCGGCTCAGGAAACATAAAAAGCTGCTCTATTTATTCTTGATATCCTGTTTTTTCAGTTGATGATACAGGATCGTCTGCAGGCCCATTCCGCTTCCCTTGTGGGATAATTCTTCGGCGATCTTCTGATCGAACATCATGTTGTAGGTATCTTTGCCGAAGGAGTGCGTGACAGGACTTCCCGCAGGTATTGTTTTTCTCATCGTCTGCAGCAAATTATAGACAAAAAGGGATTCGAAGTCAGCACATACTTTTTTAAGCTGATGGTCCTCTTTATTCTTCATCTGGTTTTCGGCATTCGTTGGAGAGGTGAATTTTCTATGCGGCGTGCTGATGTTCATCCCGTTGTCATTCATCTGTGTAACCCCCGATCCATCGAAAAAAATTCGATGTGAAATGTCAGATGATTTTCAGCTCGGCCTGCAATGCCCCCGCCGCCTTGATCGTCTGCATGATGGTGATAAGGTCTCGGGGCGATACCCCGATCGCGTTGAGCGCCCTGACGACATCCTGAATCGTTACCCCCTTGGATACGACCATGACCTTGTTTTTCTCCTCCGACACGCCGACATTGGTATCCTTGGTTACAACCGTGTGCCCCCCCGGGGCCAGGATCGTTCCGCTTTTACGATCCTTGACGGGAGAGTCTCCTTTCGTCGGAGGAGGCGAGAAAGGAAGGGGCTGAGAAACCAACACATCCTCCTTGATCTGAATACTTAAATTGCCATGCGCCACGGCCACGGTTGCGATCCGGACATTCTCACCCATGACGATCGTTCCGGTTTTTTCGTTCATGACCACCACAGCCCTCGAATCTACTGGAACTTCAAGATTCTCCATTAATGAAATAAGCTGCATCATATTCATAGGGTCTGTTTCTCTCATCCTGACGTTTACAGAGAAGGCGTCTACCTGGCTCGCCTGGACATATTTTCCCAATTCCTTATTAACGACGTGGGTCAAATGACTGGAGGTTGAAAAATCGGGGTGCAAGAGATTAAGCGTCAATGAACGGAGCTGGCCTAAATCGTAGTTGAGCTCCCTTTCAACGAGGGCACCGTTGACGATCCTGCCTGCGCTGGCATGATTTTTCCCGGCATTGCTGTTTGCTCCGCCGAAGGCGTATCCGCCTAGAATTACCGGACCTTGCGCAACGGCATAGATGGCTCCATCCGCCCCTTTCAGTGGGGTCATCAGCAGAGTCCCGCCATGAAGGCTTGTTGCGTCCCCGATGGATGAAACAATGGCATCGATCTTTGAGCCGGTTTTTGCGAAGGCGGGCAGTGTTGCCGTAACCATCACAGCGGCCACATTGTCGGATTTCAGAGTCTTGCCCTTCATGAATATGCCCTGCCTGTGGAGCATGTTGGATAGAGACTCGCTGGTGAATCCGTTTTTGATATCGTCACCCGTTCCGGCCAGCCCGACAACAAGGCCATACCCGATGAGCTGGTTGTCTCTCACCCCGCTGATGGAGGCAATATCCTTCAATCGGGCGGAAAATCCCGGCCGGGTAAACATGCCGGTCAGGGCGATCACCATAAGGATTATGAGTGTCATTGCCTTTATACTTTTCATAACGTTCCTCAAGCAGGAAACATTCCTTAAAGACCCATTTTGAAGGAGAGCTTAAAATGGCCATACCCAATCGACAACTCTCGTCATCCAACCGGGCTTCATCTTGTCGTTGATGACTCCATGGCCGGTATAGACCATTCTGGCATCGGCGATATACTGTGAATAGATGCTGTTGTCCGATCTGATATCTTCGGGCCGGACGATCCCGGTGAGAATGATATACTGATCCTCGTTGTTTACGGATAGCTGACGCTTCCCTTCAATAACGAGATTGCCGTTGTCCAGCACTTTCGTAACACGCGCGCTTAAAGTGGCCACAAGCTGACCACCGCGGGAGGTATTCCCCTCCCCCTTCAGATTGGAAACCGCGCTTCCCCCGATTTCTATTTTTGACCCCATGCCGGCGTTGCGGCTCAAAATCGAATGATCCAGACCCAGAAAGGCGTCGATTCCGGCCGAGGCACTTGAATCTCTGCTGGTGTTTGTCGTGGCTTTATTGGTTCCGAGAGAGGATTCACTAATGAGAATCGTCACGATATCATTGACAAACCTGGCTTTTTTGTCGGAAAAGAGCATGTTGGTCGAACTTTCACCAGGCCAGATGGAGCCCCTTGCCGGCTCTTCTCTTGGGGGAGTCGGTGTCTGAAGAGGCGGCCCTGGCGGAAAATAATCCGGTTTGCTCATACAGCCCGGGAACAGCAAAACAATCACCCAAAATGTGCATAATATTGAAAGTCGACGATACATACCCGTTTCTCCCGTTCGTTACGCTCGATCATTTACAATATTTTTCTGAAATTCTTCTGCCTTTGTTTGATGATCCGTCATATGTCAACCTTCACGATGGAATCGCCGATGACCCTGCCATGAATGACCTTGTTCGAGGAAATGTTTCTGACTTTTACCGTGGTCCCGAAGATCCCCTCTTCCTCGGCAACGCCAAGCGTCGAGATATTCAGCGTATCATGAATGCAGACGATTTTGACGATCTTCCCTTTCTTAAACATGACGGGATCGCCGATCATACTCGACGTCAATGGCGTCTGGGCATTAACGGAGCGAAGCATTCTCCTTCCTATGACGGTCTGCGGATCGTCAATGAGGTCTTTAGGCAACCGGCTGAACCATTTTTCCGAAAGGGCAATGTCCTGTGCAGAGACAGTTTCCCCTTTTCTGAGAAGTTTTGCGCTCAGGGCGACTTCCATGAAGACCTCGATCCGAACTGGAACGAAGATCTGTTTGTAATCATGATCTTTATGCCGTACGTTTACGCGATAAAGCTTATGGCCGATATATTCGTCGTTTTTGTTTTCCTTGACCTCCAATTTGAAATTCCTGGAAGGAAGGACCATTTCCTTGAGATCGGATGGAAAAAACACCCTGACCGCCCCCTTTGGCCATGGCATATGTTTTTCGATATGGCATCTTACGGCAGCTTCAACGAGTGACTTCTCAAGAATTGTCGGATCAGAGGCATAAAGGGAGGCAGCGGCTAACAGGAGAAAAAAGCCGCAAAAAAGAAGCATCTGAAAGAGAGGGGTCCAAAGTATCTTTCTCTTCATTGCGTTATCTCTTGAGGTTGTTCGTTACTTCAAGCATGTTGTCCGCCGTCGTAATCGCTTTTGAGTTGATTTCGTAGGCCCTCTGCCCGACGATCATCTTGACCATCTCATCGACCACATTCACATTGGACATTTCAAGAAAACTCTGGGAAGTGGTTCCCATGCCATTCTCTCCCGGATTGCCTGTCACCGCTTCGCCGGAGGCTTCCGTCTGGGCGAAAAGGTTCCGCCCCATGCCCGTCAAGCCTGCAGGATTAATGAATTTTGCCAGTTCAAGCCTACCGGTGGCCAGGGCTTTTCCGTTTGCATCAGAGGCGGTCCAGGTTCCACCGCTGTCCAGGGTGAAGGTTACGGTGTCCGCCGGGACGCTGACCTCAGGAATCAATTTCAGCCCTTCGGTGGTGCAGACGACCCCGTCCTTGTTGATCTTGAAATTGCCGGCCCGTGTGTAAACCGTTTCCCCGTTGTTATCCAATTGGAAAAAACCGTCCCCTTCAATGGCCCAGTCGAAGGGATTGCCGGTGGATTGATAATCGCCCTGAGAAAACATTTTTTGCGTTGCAACGGGTTTGACGCCCATTCCCACTTCTATGCCAACGGTCATTTGATTTCCCGATGATGTTTCCGATCCTGCCTTTGATGAGAGCTGATACATGAGATCCTGGAAATCCGCTCTGGATTTCTTGAATCCGACGGTGTTGACATTGGCAAGATTGTTCGCCACTACATCCTGTTCGAGCTGCTGAGCCTGCATTCCAGTCGCTGCGGTCCAAAGCGATCTGATCATCGCGAATTCCTCCTTACGTTAAGTTTAGACGAGTTTCCCAATTCGGCCTGTTGAAAGTTTATCCTGATCGCTCATGGTGTGGATAAGCTTTTGGTAGGTTTCGAAGGTTCTCTGAAGGTCAATCATTTGAATCATTTCCTTGATCGCACTGACATTTGAACTTTCAAGCGATTCATTCACAACATGCGGGGCGAAATCCTTTTTGAGCACTCCGTTTCCATTGTCCTTAAAAGCGCCGCCTCCCACATGAACCAGGGCTTCCGGATTCTCGAAACTGACGATGCTCAGCATGTCCGCCTGGTTTCCATCCATCATGATGTTTCCCGATTCATCAACCCGGATGTCTTTGCCCTCGAGAATGATTTTTCCTGTTCTGCCCAGAACATAATCACCGGACTTTGTAACCAGTTCACTCCGTGAATTGATGGTGAAATCTCCCTTTCTTGTGTACACGATGCCCTGATCGGTTTGCAGGGTAAAAAAGCCGTCTCCTTGAAGGGCAAAATCCAGGGGATTATCCGTTTTCTGGAGGGTGCCCTGTGAATAATCCGTAAAGACGGATTCCGTATAGGGGGGCACCTGATCTCGAAGGTCTGGAGCTGGCGTATTCATGATATAGCTCAAATATTCGGCCTTGAACCCCGGGGTGGCGACATTGGCCACATTGTTGGAAGAGTGATCCAGTTTTGCCAGGGTTCGGACACATGCTTTTCCTACATCAGAAACATCATAAGAGGTCATAAGCCCCGCTCCGTAACTGTTTTCGATGGAGAATTGCAATATGTGAACCAGATAGAATTAACAGGGCGAATCCATGGGCGGTAACTCGCTAAGTAGCTTATAATAAATGGTTATTACAATGTGAATTCTGCACGATTTTGCGGTTCTGGAAGCGGATGGATCACCTGGATAGCAGATTTGGATCTGGAGGGGAAAGAGGTGAAAGATTTTCTCCCTTTTTTGGGGGATAGCCTGGAAATATTTTCCCCTTAGGATAACCCTTGGGAATGATCACGATAATCGGAGTTTACCGCATAGATGAACGAAAGAATTTCTGCTACGGCTCGATACAATTCTTCCGGGATTTGTTCATCAATGTCCAGCTTGCTGAGGATCTGAACAAGCTCGGGGTCATTTTTGATGGGAACGCCGTTTTTCATAGCCAATTCTATGATGTTATCGGCGATTATCCCCTGCCCCCTGGCCGTTACTCGTGGCGCCGCATCACGGGAACCGTCATATCTTATCGCTGCGGCAACCCTTCTTTTTTTTGTTTCTTCCATTGGATCAGGCAAAACAGTTAATGATTTTTTTTGAATAGATGACCCGATTGTTGATAAAATCGAGTTTCTCTTCAGCAAGATGGCTGCATCGGCAGACCGTAAAGTTAGCCTGACTGTATCCCGCAGAGGTCATCCGGTCGTTCAGAATCTCCAAAGACTTTTGTAGAAAACGATCCGAATCGACATGGCTGCATTTAAAGGTGCCCCATACCTTTTTCTGCCTGCAGTTGACATCCACCATCAGGTCGCCTAATGCGTCCATGGTCACGAACACGACAAAGCGAAACCGATCAGGAAGGTTCTTTGATTTTTGACCCTTCAGGTCTACGAACAGATCGGCCATGGTCAAATGCTCCGAAGATTTTACGGGAATCTGGAAGTAATAGCCCTGTTCCTCCTCCTGGCCAATGACATTGATCACCTGGTGGTTGTAAATTGCCTCCAGCGCATCGTCGGCATAGGTGACCAGATTTTCAAGGGCCTTCAGGAGGCCGGGATTCAACTCGGAACCCGTTGCGCCGGACAGAAGCGGGCGCATTCTTACAGAAAGGCGAGACAAAAGGTCTTTTAAGGTTTTTGCCGAAGAATTCCGGAGGTCATCCTCCTTTTCCGTGTAACCGGATGAGAATCTTCTCAGGGATTTCTCAACCAGGAAGCCCAGGTTGATGATAAACTGCTTGATAAAAAGGGGGTCGTTCAGGCTTTTCTCTGAATACACAAGAGAAGAAAGCATTCGTTGAAGAGAGTCCGCTTCTGCTTTTTCAAGGAAGGGGAGGAGGGAATGCAAATCGCCGTCGCATAACGCAAGGCCATTTCTTATCACGTTGAACAGGGAATCGGGGCTGGATCGGAACATTGCCAGGTTGCTTTTGGCAGGGTGGAAGGCCTCTTCGGAGGATTGAACCAGGCTCAGCAGAATCTGTGGCTGGAGTTCTTCCACTTTAAGAAGCATGCTGTCTCCCCGGTTAAAGGAATGGTTGGATTGGGCAGACAACATCCCCCTGCCGGTCTCGATGAGGATTTCGTGACTGCTTAATTTTCGTACGACCTGGGCCCGGAAGACGTCCCCCTTCGACAGGGAGAGTGTCTCATCTGCTGCTTGCCTCGAATGAGTCAAGACCGGAGAGTCGGGACTGCCTGGGGGCAGCTTGTGAATTGGATACATGGACCTTATCGGCTTCTGGCACGGGAAAGACTGAGGATCAGCTCGATTTCACCTTCCGGAAGTCCCAGTTGCTGAGATATCTGCCCTTCATTCAAACCTTGTCCTGCCAGATCAAGAATTTTACGATAGGGCTCCTCAGAAGAACAATCTCCGTTCTCTTTATGGTCTGTTTTTTTTGCATTCCCTGTGATGGATAGATGGTCGAAACGCATGGCCTGTTTCAGAAGATCATCCAGCTTTTTTTCCCTTTCCTCCAACGATGAAGCGAGTTCTTTCATTTCACGCTTCCCCCGCTCCAGTTCCTGAAGAAACTGATCGGAAAACCGTTTTGACTCAGCAAGCATTTGCTTTAATTCACTGATGGAGTCTTCAGAGAGCCCCGTGGAACCCGGCTTGAAGTATTTACGGAACCTGAACAACAACACAAGGATCCCCGCGCATATCATGATGTCCGTTGCGATCTGGAATCCGAACAAATACTGGATATTCATGTTAAATCCCGGCGTTAAATCTTGATATTAACGAACTTCCCCTTCCCTGCCGATTTCCCGTCTTCTTCGTTTTCCGTATCCTCATCCTGTTTTTGGGTCCTGGGGCTCTTCCGCTGGGGCATATTGTGTTTCGTTGACTCTTCTCTATCCCGGATCAGGGCCCTTTCTGTTTTTGAAGAGTCCTGGACCTTCTCTCTGGCCAGCTTCTGCTCTTCCTTAAGCTGCGTCTCGATGTAGTTTTGCTGGATGCTGGATTGCTGTTTTTGGACATGATGGATCTTTTCAATGGCCTCCACTTGCGATACGATTTGCTGGATATCAATGGGTCTTACCATGGAAAGGCTCCCGTGGTCCAAGAGGCGCTCAAAGCCAGAAACGGCCCTGGAGATTCATTGGAATCAGGAAAAGGCAGTCCCCTGTTCAGTAAGCTATTTTTTTGTCACAGGGAATTCAATCGTTATCCTGTTCCTGTCCTCCATGCCTTCAAAAAGGCAGTTTATTCCATATTCATCGAAGATGGTTTTAATGTATGCAAAATTTCCATCCGAACGTCGGGGCATTGAGCTCGGAGCGGAATCGGCATCGTCCGCAGGATTGTCGATCCCTGCACCGGTATCCTCAATCGACACTGAAATCAAGGGATTGGTATGGACCATTTCAATGGACAATTCCTTTCTGTCTCCCCTTTTCATCCTGCCCATGGCATCCCGGAACAGGGCGGAAAAACAATAGGAATAGTCCGACAAAACCCCATATACGAATGGCAGATCGCCTGCAGGCTTAACGGTTTTTTTTACTTCATGTTTGAAATCCAGATAAAAATCCAGAAAGCGAATTTCGTTTCTTATAAGATCTTCCAGGTTAATCTGATCAAGTCTTCTGTCCGCAACGGCATAGAACTTTGATGCCAGATCCTGGAACATATAAAAAAAACGGTCGGATTCCTTACAGATGGAAGCGATGTCGCTTAACAGTCTCGTCTGCTCGGCCCCAAGCGGATCCATCCATTCCGGATCGTGCGGATTTGTTTTCTTGAGATAGTCATTGAGCCTTCTTTCCAGCAGCCTCGATCGCCCCATGATTCCATTGAGAGGGTTTGCAAAATTATGCAGAATGCCCGGCATCAGGTCATTGATGAAGGTAGACTCAAATTCTCTTTGCAGCGCTTGGCGGGCAACTTCCAGCTTCGTTTTTTCGTTGCTCAAAATCGATTCCCCCACGGTCATAGTTCTTGTTCAGTTTGACAAAAAATCCAGCTTGCTGCTTGCGTCTTACAAAATAACAAATTTAGTAAAATAAATCCCGGATAAGAACCTGTTGCCGAATCGCTGATTCATTTCCTGGACTATGTGATCCTTCAATCTGTTTTTGTCTCTCATCGCCGCCGGATCTTTTGTTTGCTTCTCAAGAACTATTTTATAAACAAATTTTCTCAAATCGACAACCTGCTGCCGAGATAAAAACCTGTCGTCAGAGCCCGCATCGAGCACCAGAGAGCAGACCAACAGTCTGTCCTTTCCGCTGTGGTCTTTGAAGCTGATGATCATGTCCTGCAGCGCCGCGGATCGCTCGCGATCCTGTTGAGTCGAAAGGGCCTGCCTTCCGATGGCATGGCCATCCGGCTTTTTTGTAGGCCATGCGAAAATAAACAACGCCGCCGTCAGGGATGCAGAAACTAGGATCAGGCAAAGGCCGATCAGGATCTTCTTCGATGTTGGCCACTTCCCTCCGGGGCTCCCCTCCGGCGGATCCCCGGAGGGGGATTCGCCGGTGGAATCCAGATCGTTTGCCCTCTCAAAGAGGCTTACATCAAGAACGTCGATTTGAACTTTCTGTTTCATGTGACTGCATCAGGATAAACGTTCATGGCATCCCCTGTCCCTGTTCCATGGCGTTGTACAGAGGATCCGGGACTGACCGGGCCATGCCTTCACCCGCTTATTTTTTTGACCGCCGCCTTAAGCCGGATTATGGCCTGAGAATGAAGCTGGCAGACCCTCGATTCCGTTAATTCAAGGACGCTGCCGATCTCCTTCATCGTCAGCTCTTCGTAATAATACAAAGTCAAGACGACGCGTTCTTTATTCGGAAGCTTTTCGATGGCTTCCTTAAGTTGGATTTTAAATTCCCGATCTGTGATTAAATCAAGAACGCTGCCTTGATCGACTGCTCTCATGACATCGGAACGGGAATACTTCTCCAGATAATCCCCCGGCAAATCCTCGCTGCTGATCAGGGAAAGACAACGTGATTCATCCAGATATTTAAAGTATTCCTCAAGAGATAGCCCCATATGATCCGATATTTCCTGATCTTCCGGATGGCGTCCCAACTTCTTCTGCAATTCTGAGATTGCCCTTGCTATTTCATGATCCCTGCTACGCACATTCCTGGGGACCCAGTCTCTTGCCCGCAATTCGTCCAGAACGGCGCCTCGAATTCTAATGCCGGCATAGGTCTCAAATCGGACATTTCTCTCGTCATCAAAATGTTCTATGGCGGACATGAGTCCCATGATCCCCACATTGAACAGATCTTCCTTGTCCCCGGCATCAATGGGCAGCCTCGATACGATTCTCCCCACCACCGCTTTGGCGAAGGGAAGATATTTCAGTATCAAGGCGTCACGTTCTTTTTGCTCTACGTTCATTTCCTAAACTTTTATCTCCGAAAAAACTGATGTTTCCGTTTTCGTCGTATTCAGGATTTTCGCTACAGATCTTTTCAGCCACCTTTTTTATGCAGAGGCTCGCCGCGGAGCGGGGATAAAGTTCCACAAAGGCCCTCTGCATCCTTACAGCCTCCTGGAGTCGTTTATCGTAAAGAATGTATCCCAGATATTCGATGGTGACATTCAGGAAATGCTCCGTTGCATGGCTCAACCGCAGATAGACACTCCGGGCTTCCGCGGCACTGCTGACCATGTTGATCACTATTCGGAACCGCTTTTTCGCATACCTCTGCTGGAGAACTTTTATCAAGGCATAGGCATCCGTCAGAGAGGTAGGTTCAGGAGTGGCGACAACGATGATCTCCCGCGCCGCCATGTTGAAGTACATGACGTTGTTTGCAATCCCGGCCGCTGTGTCAATCAGCATGAAATCGTGTTTTTCTTCAATGGAATCCAGGTCTTCCAGCAGTGTTAACTTCTGGCCACGCGACAGATCCGTCATTTCCTGTATGCCGGAAGAGGCCGGCAATATCTTAACGCCGCAGGGGCCGGAGACGAGGACTTCAGACAAGGAACGCTCTCCAGACAGGACGTGGTAGAGGTTATATTTGGGGGTAAGCCCCAGGACAACGTCAATATTGGCCAATCCGGCATCTGCATCAAGAACAAGGGTTTTTTTGTTCATTCCAGCCAGGGTGCATGCAAGATTCGCCGTGATGTTCGTTTTGCCCACCCCGCCTTTGCCGCTTGTGATGGCAATGGTCCTGACGCGCTCGGAAATTATTCTCCTGAAGAACATTTTCGTAGACACGATTTCCGAAGGCGTTGCGGCTTCTCCCGCACTCTTCTCTCGCATCAACTCTCTAAGAGATTCAGCCTGATCCACTAGATACCTCTCACAACCTTTGACTTTTCAATTGTTTCAGAAAAGTTACCCTTCGGGGTTCTGTTCAATCTTTATTTCCCGTCCGCGAGTTAGAAATCGTTAATGCAAATCGCTGCCCACGATCAATCGTGCAATTTTCCGGGGATCTGCTTCTTCAATATCCTCAGGGACATTCTGCCCATTTGTGATGTAGGAAACCGGCCTGGCGATTCGATCAAGAATGTCCCAAAGAAATCCGATGCGCATGCACTCATCTGCCCTGGTCAAAATAATCCGGCTGTAATCAAACATTCTGTAACGCGATGCGACGTCCAGCATGCAATCCTTGCTGGATGTCAGGCTTATGAGAAGGTTTGGCTCGAAGGGGGTTTCCGAGCCCAGTGTTTCACGGAGCTTTTTCAAATTGACCATGTCGTTCCTGCTGGTTCCCGGCGTATCGACAAAGATCACGTCTTTGTCGGCAAGCCGGCTGAGAGAATTTTTGAACTCCCTGCTTCCTGATGCGATCTCGAGAGGAATACCGATGATTCTGGCGTAAGTTTTCAACTGATCGACCGCCGCGATCCGATAGGTATCGGTCGTGATCAACCCGACAGACTTCTTTTCGCTGAGGGCGTGATAAGCGGACAGCTTGGCCAGGGTCGTCGTTTTTCCAACACCAGTAGGTCCAATGAGAACCTTGACTCGCTGGCCGTTGTCGGAATTATCTGCAGCCGGAAGCGAATTTTGAATAAAGTTTTCGACGGCCGCCAAGCAGGCCTCTTCATTGACCATGGTTCCGCTTGAGGATTCCTCTTTGATCCGCTCAACGGCTCTCCAGGCTTTATCTTTGGAAATACCCTTTGAAATCAAAGTGTAATAAACTGCGTCCGTTCCATTTTGGCCTGTCTTGCTCCTCTTTAATCCGAGCACATCAAAAAATGTGTTTATGGAGTCTTTGACCTCTTCAATTTCAGCTCGTAAGTCTCGAGTATTTTTCAACTCCCGGATAAGCCCTTTTAGCTCCTCAACGTTCTTTTCAAGGTCAAGGGAAGGGCGGAAAGACGGACTTCCTGAAACCATATGTATGTCTTTTGGGGCTTCAGCGGAACGAGAATCGGCAGCCGCCTCGGTAACGTCCAGTTCTCTTGCCGCCAGAACTTCCATCATGGGTCCGCAGGCCGATTTTATCTTTTTTGTCGACAGGATAATGGCATCTGGGCCGAGGTCCTTTTTGATCCTGGCAATGGCTTCCTGAACGCTGGGGACCTCATAACGTTTAATCTGCATCTTACAGCTCCACCATGCCTAAGGATTTGATGGATGTTTCGCGCATCACTTCGTTATGCGCGATAACAACGATATTCGGGAAGAATTTGTCCATGATGTTCCTGAGATGGATTCTTATCGAAGGCGAGCAGAGAATAATCGGCTGAAGCCCTTTTGTCGTGAAGGGGCTGATCAGCTTCTGCACGTTGTTCACAAGCTTCCGGATCATGACCGGATCTGGATTGATGTAAGATTCATGTTCCGTGTGCTGAACGGCCTGGCTGATCGTATCTTCAATATCCGGAGAAAGCATCAAGACCGTCAGCCCGCCATTCTGATCCAGATACTGCCTGGTGATGGTCCTGGCTAAAGCCTGGCGGACATAGCCGGTCAGGAGGTCCACATTCTTGGTCATCGGCACATAATCTGCCAATGTTTCAACAATGGTATAAAGATCCCGAATGGAAACCCGCTCCTTGAGCAGCCGTTGAATCACTTTCTGGAGGATTCCGTAGGGGACGGTTTTCGGTACGAGATCATCGATGACCTTGGGGTATGACTTGCTCAGATTTTCGACAAGGGCCTGCACTTCTTTCCTTCCCATCAATTCGTCGGCGTGCGTCTTGATGATTTCCATTAGGTGTGTGGTGATTACCGTCGGAGAATCGACGACGACGTAGCCCCTTGAGGTGACGCTTTCCTTTTCCCGGTCGGATATCCACACCGCAGGAAGGCCGAACGCCGGCTCTTTCGTTTCAATTCCCTTGATCTTGACGTTTTGATCATCCGTCTTGATGGCCATGAAATGGCCCAGCATCAGTTCACCACGTGCAATTTCGACGCCCTTGAGAATGAAGGAATAATGGTTGGCGTTCAATTGCAGATTGTCTCTTATGTGGATCGATGGCACGATGAACCCCAACTCAAGGGCCAGCTGTTTTCGCATCGTCTTGATTCTTCCCAGCAGTTCTCCTCCCTGGTTCGTGTCTACCAGGGGAATCAGGCCGTAGCCCACTTCAAGCGCCAGGAGATCCAGGGGAGTCAGCAGGTCTTCCGGCTCCTCCTCCGCGGGAACGGCGGGCAGCAGGTCATCATCGCTTTCCTGGGATGTCTCCGCAGACCGGTAAAACGTATAGGCCAGGTAACCAATCAGCGCCGATACCAGCAAAAAGGAAATCTTAGGCATGCCGGGAATGAGCGCGAACACCAGGATGATGCTTGCCGCCGTTGCGATGGCTTTCGGCTGCACCTTCAGTTGATGACGCAATTCCTCACCGAGGTCTGAAGAGGCCGCTGATCTCGTCACCAGCATACCGGCCGCGGTGGAAACGATGAGCGCCGGGATCTGAGTCACCAGGCCGTCTCCCACCGTCAGCAGGGTATAATTTCTGGCGGCGTCCATGGCAGGCATCCCCTTTTGCATCACACCGACGATGAGTCCGCCGATGACATTGATGAGCGTTATGACAATTCCCGCTACGGCATCTCCCCGGACGAATTTGCTGGCGCCATCCATGGCTCCGTAAAAGTTGGTTTCTTTTTCGAGGTCGCTTCTCCTGCTCCGGGCTTCGGCGTCTGAAATCAATCCGGCATTGAGGTCGGCGTCAATGCTCATCTGTTTGCCCGGCATGGCGTCAAGGGTGAATCGGGCGGCAACTTCGGCGATCCTTGTGGATCCTTTCGTGATGACGATGAAATTGATCAGCACAAGTACCGCGAATACGATGAAGCCGACCACGTAATTTCCCCCAACCACGAAGGTTCCAAAGGCGTGGATCACCTGTCCGGCCGCTGTCGTTCCTTCATTGCCGTGCAGAAGAATCATGCGGGTCGAGGCGACATTGAGGGAAAGTCTCAACAGGGTGACAATGAGAAGAACGGAAGGAAAAATCGAGAAATCCAACGGTTTCAGGACATACATCGCCATGAGAAGGATGATGATCGAAATGGTGATGCTCAAAGACAGCAGAATATCCAGAAGAAACGTCGGCAATGGGATCATCATGACCATGAGAATCCCGATGACGCCCAGGGCCATCATTGCGCTGCTGCTCCCAGCCATTTCCGAGAGGATTCCTTTGCCGCCGGATAGAGTCATGAATTTCAATCCTGATGAGTTATTGCTGTTTCAACGAATAGACATAGGCCAGAATTTCAGCTACGGCCCTGTATAAGCTGTCGGGAATCGCTCCATTGAGCTCTACCGTTTTATACAATACCTGTGCCACCGGCTTGTTCTCAAAGGTCGGTATTCCATGTTCCATAGCTATTTCTTTAATCTTTTCAGCGATATATCCTGCTCCCTTGGCGACGACTGCCGGCGCAGCCATCGAGCTCTGATCATATTTCAGGGCAATGGCAAGATGGGTGGGATTGGTAATGATTACATCGGCTTTGGGCACATTCGCCATCATGCGCTTTTTCGCCATTTCCCGTTGAAGCCTTCTAATCCTGGCCTTGATGATCGGATCCCCTTCCGTCGATTTGTTTTCTTCCTTGATCTCCTGGCGCGTCATTTTCAGGTTCCTTTCAAACTCCCACCGCTGATACAGATAATCCATCAGGGCAAGGACGATCAAAACCCAGCAGGTTGTCAGAAGTATCTTGAAGGACGTTTTGCCGATGTAAACGACAATGGCCCAAACGCTCTGGTGGGCCAGCGGGAGGATTTCCGTCAGTTCATTCCTGACGGTCAGATAGGCTATGAATCCAACGATGGCCATTTTCAGGACACTCTTGACAAATTCAACAAGGGATTGCATGGAAAAGAGTCTTGCAAACCCTTTAAGAGGGTCTATTTTCGACCATTTCGGCTGAATGGCTTTTGTTGAAATCTTCAAGCCGACCTGCATGACATTGGCCAGAAAGGCGGCGATGCAGACCGTCAGCAGAAACGGCGCCATTAAAGAAATCGATTTGAAAAAGGCCGAAAAAAAAATGGGCTGAATGTTTTCGACGGTGACAATGCGGGAATTCATATGAGAAAAGGAGTTTTTCATCAGATCCATCAACGAAGAGACGAAGTGTCCGGAGCCGAAATAGAAATAGATCAGGCATGACCCCAGTATGGCCACCGAGGCCAGATCACGGCTTCTGGCGACCTGACCTTCCTTGCGGGCGTCTTCTCTGCGCTTTGGGGTAGCTTCTTCGGTTCGTTCCTGGTCTTTATCCTGTTCAGCCATAAGATTCCCACATCGATTTACATCACATCATTCTGAGAAGCACATGGATCTGTTTCTCCAGATTCAAGAAAAGGGCTGAGGTAAAACTGACAAACATGGGGGCGGTCAAACCGAGAAAAATAAACCCCAATGCGATCTGAAGCGGAAATCCGATGATGAAAATATTGAATTGAGGTACCGTCCTGGCCACGATGCCCAGGGCAATGTTTGTAAAGATGAGGACGGCGACCACCGGGGCGCTGACCTTTACGGCAATGAGAAATACGTCCTTCGAGTAGAGGCAGAGAGTTTGGGTGAGTTGCCCCGAAAGATGAAACTGCAAAGGGGCTATCCGTTCGAAACTTTCCGCCATGGCTGAAAAGAATACGTGATGGGCATTCAGGGTCAGGAAGATCACGATGGCGATTATGTACTGAAACTGGGATATCAAGGGTATCTGGGTGCTTGTTACGGGATCGATGACATTGGCCATGGAAAACCCCATTTCAAAACCGATCAGTTCCCCGGCAAACTGAATTCCTGCGAAGAGGAAGCGGGCGACAAAGCCAATCACGCAGCCAATAAGAATTTCGCCGACCATGGCGGCCGCCATTGGAAAGAGACCTGCAGAAGTGGCACCGAGGTTGATTTTCACGAAGGGAAACAATAAAAGCGTGATGAGGAGAGACAGTCCTCCCTTGACCAGGACAGGGACAGCCCTGTCCCCTCCAAAGACGGGCATCACGGCTATCATGGCACTGACTCTCAGAAAGATGAAAATGAGAGTGTCGATCTGTTCCTGTGTTATGACAGGCAGGTTCATAGGATAATCCCGGCATCTACGAAGGCTTTTTTTACGGCCCGCATCCTATCGGACGTAATTCGGAATATTGGAATAGAGGTTAGAGGTAAAATTGAGGAGGACATTGATCATCCAGGGCAGTGAGGCCACCAGTGCAACAAGAACGGCTACGATCTTGGGGACAAAGGACAGGGTCATCTCCTGTACCTGCGTGACGGCCTGAAACAAGCTGATCGCCACACCGACCACAAGAGCGACGATTAAAACCGGTCCGGAAACAAACAAAATCACTTTGATGGCTTCCGCCATGATTCCAACAACAAGTGCCGTGCTCATATTCTCCTCACTCCAAAACCCTTCTCAATGGAAGCTCTGTACCAGAGATCCGATAATCAAATACCAGCCGTCCACCAGGACGAACAAGAGCAGCTTGAAAGGCAGGCTCATCATGATCGGGGGAAGCATCATCATCCCCATGGACAGCAGAACGCTTGCAACAACCATATCGATAATTATAAAGGGAAGAAAAAGGAGAAATCCGATCTGAAAGGCCGTTTTCAATTCACTGATGACGAATGCCGGAACCAGAACGGAGAGAGACAGGTCGTCCGGCCGCTCCGGCCTTTTCGCCTTGGATATCTTGACAAAAAGCGCGATGTCCTTTTCCCGGGTCTGCTTGAGCATGAAGGCTTTGATGGGAACGATGGCCTTTTCAACGGCTTGATCCCCCGATATCTCCTCATCGTAGTAAGGCTTGATGGCTTGTGTGGAAATGTTCTGCCAGACGGGGGACATGACGAAAAAGGTCAGAAAAAGGGACAATCCGATGATGATCTGATTGGACGGCATCTGCTGACTGCCGATGGCCTGTCTCAGCAGGGACAGAACAACGACAATCCGGGTAAAGGAGGTCAGCATCAACAGGATGGCAGGCGCCAGGGACAGAACCGTCAGAAGAAACAGCAGCTGAATGACTGTCGCCACCTTGTCCGGCTGGTCGGCTTTTCCTCCGATGCTTAAACTGATGTTCGGCAGAGAAAGAGGCTCGCCCCAGGATAGGTTCGTCAATCCCAGGACAAAAAGAAGCGCCAGAGGAAAGGCCTTCACGAGCAGCGTCTTCCAATCGGCGGAGGTTCTGTAATATTTCATCTTCGGATATCATCCATGGCGGAAGCAATGATTTTCTTATACCGGGCAAACTGACGCGTGCCGGGAAATGAGGGGGGCTCCTCGTGAATCTTCAGGTTCCGGAGCGTGTCCAGAGCCTCCCTGTCGGATATTTTCGTCAACATGGTTATTTGTGAATTGGAAATCCCCACCGCAATAATTTCCCCGGCAATGTCTACCACGAGGATACTGCTCTTGGGGCCCATATAGCGGCTGGCAAGAATCCGGATCAGGGATCCCCGATCCATGGCCGGAGTGGTCGCATGCAGAATTTTCCTGGTTAGATACATGGCCCCGATCATCAGCCCCAGAACCAGCGCCAGGGAAAAAATCATTTTTATCAGAGAAGGAAAAAAAGAAACGGTTTCCACAGTCCCATCCTGACCATTGTGATAACATTCCTGTCCTGTTAGGACATCATCTCAGCTTTTTCACCCGTTCCGCCTGGGAAACAATATCGGTCAGCCTGATTCCGAATTTTTCGTTCACCACGACAACCTCGCCGCGGGCGATCAAACGCTGATTGACATAAACATCCATCGGTTCTCCCGCCAGCTTGGCAAGCTCGATGATGGAACCCTGCCCCAGTTGAAGCAGTTCGCTGATCAGCATCTGGCAGCGTCCCAGTTCGACGCTCAGAGTCAGCGGTATGTCGAGAATGAAATCGAGGTTGAGCTGGGCATCAACGGAAGGAGCCGATGGCATTTCGTCAAAATTTACCGGACTGACCTCAACCTTTTTCGGTGGCGCCTGTGATTGCATCAGCTCTTCCTGGACGTCGTCCCAGCCCAGATTTTCATCTTCGACCGGATCCAGGTTCGAATCGGATTTATCGTTTAAATCAATTCCTTTGAGCAGTTCATCAATCTCATTCTGTTCCATGGTCAATCCCCAATTTATCCTGAAGTATCGCTGTTATTTTGACTGCCTGATTTCCTTTAAAGTTTCCCGGATGGCCCTTGAACTTCAAGACGCCTTCCACAAAAACTTTAACGGGATCCGTGGAATACTGATCCAGGGTTATCACATCGCCCACCTTGAGATTCACGACGTCCTTGGCGGATATGCGCGTGTTTCCAAGTTCAATCAAGAGATCCAGACCCGCGAACATCAGGTTGCTGCGAAAACGGTTCATCCACACTTTATCCACTTCCATCTGTTCGCTTTGAAATCCAGCCTGCAATTTTTCTCTAATGGGCTCCACGGTTGAATAGGGGATGCAGAGCTTCAGGATGCCCGTGATGTACTCAACCTCGATTTCAAAATCGATGACAAAGACCAGGTCGGTAGGGGGGACGATCTGTGCAAATTGCGGATTGATTTCGGAGCGCTGATAGACAACCTGAACGTCGTGAAGAGGCTTCCAGGCTTTTTCGAGATCACACAGGGCGCTGAGGATGACCTTCTTGATCAGATTTGTTTCTATGGCCGTGAATTCACGCCCTTCAACCTTGAAGAGTTCCTTCCCCGCCCCGCCAAAGAGGACATCCACGAGGGTAAAAATGACTTTCGACTCCATGACAAAAATGGCATTTCCCCTCAGCGGCTCCATCCGGAATATGTGCAGGCTGGTCGGAACGGGAAGCGTCTTCAGAAACTCCCCGAATTTAATCATATCGACCGACATGGAATTCACCGTCACAACTTTTCGCAGCATGGAAGACAGAGTGGCCCGGAACATGCGGGCGAATTTCTCGTTCGTCATTTCCAGGGTGGGCATCCTGCCCCGGATAATCCGGTCCTGGCTGGCAAGGTCATAGCGGACGACGCCGGAAGGATCTATGTCCTCCTCAATTTCCGTCTCGATCTGGCCGCCTGAAATTCCGCGCAACAGAGCGTCAACTTCTTCCTGTGTTAAAACCTGTGACATGACGTTCTCTTACTGAATGACAAATTCCGTGAAGTAAACCCGTTTTACCTTGCCTGTCGAGAGAAGGGAATTCAGCTTGGTGGCGATGTCGTCACGCAGCCGCTGCTTACCGTTGATGTCCATCAGTTCTCCCGAAGACTTGGCTGTAAGGATATCGAGGATGGAGTCTCTGAGTTTCGGCTTGAGTTCGTCAAGGGCCTTGGGGTCATTCTGGCCGGCCACTTCAAACTGCATCGCCACCTTTAAATATCTTTCACTCGAGTTATCCGCCAGGTTCACGATGAATGGATCCATTGCCCACAACATTCCCGCTGTGGCCTTTTCGCTTTTTTGATGTTCCTTTCCCGATCCGGCGTGCTTGAAATAAAAGAAGCCCCCGGCAATGCACCCGCCGATAACGATGACTCCGGCAACGCCTATTATCAGCCATTTCATGAATGGCCCCTTTTTTTTCTTGGTCACTTCTGTGACATCCTGCTGAGACTGTTCCTCCTTTGCCATCCGATACCCCCTTCTTCCAGGTAAAGCTGGAGCGTTCCTCCAAATACACGCTTTCGAGATGTATCAGACCGAAAGCGAGTCTTGATCCTGCCCATCTTTTCTCAGGACTTAGCAATTTGCGCACCAGTGAAGAAATTCACATTTCTTTTCATCGAATTTCCCCATGGAATGTCCTTGCACAAACAAAAACGGGGATGGTTTTTCTCCATCCCCTCGAATAATGATCGGTTTCTGTAAAGATTGTCTTTTGTGCAGGTTCCGGGATACCGTCGAATGCCCCGTCTTGAGCACTGCAATCCAGGGCGTGGGTGTCAAGTTATCGGCACATCTTTCCCGGCTTCAGGGAAAGGAAACGCCTGGAACAGTCCCTGTGCGGCCATCTGTCAAACGAACACACTGATCGAATTGGAGCGGACGGCTCCTTTCTGATTTCCCCCTTCTGCATCCGGCGTGAGATTTAACTGGATCGGCTCCTCACGATCCGTCTGACCGTGATCGTATTCGTTTCTTGTATGGCGCCATGGACCGCCGTCTCCCGAAAAATACTCCATGTTTGAATCCGTATTTCCCTGGAGAAGAACGCTGTATCCATCCATCTTGTATCCCTGCTGGGACAACGCCGTCTTCAGAAGATCCGTCCCTGCCTGAAGCGACTGTTGAACTTCAGGAGAATCCGCCACAAAAAGGACGTTTACTTTGTTGTTCCTGATCCGGATGTCCAGGTCAAGGGAACCGAGATGCGGAGGATTGAGGGTCATTTTCACCCGTCCGCCCTTGATGAAAATCTGTGAATTCTCTTCGATAATCGTATTGATGAGCGTTTGAGGAGAAAGGCCTCGTGGTTCTCCCGGCATCCGAGTCCATGTAGTCGAATCACCGTGAGGGTTTCGAACGATCTCGATGGGCCCATGGCTTGAACCTTCCAAGGGGGAAATCCTGTCCTGGCGAACCATGGCTTCCATGGCATTCCCGGAATCGCCCGTCGGTGTGGAGGATTTTTCCGCAAGCTGTTCAAGTGACGCTTCCGTGTATCCTGATTTGGAACCGAACGCATTGTGATCCAGGTTTTTTCCCTGGTGTCCGGTTGGTGCCACTCCCTCCCGTTCCGACGTATGACCATAGCCTGCATGACCGTTTGAATCTTGAGACGATGGTGTCGAAACCTTATCTGATGTTGATGGCTTCCATGGTCCGTTCAAGGGCGTTTCCGCCCCCGCTTTGCCCAGGGGCTCCTCGATCCCTCCTTGAACAGGAATCTTCGCCGCCCCGGAAGGGGAATCCACGGTGAGATCCGGGGCATCTCCAGGATGTTGTGCAGCATGCTCCGGTGCATATCCTTCAGATGCCGTTCCGCTGGAAGGGGTGATTCCGCCTCGTGGAACGATGGAAGGGCTTCGGCTTGAAGGAAAGGGATGAACTTCTCCGTCCCGGTCGACACTCAAAAAAGAGGCTGGCGGAGTATTTTGAAATCCGCCACCCGATGCGGATAGGCGGGGTGCAGATGACGCCATATACGGGAGTTCCGAACTCTCCGGGACATCCGTATCGATACCGGCCGTGATGACAGGGATAAGACTGTCGTCTGGATCTACGGCGGGATATTCTTCCGCATTCATCACCGCAGCGTATGAGCGCTCTCCTTCAGAAGAGCCCGCTTCGATCTGAATCGAATCCGCAGATGCTGCGTCATTCCCAGGCTTTCCAGGGTCAAGATCCCTTTCCTCCTTTGAAGAAGAATCGAATATCCCTTTTCGATCCTGAGAAACGACCTCTTCTCCTTTCTTTACCTCTTCAAGGGTTTTATTAAAAGAAAGCCCCGGCAAGTCGGAACATTGGTTGTCATCTGAAGGCTTCCTCCTCATTGTGTCCCGGATGTCCGAAGAAGGCGATGACCTGTTTTCCTGACGAACGCCGTCCGTCAGCGTCTTCTTTCCGCCAGACAGTAGAATTCTGGACGCTATTGCATGCATGATGTTTACCTCATGTCTCCGTTTTATCATCGTGTTAGCAGAGACCATGCCATATAAATAAACCAGATATTACAATAAGATACCAACTTATCTCCCTGCAATGGGGCAGAATTGGGGAAATTTGTTCCCAATCCTCCCGTCCCGTTATTCATGAGCTGGAAGTTTCTTCCCTTCAACCGGAGATCCGTGTGTTCCGTTGCTCAAGAAAGGATGGTTTTCTCATAATTCTTGACATCTCTTGATGAATTTATTAGCGTCACCCTGCCATGTGGTGTTGTACCAGGGAGGAACACAAGTATGATTGGGGTTTTAATTGTAACACACGGGAATGTCGGCGGTGAGTTAATCAAGGCGGCGGAGATTATCAAAGGCCCCTTGAAATCCCTTCTTCACGTATCTGTCGACACGTTCAACAGCGTTGAATCCCTGAAGAAAGAAATCAGCTCATCCATCAAAAAGATCGATGCGGGTCAAGGCGTGTTGATTCTCACAGATCTTTTCGGCGGAACGCCATCCAACCTGTCTCTTTCATTTTTGAAAAAGGACAGGGTGGAAGTGGTGACGGGAGTGAATCTCCCGATGCTACTGAAGGTATCCGACATTCGCCAGGATATGAGTCTTCGGGATTTTGCCGCCCATGTGACGGAATACGGCAGAAAGAACATCTACCTGGCCAGCGAGGTATTAGACAAGAAAATTGCCGAATAAGACCATGCAGAACGATTATGACATAGTCCTTGTGCGAGTGGATGACCGCCTTATTCATGGACAAATCCTTGAAGCATGGCTCCCCTTTTTAAAGGCCTCATGCATCATTGTGGCCGATGACGGGGTAGCCGCTGATTTTTTTCGCGAAACGGTGATGAGAATGGCGGTTCCCAATGAAACGGAAGTCCTTTTCCGATCCATAAATGACTTGTCGGGAAATTATCGCTGCAAACCCGAAAACGGCAAACGGACGCTCGTTCTTTTTTCATGCATTTCCGACGCGGTACGTGCCTATGAATCCGGCTTCCGTTTTTCACAGCTCAATATAGGCAACGTCTATAACGAGAACGGAGAAAGGATCTGTTCCCCTTCCGTTCTCTTGGGTTCTCAGGATATGGATTTCCTGAAGGATCTTGTCAGAGACAATGTCACCATCCAAGTACAGCGCGTTCCAAGGGAGAGATCCTTCGATTTCAAAAATTTCTTAACGGCGCAGAGGCCTTAAAGATTTCAAGGAATGGACTGGCTTCCCGATGGTTCTCCAATGCCTTATGATTTCACTGCTTGGGGGAGTGATCTGCCTTGACAGAATCGTGATTCAAAGCATGATCGCCAGGCCTGTCGTGGCGGCTCCACTTATGGGCTTTTTTTTAGGCGATCCTTACACCGGCCTGATGATCGGCGCTGTCATCGAGTTGTTCTGGATAGATCGATTGCCCATCGGCACCCTGATTCCTCCCAACGATTCTCTGGCGGCGATTCTGGTGACGGCGTCCTGCATCATTTCCAGCGGGCTTGTCGGCCATTCGTCACGGCAGATCATGGCCTTTTCCCTCCTGATCTATCTCCCCTGCGGTTATATCGGCCAGAAGATGGACGTCTTTTTCGTTTCCCTGAATGACCGCCTGGCCAGGGCAGCTCTTCGAAGCGCCGAAAAAGCCGATCTTCATGGGGTCCAGGCCCTGCACCTTCTGTCTCTTCTCATCTATCTGTGCCTGTCCGTTTGCTTCCTTTTCTTCTTTCTGTGGCCGGGAATCGCCGCAACCGCTTTTCTCTTTCCTCTATTTTCCCCGTCCGTATTAGAAGCCCTGAATATCATCTTTTTTTTCTTTCCCCTCCTGGGGATTGCCGTCGCGTTGAACACGATCCACCTGAGGGGCATGGTTCCCGTCTTCTGCTGCATTTTTCTTCTGGCCAGCATGATCTTGGAGATCGGGCATGTTCTCTGATTTCCGCAGGGGCGATCACGGCATTCTCCGCGCGATGGATCAGGAAGATCTGGACGAGGTCATGGCCGTCGAAAAGGCCAGCTTTCAAGCCCCTTGGACAAGGGCCATGTTTCTCCAGGAGCTTTCGACACCCATCTCGAGATGCGTTACCCTCCGGGATCCGGAGGGGGAAGGCATGAGGCTTGCGGGCTATATGATTTACTGGATGTTTGCACAGGAGGCGCACCTCCAGAAGATTGCCGTAAGACCTGAATGCCGGCGCCGACATGCGGCAGACTGCTTGATGAAGGCGCTGCTGCAAACAGCGCGTGAAGAGCGGTGCCGGACCGTTATCCTGGAAGTGCGCCGGTCGAATACGGCGGCACGGAAGCTCTATGAGAAGTTCGGACTTACCGTAAAGGGCATCCGGAGTTCCTACTATCCCGAGGAAGGAGAGGACGCCCTGATCATGGGAGCGGATCTGAAGGAATGTTGACGGTGCGAAGAAATTTTGCAGGAGATCGTATTCCAATTTCGCCGCAAAAATGCTATGCAACGCCAGGCTGAAGAGGCGCTGGCGGGATGAAGCCCGGATATCTCCGGATATCTGAGGAGGGGCCTGACTGAAAACCGGCTTTTTTTCAGCGCCTGGACATGAAGTTCACCATCAGGGAGGATGACGGCCGCCATCATGCACCCCGTTCCATTGTTTATAAAGGGCAGGATTCTCGATAACCTGGAAGCTGTCCGCGGACATTTTCTTCTTCGGCTGAAGCTTCCGCCGGCCTTTCATCACCCCGTGCCGGGTCAGTTCGTCATGATCCGGGTCACGGAATCGCAGACGCCTCTGCTTGCGCGACCGATGAGCATTTACGCCTTTGAAAAAGGAGCGGGGCACTCGGTCCTGGAAATTTTCTACCGGGTGGCCGGTGCTGGTACAAGGATTCTCTCAGGTCTCAAACCAGGCGACGAGCTCTCTCTTCTCGGCCCGCTGGGAAATGGTTTTTCAGGAAACCAGGAGGCCAGACGCGCTATCCTCATTGCGGGCGGGATCGGCATTTCTCCTCTGACGTTTCTTGCCGCCTCCCTGAGCCCTATCCGGGAGCCTTTCCCCGTCGAGATGACGGCCTATGTCGGGGCGCAGCGCAAAGAGGCCCTGGCTGGACTGGATCGACTTTCGGCGGTATGCCCGGACATAAGGATCTGTACCGATGATGGCAGTATGGGATATGGCGGGAGAGTCACCGAGCTTTTCGAACGGGAGCTTGACGCTTTCGACCCGCAGGGCTGCGCTGTCTATGCCTGTGGACCCCGCGCCATGATGAAGCGCCTCGCGGAGCTGCTGGAGAAGCATCCCCTTCCCTGTCAGGTATCCGTCGAGGAAAGGATGGCCTGCGGCCTTGGCGCCTGCCTGGGCTGTGCCGTAGCCGTGCGAACGCCGGGGGGAGACGTGGCGTTCATGCGGGCATGCAAGGATGGACCCGTTTTCGATATCCGCCGGATCGACTGGTGATCCAACCGGAACGGGATGAAGCGGAAGACACTTTGGGCCGAAGGTACCGGGAGTGTTCCATCACGGAGCGTCATGACCACTTGTCTTCAGGAAGGATTGCCCATTATGACCATCATGGCTGGTATGGGGTGCCGTGACAACGGCACCCCATACCGGAAGCTCCTGCAGAATGGAAAGGAGAATTGAGTGCGGCCATCTTCTTTACAACCCTCGCTGAGTGTCGACATTGGTCCGCTTTCCCTCCGGAATCCCGTTATGACGGCATCCGGGACCTTCGGATATGGTGAGGAATACGCTCCCTTTGTCGACTTGAACCGCCTGGGGGCACTGATCGTCAAGGGATTGTCCCTTGAGCCGAGGGCAGGAAACCCTCCCCCGCGCCTGGCCGAAACGCCGTCGGGCCTGCTCAACGCCGTCGGGTTGCAGAATATCGGCGTCAAGGCTTTCGTCAAGGAAAAGCTTCCCTTTTTGAAGGAATATTCAACGGCGATCATCGCCAACATCTTCGGCGAAACCGTCGATGAGTACGGAAAGGTCGCGGAAATTCTCGGGATGGCCGACGGCCTGTCCGCATTGGAAGTGAACATCTCCTGCCCCAATGTCAAGAAGGGGGGGATTGCCTTCGGGTCATCTCCCGAAATGGCCGCCGAGGTGACAAAAAGGGTCCGGGAGGCAACGGATCTTCCCATGATCATGAAGCTGTCACCCAATGTGACCGACATTTCACACATTGCGGAAAGTGTGGAGTCCGCCGGTGCCGATGCCGTGTCGCTCATCAACACCCTGGCCGGGATGGCTGTGGACGTGGAACATCGCAAGCCCGTCCTGTACAATGTGACTGGCGGTCTTTCAGGGCCGGCCATCAAACCGGTCGCTCTGCGGATGGTCTGGCAGGTCGTAAACAGGGTAAACATTCCGGTCATCGGTCTGGGCGGCATCATGTGCCCGAACGATGCCCTGGAATTTCTCATTGTCGGGGCAAGGGCCGTTGAGGTGGGAACGGCCAGTTTTCTGAATCCCCATGCCACCATGAACATTCTGGAGGGAATCGAAACGTATCTTCGTGAGCATTCCATTTCCGATATCGGGGACCTGATCGGAACCCTCGAGAGACCTTGAAGTAATTAATCAGACAATTTTCATTTTGAAGGAGAATTTCCGAAAGTGGACGATACCAAAGCCAATAGGACTGCACAAAATCTGACACCTCCTCACTTTATGCTGCCGGAGGGGGATTATCGAAAGTTGACTGCCCCCGAATCGGTTGCCCTCCTGGGAGTCACTCGCCGCACAGGAAAAGGCAGCAACAACCCACTGGAGGTTCTCCTGGAATGGGGGTATCGGGGAAAGATTTATCCCGTCAATATTGCAGGGGGTGAAATCCTGGGCTATCCCGCCTATACCTCACTGCTGGACGCCCCGGAGGTTCCCGACCTTGCCGTCATCTGCTCCCCGAGAGACACGGTGCCGGAATTTTTCCGTCAGTGCGCGGAAAAAGGGGTCCGCATCGTGATTATCGTGGCTCAGGGCTTTACGGACGGCGATGGAGACGGGGTGGCGATGCACAATGAAATCATGAAACTGGCCGGTGAAAAAGGCATCCGCATCATCGGTCCGAACACCCTGGGTGTCGTAAACAATTTCAACTCCTTCTGCACCTCCTTCATGCGTTTCATCAATCCCCTTGCCCCGGTAGGGATCCTCGGCCAGTCCGGCATTTACGTGGTGGGCAATGCCGGCTTGATGGGCGGTACGGGCCTGTGCATCGATACCGGCAATACCGCCGATGTGGAATATGCGGAACTGATCGGGCATATGGCCCGGGATCCGAAACTTTCCGTCATCAACATCTACATGGAAGGCGTGCGGGACGGGGCCCGCTTCATGGAGGCCGCCCGTGATGCCGTTGCCCATAAGCCGGTGGTCATTTTCAAGATCGGATCCAGTCCGGCAGGGGCGCTTGCCGCCGGATCGCATACCGGCTCCATGACCGGCGAGGATCGGATCTATGAGGCAGCTTTCCGGCAGAGCGGCCTCATCCGGGCTGCGACGACGGATGACGTGATGGATTTGAACAGGACGTTCCAGACCTTCAAGGGAATCGGGGGAAACCGGATCGGGGTCATGACCATTTCAGGCGGTGCCGGCATCAATGCCGTCGATGCCTTCGCCCGATGCGGCCTCCAGGTGGCGGAGCTGAGCGAGGAGACCAGGAATACGATTGCGGAACTGTCTCCAGGCTGGTTTCGTGTGCACAACCCCATTGACGTCTGGCCAGCCGCCATGAAATACGGATACCCGGAAGTCTACCGGAGGACCTTGGCGGCCATGATGAACGACCCCGGGGTGGATGCCGTGGTCTGCGTCACCGGCTCTTTCCTGGAAAAGGAAAAGGACTTCCTCGATGTCACCGGCATTCTTCACGCCGCCGCCGCCGAGCATCCCGAAAAGCCCATCGTGGCCTGGACTTACGGAGGTCGCTGGCTGGAGTACATTGCCGAGCTGGAAAAAGAAAAGAATGTCGTGGCCTTTTCTTCCCTCGACCGGGCAGCCGCATCTCTGGCTGCCCTGTACCGCTACGGTCACATTTTCCAGCCTCGCGCCGTGAAGTTCCTCACGGAATCGTCTTCGTCCATCCCCCGCCTTTCACTCCCTGCGGCGCAGAAAGAGGGGGAACGCCTGATTGCCGCGTCATCCCCTGGATTTATGAGCCAGGAGCGCGCCCTTGCCCTTCTGGAGGCCTATGGCCTTGCCGGGGCCAGGCGGGAAAAAGCTGAGAATGCGGAAGCCGCCGTCGCTGCGGCGGAAAGGATCGGCTATCCCGTTGTCCTGAAGATTTCCAGTCCGGACATCATCCACAAGTCCGATGTGGGAGGGATTCGGCTGAATATTCCAAACGCGGACGCATTGAAAAAAGCCTGCGAAGAGATGCTTGCCTCGGCAGGAAAGCAATGCCCGATGGCGCGCCTGGAAGGGTTCCTCGTTCAGGAGCACCTCAACGGGGGGACGGAACTCCTTCTGGGGTGCAAGAGGGACAGCCAGTTTGGTCCCGTCATTGCCTTCGGCAGTGGTGGGGTCTTTACGGAAATCTACGCGGACATCGCGCTGAGGATACCGCCCCTGGACAGGGATGAAATCCTGGCAATGATCGACGAAACGAAGGTCAGCCGGATTCTGAAGGGCTACCGCAACGTGCCCGCGGCAGACATTTCGGGACTTGTCAAGGCGATCCAGTCCTTCTCAGCGCTCGTTACGGATTTTCCCACCATCCAGGAGGTGGACATCAACCCGCTGCTGGCGCAACCGGAACGCCTCGTCGTTCTGGATGCCAGAATACGCCTGGGATAAAATTCGGAGGACTTATGGGACGCGCGGTAACCATCGTCGAGGGAGTTTATCTCATCGGGGGGCCTGACATTACCCGGTCGGAAGACGCGGCCGCCTATCTGATCGATTTCGGGAAGGAACAGGTCATGATCGATTCGGGCGCCGGTGGGTCTGCGGAGCGCCTGGAGCGGAACATTCTGGATTTGGGCCTCGATCCCCGGGGCATCTCCACGCTGATCCTGACCCACAGGCATATTGACCATATCGGCGGGGCCCCGTATTTCCGCAAACAATTCGGATGCCGGATTCTCATGCATGAAGATGACGCAGAGGCCGTTGAGACGGGTGACCGCGTCCAGACCGTGGCCGACTGGTACCAGACAGCCTTTCCCCCCACTCCCGTCGATATCCGCATTTCAGGCGATGGTGGAACCCTGTTGTTCGGCGGGGAATCTCTGTCTCTTCTGCACACCCCGGGCCATACGCCGGGTTCCCTGTCCCTTTATCTGGATCGCGACGGGCGTCGCATCCTCTTCGGACAGGATATCCACGGTCCTTTCTTTCCCAGGCTTGGTGCAGATCTTGCGGCCTGGCGACGATCCATGGAAAAACTCCTCGATCTCAGGGCGGATCTGCTCTGTGAGGGCCATTTCGGCATCTATCAGCCCTGGGAGGAGGTCGAACGGTACATTCGCGAACACCTGAGAAGAAACAGCGGATGTCCGGGATAAGAATTAAAACATACGGTCGATTTCGTTCAGCTTTTCCTCGAGGCGACGGGCGGATACGGGGAACGCCGTTTTAAGCTCCTGGGCAAAAAGCGAAACTTTGTACTCTTCAACCATCTGGGAAAAATCGTCCAGGGCCTGCCTCTTTTTGTCCGATGCATGCTCCGAAAGCCCGTCTAACGCTTCCTTCAGCCGGTGGATAAAGGGCTGCAGTTCTTCCTCCCTGCGGCGGTCCTTCTCCCGGTTCAGAAAACCACGGTCTGCACGTATTTTAAGCGCTTTGAGGTAGCGGGGTATGTGCTTCAACCGCTTTTCTTCCCAGCGGAGGAGAAAATCCCCGGGAAGCAGCTCCTCCAGTTCACAACGGAGCTGCTTCAGAAATGCCTGTCCTTCGCGGTTTCCCCGCACCGAAAGCTCCAGTTGGCGCAGATCAGCGGCCGTTTCGGAATAGGCCTTCAGCAGCGGTTCCACCGCCTTGATCAATTCCTGGCCGTACATGAGGAGTTTCTCCCGGATCTTCCGAGCATGGTCGAGAAACTCTCCTTCCTTCCTTATTTCCAGCTCGAAGAGATCTTTTTTCACTTTATCCAGGAACAGGCTTTCCACCTTCCGGGCTCCCCCGAAATCCTCAGCCCAGCTTTTCAGCGGTTTCGGCAGTTGAAGAGCCTTCCGGAGATCCTTAAGCTCCCGGGAAAAATAAATCGAGTAGAGGGCCGCTACGCCTTTCGGGTGGACCATTGCCGCCTCTTTTCGGGTTTTGTAAAGGCAGAGATCGACGCAGCCTTCCGCGGGCGTCAGCGCAGGCCAGGCAAGGCCTGCGGGCGATCCATCGTGGGAGACCTCGACGGAATCCGGCAGATCGCCGAAGTTCCAGGCGGTGAAACCGGTTTTTTCCCAGATTCGGCGGGTCCGTTCAAGGGCTTTCGAATCCTTCCCGGCATTGACGCTCTGCTGAAGCACGGCAAGATCGCGTCCGGAAGCTTTTTCATGATTCTTGCCGTCCAGTACGGCAAAGCGGACCCGCAGGTAATCGGGCACTTCCGATTTCGACCAGGCCGCGGCGGGAATGTCCAGCGAAAGCGTTGTGCGGATCAAACCGGCCAGTTCGGGAATGAGAGGGCCGGATGGTTCGGTCAGATTTCGGATGAGACTGTCCGCCGTCGGTCCAAGGGGATGCAGCTTTTTCCGGTATTCCTTCGGAAGCCCCCGAAGCAGGGCCAGTACGCGATTTTTCAGCATTCCCGGGATCATCCAGTCGGCTGAACCAGGGGGAATGCCCGGCAGAAGGGCATCGGGGATCTGGATGGTCACCCCGTCATCCTCTCTTCCCGGATCAAAGCGGTACACACAACGGTACTTGCGGCCCTCTACATCCACCTGGTCCGGATAGAGGGACAGTTCGTCCTCGTCGGGCACCTGGGACAGGACGTCCGCAAGGCTCATCCTGAGGAACGCGTCCCCGCCCTGATCACGGATCCTGCTCTTGAGGGTTCGCATATCACAGACTCCCGGGAGCCGCGATGCATAGAAGCTCTCCAGCACCGCATCGTCTTGAAGAAGATTCCGGCGGCGAATCTTATCCTCCATCTGCATGACCTCGGCAATGAGCTGGCAGTTGGCATGAAGAAAGGGAGGGAGCGTTTTCAGCTCGCCGTCTACAAGGGCACTGCGGATGAAAATTCTGTTCGATTCCTCCGGATCGACGGCAGCGTAGGAAACCCTGCGCCGAGGGACAATCACCAGGCCGAACAGGGAAACCTGTTCGAAGGCGACCACCTCTTCGCGGCGCTTCTCCCAGTGCGGTTCGGAATAGGTGGAGGTGCAGAGCTCTCCGGCAATCTGCTCAATCCATGAGCTGTCGATATTTGCGGCGGTGCGGGCAAATAGCCGGGATGTTTCCACCATTTCGGCGGCGACAATCCAGTCGCCTCCATGATGGAACAGACCCGAGCCCGGATAGAGCATAACCTCCCGTCCCCGGGTCGCCGCATAAAAATTTTTTTCGCGCCGGCAGGCAATGCCTGAGAGATAGCCGCTGAGGATGGAGCGATGAAGAGCGGCGTAGAGATCTTTCTGTCCGGACTCCACGTCGATTTCGTTTTCGCCCTTTTCTTCACCTCCCTCCTTGAGGATGGTACGGACCTGTTCGTAGATCTCCTTCCACTCGCGCATTCTTCTCCAGGAAAGATAGTGAGTGCGGCAAAATTTGCGCATCTTCGTGCTGCTTTTGAGACGTTCCAGATTGTTCTCATAGGCTTGCCAGATGCGCAGCAGCGTCAAAAAATCAGAGGCCGGATCGACAAAGCGGCGATGAGCCAGATCTGCGCGACCTTCATCGTCAGCGGGCCGTTCCCTTGGGTCCTGGACACAGAGCCCCGAAGCGATAATCGTTGCCTCCTTGAGGCATCCCTCTTTTTTCGCTTCTAAAAGAATTCTGGAAATCCGCGGGTCCATCGGCATGCGGGCCATGCGACGGCCCTTTTCCGTAAGTCCGACTCCGAATCCTTCATCCTCCGTGTTGTCGCCTTTCCTTTTTTTTTCGATCGTTACGGCGCCGAGTTCCTTGAGGACATCAAAACCATCGCGGATGCTTTTGAGATTCGGGGCGTCAATGAATGGGAAGGAAGACGGGTGGCCGAGGCCCAGCTTCAGCATGCGCAGAATGACTTCCGCCAGATTGGATCTCAGGATTTCCGGCACGGTGTACAAGGGGCGCCGGAGATAATCCTCCTCCGAATAAAGGCGGATGCAGACGCCGTTCTGTACGCGCCCGCATCGCCCCTTGCGCTGATCGGCGCTGCTTCGGGATATCGCCTGAACGGCCAGGCTGATCGTCCTTGTTCTGGGATTGTAGCGGGAAATTCGCGCGGTACCGCTGTCGATGACATAGCGGATTCCGGGAATGGTGAGCGAGGTTTCTGCAATGTTGGTGGCTACGACAATTTTCCGGGCGTTTGCCGGCGAAAAAACACGCCTCTGCTCGGACCAGGAAAGGCGTGCGAACAGGGGGAGGACTACCAGGTTATCGTAGCTCCGCCCTTCCAGGAGTTCGCAGGTATCACGGATATCCTGTTCCGTGGGCATAAAGATCAGGATGTCCCCGCGATGGTACTGCCCTGTTCGCAGTTCATCGACGGCACGGACGGCGGCGTCGACGGGGGAAAGGTCCTCCGAATCTTCATCCTCGGGCTCAATGGGCCGGTAAAGGACTTCCACGGGGTAAACCCGGCCTGTAACCTCAACGACCGGCGCTCCGCCGAAAGCAGACGAAAATTTCTCCGTATCGATTGTTGCCGAGGTAATGACGATTTTGAGATCACGTCTTCTTTGCAGAAGGGTTTTGAGATATCCGAGCAGGAAGTCGATATTCAGATTCCGCTCGTGGGCTTCATCGACGATGATGGTATCGTAGGCTCGCAGAAGCGGATCCCTCTGGCTTTCCATGAGGAGAATTCCGTCGGTCATGAGCCGGATGAAAGGTGACGGGCCGGAACGATCTTCAAAACGAATCTTGTAGCCTACCGCCTGCCCGACGGTCTGTCCGAGTTCCTCGGCAATCCGCTCCGCCACGGTTACCGCAGCCACCCGCCTGGGCTGCGTACAGCCAATGATGCCGGACATGCCCCTTCCCGCCTCCAGGCACATCTTGGGAAGTTGTGTCGTCTTGCCGGACCCGGTTTCTCCCGTGATAATCACCACCGGATGGCGGACAATGGCCTGGACGATATCGTCCTTCCGGGAACAGATCGGCAAGTCCGCCGGGTACGTCACTTCGGGGCGGTTTTTCAGCCGGGCGCTCTTCCTGTCCGAATAAATTTCTGTCCTGGTCCTTTTTCGTGTGATCGTTTTTTGCAAGTCTTTCGCTGAATTATTTTATCGAGATTGCTCCGGCAGACGTCTCTTGTATTCCTGCAAAGAGTAACCGCATGATGACAGAGTCTCTGAACCGCTCTGCATGACGAGGCATCGAGTGGCCTTATACAGAATTATCACCAGCAACAAAAATATCTTTCTGGAATACAACAGGTTCCGGAAAAAAATATTTTCCCAGCTCGCCCCGAGAGACAGCGAGTCCATTCTCTATCTTCTTCCCTGGATGATCAGTGTCAATCACGAATCCGTCCCAGGCTACATGGATTCTATAAAGCATAATTTCCGTGTTTTCAACATTGAAACAGATCATGAAATCCGGAATAAAGAACCCATGTTTAAAAAATACTTCAATATCCAGAGTGCTGCGCCCATCCTGACCATGACGAGCAATGACCTGCTCATAGAGGGCATTTACACCATCGGGAGCGCCGGGACGATCAGCCAGACCCCTTCTTCGGACTGCGACATCTGGATCTGCATCAACAGAGCCGATTATGACAGCGCGTCCTATGCCCAGTTTCTTAAAAAGGTTCATC
Source organism: Syntrophus sp. PtaU1.Bin005 (assembly GCA_002067745.1). GTDB lineage: Bacteria > Desulfobacterota > Syntrophia > Syntrophales > Syntrophaceae > Syntrophus > Syntrophus buswellii. Next base: position 39,701 of record MVRU01000005.1, read on the forward strand.
GAATCCAGAACTGGATGGATGACAACCTGAAAATGCCTGTCCACTTCTTTGTGAGCGATATTGAAGATATCAGGCGATGCAGTTTTGGGGATGTGGACTGTGAAAGCTGCGGAAGCACGCAGAAGAAGGTCCTCAAGGAAGAGTTTTACCGCACCACCATTCTCATCGCCGGCAAGGTTCCCCTCTGGTGGGCTTCCTACGATCCGCATTCCCCTTTGACCTATGATGGCGTCGCCGAGGAATTCCAGTCATCTCCCTCCGTTTACTACGATCTCATCGACATGGGAGATCTTGATTTCATCGACAAGGAGGAATCCTTCGGTGCAGCCCTCTGGCAGTTGAACAAGTCCCTGACCCACCCGCTCAAGTCCATCATAAAAATGCTGCTGTTGAAGATGTTCCTCGAATCTCCTGAAGGCGACCTTCTCTGCCACCGGTTCCGCAGCCGGATTCTCAGCCAGGACAGAAAGCCTTATGACTTTGTCGATCCGAGCATTTTTACGCTCATTGCCGTCCTGGATCATACACGGAACCTGGACAGGGATACGTATCACCTGATCATGCAATGCTTTTACCTGAGGTATGAGGTGAAGCTTTATTCCCGGCGGATAACCTTGAGGGAGGAAAAGACCCTTCCTCTTTTCAAGACATACGACCTGGACAGGAAAACGATCTACGATCTCAACCGCTTTACCGACTGGAGCTATTCAGCGCAGGTCCAGTTCGGAAAAACCATTTTCATGCTTCTCGTTCAGATATACAAGGACATAAGCGAGCTGGCCCGCAATGTGGCGGGGGATGTCGCTCCCCAGGATTTGACGATTCTCGGCCGCAAGCTCTCCTCTTCCCTGAAAAAGAAACCCAACAAAATTCCCATTCTTCTCAGGCCTCTGGACACGCATAACCTTCCATCGCTGACGGTTCGTTTCTGTGAGGGGGGCTGGCAGATCTTTCCCGGAAATGAATCCGAGACGATCATCTGCGAGAAGTCCGATCTCACCTACTGCCTTGCCTATCTCGTCTGGAACGGCCTCTATTTCCCGGAGCTGATACGCATGCTTCCCAATCGCACCTTTGCCACGATGCCTGAAATGATCACTCTCAGCAAAAAGATCAAGAAAACCTTCGGGACCTATGATGTCAGCTCCATCGAGTTTCAGAATTTTCTTCAGCCGGAACATACGGAAAAAATGCTTCTTGTCAGCAATTTTGCCGAGGACCCGGACACTCGCTCGCTTGCCTCTCTTCGCATTCTCACTCTGAACAACTGGGGAGAACTCTACATCCATTCCTTTCCCCGCCCGGGGCGCGTTATTTCCTTCCTTGAAAATCTTTCAAAGAACCCCTATGATATAGAAAAGTTTTATTACAGTCCGCGAAACAGCCGCCATGGCGACAAGATTCTCGAAGAAACAAAGCGCCTGGTCGCATCTTATCTTAAAGACTAGATAAATCGTTCCATAAAACGTCAACAGAATCTTTTCAGCAGCCGTTTGATTCCATACGTAGGTGAGATATGCCGTCCGTTATATTTTATTTCCAGTTGCACCAGCCTTTCCGTCTTCATCCGGATCGGGATAAATTCCTCTGGGATGATGAAAACAAAGAGATTTTCCTTACCACTTCTGAAAGATCGTATCTCCCGGCTCTGGGAATGCTTACAGACCTGGTCCGGCGACATCCGGGCTTCCGGATAACCTTGAGCATGTCCGGAACCTTTCTGGAGCAGGCGACTCTATACGAACCCAGGGTGATCAATGCCTTGAGATCCCTCCTTGATGTCGGAAGGGGCAGTCAGCAGGTTGAATTTCTCAATGAAACGTATTTCCACTCTCTGACCTCCCTCTTCTCTGATCCGCATAAAGAGGAGTTTCGCGAGCAGGTAACGGGACACCGGGAATGTATCCGCAAACTCTTCGGCATATTTCCCCTCTCGTTTCGAAACACGGAGCTTATCTACAACAACGCACTGGCGGATATTGTTGCCGACATGGGTTATCTTTCCATTCTCTGCGAACCGCGGTGGCATTCGGAAGATGCCTCGGAAGCAGATCCGATGCAGACCAATTCGGTGTACCGCGCAAGGGGAACGAACCTGATTGTGATACCCCGCAATCGCGTTCTGAGCAATCAACTGGCTTACGGTTTTTCACAGCGGTACTTGACGCCGGAGCAGTATGCAGGCTCAATCGCCTCGGTCGACGGAACCGTGGTTCTGCTGGGCTACGATCTGGAGCATATCGGCGGCTACATCCGTGAAGATGAAGGCATCTTCGACTTCTGGAGAGGCATGCCCGCCGCCCTGGAAAAATATCCCGACGTCCGCATTGAAACACCAACAAACGTCGCGGCGCGCTACAAATATGAGACCTGTCCCTCCCTGGACCTGCAGAATTCGTCCTCTTCCACCTGGATGGATATCGTCAGGGACACCTTCGGGTGGATGGAAAGCCCGACGCAGTATGTGCTTTTCAAGGATCTGGAAAATATGGAAGGGTCCGCGCGCAGGGCCGGAAGCGAGTTTCTGACGCGCTGGCGCAATCTGACGACCTCGGATCAGCTGTACTATCTGAACAACAGGATCGATGCCAGGCAGTCCCTTTGCCGTTACAACAATCCTTACGATTCGTCGCCGGTCCGCGCCACTCAAATTCTCACCAGGAAAATCGATTACCTGGAAGGGTTCATCCAACGGTTTGAAATCCTGAAAAAGCCCGCAAGAACGCCCATTATGCTGATTACCCCTGAAACGGGCAGGCTGCCCCATGATATGGGGACCCTTGCCAAGTACATCTCGGGCAAGAGCGGGGGGCAGGGAGAGGTCGTCGCAGCCCTGTGTGAAGGGCTTCTGGCGAGGGGCATCGATGTCCATCTGGCCACGTTGAATCTGAAGAAGCGCTTTCAGCTGGAATCTCAAATGACCGAAAGCCAGTGGCGGGAAGTCCGCTACAAGATCGAAGCGGAAAACATTCACCTGGTCAGTTCCTCCATCTTCGCCGACAATCTCAGCGCCTACTCCGGAGATCCCCTGCGGACCGCCGCCACATTTCAGCGCGAGATCGTCAACAACGTCATCAAAAACGTCCGTTCAATGCACGACGGAAGGCTGATTATCCACAGCCACGACTGGATGGCCGGCGGCGTTATTACCGCCTATGCCAAATCCACCAATGTCCCGGTTCTGCACACGGTTCACAATGTCTTTACGGAAAACCTGCCTCTCAGCCTTCTGGAAGGAGTCAATCTCCAGGGCATCGGCGAGGAGATCTATTACTCCGAGGCCTATGGGCAATCCTGTGTCGATTGTCAGGCCACGGCCATCAAAAATGCCACCCTGATTAATTTTGTGGGAGAGCGGTTTCTTCGTGAAGTGGTGAACGACTTTTTCCTCGACCGCCCGCTGGTTCCACCCAGCGTTCGAAGTGAAGTCAAGGCCAAGTATTACAGCGATGCGGCCCGGGCGATCATCAATGCGCCGGCTTCCGTCATGTACCCTGAAAACTGCCCATTTCTGGTCCGCACGTACGGGGTGGAAGATCCCATCATGGAGGCGAAAAGGGAAAACCTTGTGGAGTTCCAGAAAAGAACCGGATTGAACGTCGATCCGGATGCCATCCTCTTTTTCTGGCCCTCGCGACTGGATCCCGTCCAGAAGGGGGTTGAGCTTCTTGAAGCCATTGCCCATCGATTCATTTCAGCCTATCCCAGCGCCCAGATGGCCATCGTGGGGGATGGCATCGGGAGCGACCGCACCCATGTGGATATTCTGGGACAGATTGCCTACGCCTCCCAGGGACGGATCGCCTATCACCACTTCGATGAAGGGCTTTCCATGCTGGGCTTTGCTGCGGCAAGCGACGTCTTCGGCGCATCCCTTTACGAACCCTGCGGTCAGATCGACCAGGTGGGAAATCTGTTCGGAGCGACAGCCACCAACCGGGATACGGGCGGCTATCACGACAAGATTTCAGAATTGCGCCTTAAAATTGACGGAGCACCCCAGGATGTCGGCAACGGATTTCTCTTCCGCGACTACGATCCCGGCGGGTTGTGGTACGGGCTGGAAAAAAGCATGTTTTTCCACAGAAAGCCTTTGCACGTCAAAGAGGCCCAGATTCGGCGGATCATGAAGGAATCGCGGGAAAAGTACGACCTCCAGGGCATGATTGCCCAGTACATGCGGATCTATGAAAAGCTCAATGGGGGCAAGCCACTCGTGTGATCGTCCGGGCACCAGTCAAGAAGGATGCCGAAACGGCGAAGAGAAGGTGAAGGCTGCGTAAGCACCGGCGGACCGCAAGGCGGCGAAACCGACGCGGACGAAAGGCGAATCCGTGAGGTTTTAAAAAAGGACTCTCGAGGAAGAGCGTTTCAGGGCGACCAGCTCATTTCCAGTTCGATGTCACGGGGGGCTTCAATGTGAACAGACGTTTCCAGTGTCCGGCTTCCGCCCGGCGTCAACACAAGCTCACGGAGGCCGACGTTTGACTGCCCGTTGAAAAAGGCGGGCTCTCCATAGACAACCGACGTAATCCGTCGATCCCGTATTTGTGGGACAGGTTCCTCAACGACGACTCTGACCTCCTGGCTGCCTTTGTTTTGTATAAGCGTTCGCCAGTGCCAATCCAGATCCTGTTTCGCGGAAGGATTTTCCCCGGGGTCCCGTGGTTTCGACACCATCTTCACCTCTGAAAAAACAGAAGGATCGCTGCCGAAAAAGAGCGTTTTCCCCAGGCCGTAGAATTCGAAGTCCCGGATTCCCATCAGTTCGCCGTCCATTAGAAACAGAGCCGGACTTTGGGGAATCTCCATGGGTGACGGTGAGAGCACTTCCGCTCTGATGAGGGAGGATGGCTGAGAAAAAGGCCGGATGACGCGGCTGAATGTTGCAGGCCAATGCGCGCTGTCAACCCCAAGGATCTGTTTCTGTCCTTTCGGGAGGGAGTGTCGTCCCAGCGAGCGCACAGGAATCGCCATGGGTGTTCTGAGCGGCGCTGAAGGTCCGTTTCCTTCTTCCTTCCTGATGTTTTTACGCTTTCCAGCCTTTGAGGCGTCGAGTTTCCATTCCGGCGATTTTTCAGGGGTACCCGGGACCGGCACGGCGGTCTGACTGCCGAGGGACAGTTCCACATCGCTCCAATCCTGCGTGCTGTTTTGCCATACTTCGGCATCCCAGAAAAAATCGACCTGCCCTCGACTGGAAGTCCCTTCGAGGCGGTACCGAGGCGACCATCCGCAGTTCGGCAAGACATACGTGTACTTGAAGGATAAGATCCCCGGGCCGGGATTTGGGCCGGTGAGCATCAGGGTCAATTCCCTGTTTTCATCACCCTCTCCAGCGGCCTGCTTCATTTCGTCGGAAAGTTTCTTGATGCGCTGATCCAGGTTTTCGCATTCCCCTTCCAGGGTCATCTTTTCCTGCCAGGCCCTTTTTGTGTTGCGTGAAATGGCGGTCGACAAAATGGCGGCATCCCTCAGAGTCTTGGTCTTTGCCTTGGCCTGGGACGTCCAGAAGGAGATCTCCGCATCGAGCCCCTTGATCATTGCCGAATTCCGCATTCTCTCATCCTTGAGTTTCGCAAGCTGCTTCTGCATCGCGACGGCCTGTACACTCCCCGGCGGGTTGGCCGTGCGCCAGGAAAGACCGGTGATTCTGAGACCGGGTTCTGATTCCGGCGAAATGGTCAAAGATTCCTGCGGCACCCGTCCGGGAAGGATCAGAACGGCCGTGGCCCTGCCCTTTTCGTCCAACCGGACCGGTACTCGGGAGCGTTCCGTTACCCGGGCAAAGCTGGGGAAAAGGGTTACCTCCACAGGCGTCGCGTGGACCATGCCAAGAGGAATCAGCAGCACGGCCAGTGTCATGACTGCGGCCCATGCGGCAGTCCTTCCACAGCGGATCATGTTTTCTCCCATGGTTTGCCCAACCTTTCATTTTGACGCCTGGGCGACATAAGCTGACGGATTTCCCACCCCTTGAGGAAGCGGTAATCGCCTTCGCCAAGATTTCCCAGCTGCAGGTCAGCAATGGCCGTCCGGATCAGCCTCAAAACCGGATGGCCCAGTTTTTCGAAGGCCCTGCGAATAACGCGGTTTCGTCCTTCACTGATGTTCAGGATCAGCCAGGAGCTCTTGGGGTTGATTTCATCGATCATTGCAGCATCGGGAACAAAGGTACCGTCTTCAAGATCCAGGCCATTCTGTAGCCGGCGGAATTCAGCGCCGGTCAGTCGGCCGGATATCTTGACCCTGTAGGTTTTGGAAACACGAAAGCGGGGATGTTGAATCTGCTGAGCAAAATGGCCGTCATTGGTCATCAGCAGAAGTCCCTCGGAATCATAATCCAGCCTCCCCACTGGGAAAAGACGGGCACCGAGCTCGGGAAGAAGTGAGATCACCGTGGGACGTTTCTGCGGATCGCTGAGCGTCGTGACGTATCCACGGGGTTTGTTCAGTGCGACATAGATCTTTGTTTCCTCCGCACAGATCAGCTTGCCGTCCACCCGGATCTCGTCGCGACCGATATCGGCCTTGAAGCCCAATTCCCGCACGGTTTCCGAATTAACGCTGACCCGCCCTTCCCGAATCATATCCTCGGCTTTCCGGCGGGAAGCGAGCCCCGAGCGGGCGATAATTTTCTGCAGCCTTTCTTCCATGACGGCACCCGTTTCATGCTTCAAATTTTTACGGCTTCACGTACTTCAGCCATCGTCGCCCGGGCGATTCCGGAGGCCCGAGCCGTTCCGTTCTCGATGATTTCCAAGACTTCCTTGATATGGCCGCGATAATATTCCTGTCGTTCATGAACGGTTTGAAGTCCCTCGGTGATCCGAGCCGCCAGGCGCTTTTTGCATTCAATACAGCCGATCCCGGCCCGCCGGCACTCAACATCGATTTCCCCGATGCTGGAATCGTCGGAATAAAGCTGATGAAAGCTGAAGACATTGCAGAGCTCGGGTCTTCCCGGATCGGACTTTCTTTGCCGCTGCGGATCCGTGAACATCGAGAGGATTTTTTTGTTCAGCTCGTTACCGGTATCGCTGATGTAAATGGAATTTCCGTAGGATTTGCTCATTTTCCGGCCGTCTATGCCCAGGAGTTTGGGAACGTCCGAAATCAGGGGTTCGGGAATTGGAAAGATTTCTCGGTAGAGAAAGTTGAATCGGCGGGCGATCTCCCGGGTGAGCTCCACGTGGGGCAGCTGATCAACCCCTACAGGGACGCCGTGGGCCTTGTAGATGATAATGTCCGCAGCCTGAAGGACGGGGTAACCCAGAAATCCAAACGTCGAAAGGTCCCGGTTCGACAATTCCTCCTTGATCTCCTTGTAGGTGGGATTCCGCTCCAGCCAGGGAAGGGGTGTGATCATGGAAAGCAGGAGGAAGAGTTCCGCATGTTCTATGATCCTGGATTGAACGAAGAGAGTGCTTTTCTCTGGATCGAGTCCGACGCTCAGCCAGTCGATGACCATATCGGTGACATTGTCCAGGATCTGCCCGGTGTCACTGTAATCGCTGGTCAGCGCGTGCCAGTCGGCCACGAAATAGAAACACTCGTAACGATCATCATTCTGAAGATTCACCCAGTTTTTCAGCGCACCGTGCAGGTTGCCAAGATGAAGCTTTCCCGTGGGCCTCATTCCACTCAATATTCGTTTTGTTGTCAAAGCGCTTCCCCTTCAGTTTTTCCGTCACTTATCAAAGATAAACCTTAAAGGCAAGAAGGCCCCGGAGATTCATTTCTCGAGGGCCTTCTCAACAGGTAAAAATGCTATAACACTATTTTACTTTATCTGATAATTCCTTTCCCGGCTTGAATTTGACAACCTTTTTGGCCGGAATCTTGATGGCTTTGCCTGTCTGGGGATTTCTGCCTTCCCGGGCTTTTCTCTTGACGACGGAGAAGGTTCCAAAGCCGACAAGCCCCAGTTTCCCGTTCTTCTTGAGTTCCCTGGCCACTACGCCAACATAGCTGGCCAGTGCTTTCGACGCTGACGCTTTTGTAATTCCCGCTTCTTCTGCAATTACTGAAATCAATTCCGCCTTCGTCATCTCTTCTCTCCCCCATTTCATTTTTTAATAAAACAGTTTGTTAAATCTGCAAGAAATTACCATAAAATATTTACATGTTCAACTATAATTCGGGGTTTGCCGCGATTTCAACGTCGGAAATTCGACTCAGCAAGGAATTCAGAAGTTGTGTTTCCTCAAAAGTCCGTGGCTGCCTCGTTACCGGGAAGTCCCTTTTTCTTTAAAAGGAAAAAAAGGTTCCCGTTTTCCTTAAGGCTTCCTGCAACTCGTTCTGCGTCGGAACCGGTCCCGCAGAACAGGTCGACTCTTCCCGTACCCTTGATGGCCCCACCGGCATCCTGATTGAGGACAAACCTTGAAAAGGGGACCCAGTGCATTTTAGAGCCGTTCTCCGTAAATACAGGCTTCCGCGACTGAATCAAGGCCAGGCCCCCCCGGGGGAAATATTTCGGATCCGTGGCGATGGAACGCCCTGCAGTCAGGCTCACATTGTGAGATCCGACATTTCCTCCTTCGAGCAACCGGAAAAAGACATAGCTCGGATTCATGTGCATCAGTTCGGCGCGCTCTCCGGGATGCTCCTGGAGATATCTCTTGACCGCCTCGTGGGACATTTCGTTTTTAGCTATTTTTCCCTGTTCGAACAAGACCTTTGCCAGGCCTCGAAAGGGGTGGCCGTTCGACCGGGCATAACCGACACGGATCGACTGCCCGTCCGGGAGCTCCATGATGCCCGATCCCTGGATATGGAGGAAAAACAGCTCAACGGAATCTTCCGCCCAGGCAATTTCCAGGTCCCGGCCCGAAAGGATGCCTTTACCGTCAATCTCTTCCCGCGTGTAATGAGGGATCACCTCTCCGCCGTAAAGGCGGCCCGTCAGCGTTTCGCCCATGTACCGGCTTTTAAATCTCCCCAGGTTGATCACCACCGTTTCTTCCGGAGGTCTGTAAATGGGGAAAGAAAAGGCCTCAGACCGTTCGAGGGAGCCCTTGATGATCGGTTCAAAATATCCGGTAAACAGAACCGTTCCCTTCTTGTCACGGCCGGCTGCCTGATAGAAATCAAAGCTGGCGGCGATCTTCTCTTTCAGCTCATCTTCGGAAGAGGAGTCCTGAAGAATTTTCTGGAACAACAAGAGGGTCTCTTTCAACTCATCGGCCGTGCAGGCGACGGGACCCATCGGGTGGCGGCTGTCCCGCGGAATGCGGCTGTAGAACAGAAGGCTCTGTTCAACCGCCGCCAGCAGGGAATCTCTCGATAGGTCATCCGTAAGCAGGGGGATATCTTCCGGTGCCAGGAGCGTCATGGACGAGGGATCGGGCTGAAGGATCTCAGGAAACGAGGGCTTCATCTCCCGGGCCGGGGGCGTCGGCGCTGCCGGTTTCGGCTTCTGCACGGGTTCCGGCTGCGGGGCCGGAATGGCGGGCTTGATTGCAGTCGGCGGTTTGGGCTCCTCGTCCCGTGGCTTTTGATGAGAGGCACAGCCTCCCAGGACGGACAGACAGAGGAAAAGTCCCAGGAGAAGAATGCCGTATCCTTGTTTGTTCATGTCCCCCTCGATATTCGACGTGGTTCGGAAATTACAGGTCGAGGACCATGGCGACTTCGTCGCAATAGTCCGGGTATTTGGAACAGCGGAAGCAATCCGTCCATATTTTTTCTGAAAGGGTTGAACGGTCAACGATCTTGAATCCCATCCTCGAAAAGAACTCCACCTGGAAGGTCAAGGTAAAGACGCGATACAGATCCAAGGTAATGGCTTCAGAAATGCAGGCCTCTACGAGGCGACGGCCGATCCCCTCTTTACGCCTCGACTCTTCGACAAAGAGGGAACGGATTTCCGCGAGATTTTCCCAGATGATGCTCATGGCACATATCCCGACCAGCGAATTGTGCTCTTCATCGATATAGACGAAAAAGTCCCGCAGGTTGCCGTAAATATCCATGAGGGAACGGGGCAGGATCTCCCCCTTTCCGGAAGAGATGTTGATCATCCGGTGAATCGTCTTGACATCGCCGATTCGAGCTTTCCGTAACATTTCCTACCTCCCCGACACACGTTCAAGCATTTCCCGGGCATGCCGTATCGTTGTTTCCGTCAGTTCCCGTCCCCCCAGCATCCGTGCGATTTCCTCAGACCGCTTCTCCTCGGAAAGCACTTCGATCCGCGTTATCGCCCTGGAATCCTCCTCGGTCTTGACCACACGGTAATGCCGGTCACCATAGCAGGCGATCTGGGGGAGATGGGTAATGCAGAGCACCTGGTGATTCCGGGCGACATCCCGCAGTTTGCTCCCTACAAGGTCCGCTGTTTCCCCGCCAATGCCGCTGTCCACTTCATCAAAGACAATGACACCGACGGAGCCCACCTGAGCAAGAACCTTCTTCATGGCCAGCACGATCCGCGAAAGCTCCCCTCCGGAAGCGATTCTGCTCAGAGGCTTCGGTTCTTCGCCGATATTGGCGGTAAGGTAGAATTCGACCCGATCGATTCCCCGTTCGTCAAAGGAAGAACGGAAATCCCCACCCGCCTCATGGAAGACAACTTCAAAGACCGCGCCCTCCATGTGCAGGCTCTGCAGCTCCTCGACGACGGCGTTCGAGAGAACCTCCGCCGTGCTCCGTCGCGCCGAAGAAAGCTCCCGTGCCTTCTCATCCATTCGGAGCTCCAATTCCCGAAGGGTCGCATTCTCCTTCTCCAGGTCCTCTTCCAGGGAGAACAGATCCGCCAGGCTTTTCTCCAACTCGTCCTGCCTTGTCAGCACGCCTTCGAGGCTGCCACCGTACTTTCTCTTAAGGCGGCTCAATACCTCAAGCCTCTCTTCGATCTCTGCGAGCGACTCCGGATCGGGCGACAGGCCCTGGGCGTAGTTCCGCAGGGCAGAGGCCGCTTCCTCCAGGGAATAATAAACCGCCTCCAGATCCGGTTCAGAAATCTTCAGAGAGGGGTCGATCCTTTGGATTTCCCGGACACAGGCCATCACGTCCTTCAGGGATGACAGGACGGAGTCTTCCCGGTCATAGAGCAGCCCATAGGCATGGCCCGAGATGCTCAAAAGTTTCTGAACGGAAAGGAGCGCCTGCCTCTGGGCAGACAGCCGATCGTCCTCCCCGGAGGCTATCCCGGCCTGACGGATTTCTGCAAGCTGATACCGTGCGAGTTCCTCCTGTTCCGATCGCCTTTTTTTCGCTTCGGTCCGTTTCGAAATCCTCAGCTGAAGATCCTTACAGCTTCTGAACATCCTGCCGTATTCATGACGGAGGGGATCGAGTCCGCCAAAGGCGTCAAGCAGATCCAGGTGGCAATCGGAATTCAGCAGGATGGAGTGTTCTCGCTGACTGCAGATGTTCATCAGCGATTCACCAATTCTGTTCAGGAGATTCAGTGTCGACAACGTGCCATTGAGATAAACCCTGTTTTTCCCGGTGTGCGAAATCACTCTGCGGATGACGAGTTCTCTGTCCACGTCCAGACCGGCCGCCACAAGCATTTCCTGGACGGAGCTTCCCTGTTCCAGCTCAAAGAGGGCCTCAACCTCTGCTGTATCGGCCCCTGAACGAATGCTCAGCGTCGAGGCCCTGTCACCCAGAAGAAGTCCAATGGCCCCGACAACAATGGACTTTCCGGCGCCGGTTTCCCCGGTCAGAATGTTGAGGCCGTCGCCAAAGGAAATTTGCAGGGCATCAATGAGGGCAAAATTGCGGATGTTCAGTTGCACCAGCATCCTGTCTGCTTACCGGCTTATGGAGGGCAGCCGGCCCCATCCCAGCTTGGACCTGAGAATCTCCAGGTAATTCCTGTTCGCGGAGGAAACCAGGGTGGTAACGTAACGGGATTTGCGGACGATCAACGTATCCCCTGATTTCAGGGTAACGGACTCCTGCCCGTCCAGATCTACGCTCACCCCTTCCTCTTCCGACCAGACTTTTACGCTGATGGTGATGCTGCTGGGGAGGATGATCGGCCGGTTGGTCAGGGTGTGGGGACAGATGGGATTGACAATGATGACGTTCTGTGAAGGAAAGACGATGGGACCGCCGGCGGAGAGGGAATAGGCCGTCGAACCCGTCGGAGTACTGACAATGAGGCCGTCTGCCCGGAAAGTCGTCAGATAGGAACCGTCTATCGCGGTCTCCATATCGATGATCCGGGTGAGGTTTCCCCTGGTGATGACCACATCGTTGAGCACGGTATATTCACAGGAGGTCTTTCCGTCCCGCACCACCTCCATGTCGAGCATCATCCGGTCTTCCGTAGCGTATTCCCCCCGGAGAATGCGCTCCAGCGAAGGGTACATCTCATTGAGGTTGATCTCCGTGAGATAGCCGAAGGTTCCCAGGTTGATGCCCACGATGGGGATCGTGAACTGCCGGACGGACCGGGCTGCCCGCAGCATCGCGCCATCTCCCCCCAGAACAACCAGCAGGTCCACCAGGGCGGCAAGCTTCTGCCGCTCCAGTCCGCAGGTCTCTCCCAGGGCCGCTGCGATTTCAGAATCGAGAAATACCTCGATTCCCTGCTCCTGCAGCCACTTCTTCAGGCCGGACGAACATCCCAGAGCCGTTTCTTTTCGAATATTGGCGATGATCCCGACTTTATTAATCCGCTTGCCGCCCGGCATTTCTCCGCCTCACTTTGATGGCCTTCCCATTTCCAGCTCCACGCTGCGTCTCGGGTTCCTGACCTTTCAACGTCCGGATGTCAAGGGCAGACGGTCGGCAACAAGTCCGCCGGTGCGGTGGGCGCATGGATATGGGGCTGCAAAAAACGATATTTGCCTAACACAAATTGCCGGGAGTGTCCACGACATAATTATACAGGCTATTCTCCTTGACAAGGCTCCTTCCGATACGATAGGTTCCCCTATTCTCTTTTGCGGCATCTTCTTTTCCGAAACCAGGATGGTTTCAACAGGGCGGAACACAGGGAAAGCGGCCTCGGGGGGCTGTTCGACCGGTGGCCTTTGAATCCACATAAATAGAACTTCTGAGAGGATGAGATGACTGCCGCCATGGTGGCTTATGGGACTGCTCAAAGGAACCGTTTCCTTTTCTCTTTACCGTCTGGAAGGATCGTTGCCGGCATCGGCGGACGAATTTATTCATCAGCAGCTGAAGGCCTTCGCCTTCCGCTCCAGCGCCCCGGCCTCGGAAGAGAAGGCCATTGGCTGGACCAGTCTTGAAAATGTCCTCGATACGGACTTCGAAGGCGCAAAATATATCTGGGGAGATTACCTGATGCTGACGCTTCGCATCGACAGGAAAACCGTCCCCCCTTCCCTCCAAAGAATCCGTCTTCTGGAAGCGGAGCAGGATTTCCTTTCTGAAACGGGGCAGAAGAGAATTTACCGTGAGCAGCGGGAAGACCTCCGGGAGAGGGTTCATCTCGAACTTTTCAGCAAGGCCCAGCCGGTTCCCGCCTTTTATGAATTCTGCTGGTCCGTGTCACAGAAATCGCTGATTCTGTGCAGCCTTTCGGAGAAGGTGATCGACGATTTCCAGGATTTTTTCAAACAGACCTTCTCCCTGTCTGTCTATCCCTACACACCCTGGGATCCGCTCTGGCTCGATGAAGAGTCGGCAAATCGGCTTTCCCTGGCGGAACGGGCCGCCCTCGCTGATGCCCCTGAAACGGCGGGCCTGCAGGCCGTCGACCGGGCCTCCATGGGCCGTGAATTCCTTACCTGGCTCTGGTTTAAAAGTGAGGAAAGAAACGGATCGGTCTACGTTCCGGGAACGGGCGACGTGGAACTGATCCTCGTTCGCCGGCTGGTCCTGGAGTCGGGCGACGGGGAATATGCCGAAACGGTGGTCTGTCAGGGGATGCATGCGGATCTCAAGGAGGGCAGAGAGGCCCTGCGGCAGGGGAAGAAAATCAAGGAAGCCAGGATCAAGCTCGAAAAGGACGGGGATGCCTGGGAATTCACTCTGAAGGCGGACCGCTTCCACTTTCAGTCCCTGAAACTTCCCGTTATGACCGACCGGATGGAGGACTCGGAAGACAGGGACGGTGCGGTTCTGGAACGCATCTATCTGGTGGAAGGGGCGACGAAAATCATGGTTTCCCTGTTCAGGGTATTTCTGGAAATCCGCCTTTCTCCCCGCTGGCTCTCTTTGGAGTCTCCCCGGATTGCAAACTGGCTGGAGCAGTAGATCGGCGTTGCGGTCGATGGTTGTTTGACCCTGATCCTCGTCAGGCGGCAGGGCGCCTGGAAGGTGGACGTAAGGCATCCGCTGAAAGACGAGCTACCCGCCAGGCAGGAGAGAGGACACTTCGCGAATGCCCTAACGGCAACTACGCCTCATCCCACTCGCGCATGACCTTCAGCTTGGCTTTTTTCTCTTCCTGCTTGTGAATTGGGCGAAAGGAATATTCAATCCTGCCGCGTGACGCTTCATTGTATTCCAGGGAAAGGTCCAGTTCCGCACCGGCCCAGTAATAGGTTTCCGTTTCATCCCGGCTTACCGATACGCCCTCGCCATAACTTTCGAAAAAGATTTCTTTCAGCTTGGCGAAATTTTCATGGGACTCGATCTGGACATGGACTCGGTACAGGCGATGCCGAAAAAAATAATATATGATATCGTCTACCTCCACGTGAGCCATCTTCAGGCGGTCATTGTCCAGGCGGTAGGCGCTGACGTCCCCGTCATCGCTGATTTTCGTAAAGTTCCGGCCGGTCAGGCTTTCCAGTCGCTGCCCCCAGAGGATTCCCCGAAAGCCCATTGGCTCGTTTGGAAAGGCATCCATTCTCTTCCCCCTTTTTTCCTTTTTGTTCATCCACCGGCTGTTCGGTAGCAGCGCGGAAGCCCCTCTATCCCTACATCTTCCAGAGAGACCGTTACTTCAGGAACCCCTGGATGATACGGTTCACGGCGTCGTCATAGCTCAGCCCAAGGCTCATGAGCTTCATGAGCTGTTCGTTGGCGATCTTGCCGATGGAGGCTTCGTGGGTCAGCTCGGCGTCCGGATGCATGGCCTTCAGAGCGGGGATGGTTTCATTGGTGCCGTTGTCCATGATTATGGCGTCGCATTCGATGTGTCCGAAGCACTTCGCCAGGGCTTCAATGGTTGCGTAGAAATTCTGCTTTGAATCGCCTTTGATAACGGAGCGGGAGATCATATTCGCCCTGCTGTCGGTTCCTGCCAGTTTGATGTCGTTTCTCGAAATGGCCGTCTGGCCCTTCTCCGTCAGGACCCTTTCCATGATCATCAACATGCTGGAGGCCTCAAGAGTGGCCTCATTGAGGCGGTCGGCCTCATCTACGCCTCCGATCTGGGTAAGTTCCATTTCCACCTGGGCGCCTTCCTCGAGAAATACTTTTGTCGTGGGGTTGAGGGAACGCTTTCCAGATCCTTTTCCCGCCGCGTAATGCTTCTCGACATACTTCACCCTGGCCCCACGACCTACCCGGAATTCATGAATGCCCGCATGCCCCTCGGGGCTTTCCGTCCCGCAGTGGATTCCGCAGCCGGCCACGATGGTGACGTCCGCATTTTCCCCGATGAGGAAAGAGTTGTATACCACATCATAGAGCCCGGCCTGGCTCAGGATCACCGGAATATGCACGGATTCGTTGACGGTTCCCGGGGCGATCGCGACGACGATCCCTGTGCCGTCGGCGTTGCTGTCGATCGATATGTTGGCGCTGTTAGCCCGCGTCAGCAGTTTCCCGTTTTTACGGATATTATAGGCGCCCTTCGGGATATCCTCCAGATCGGCGACGGCTTTTAAAAGTTCCTTATCTAAAGCATCTAGCATTCTGGTCGTCTCCTTCGCAGCAGCTTTTGAAATTACAGATACTCATGTCGTTCAGCAGGTTCATCGCTTCACCCAGAACCCCTTTAAAAACAATCCGGCCTCCGTTGATGATGAGGATCTCGTCGGCAGCTTCCAGAAAGACCTTGTTGTGGCTGACGACAATGGTTGTCGTCCCGTAGTTCTTCTGTTCCCGCTTCAGAAGATCCACCATTGGCCCGATCGTCCACAGATCAATCCCCGTATCCGGTTCATCGTAGATGGCCAGTTTCGGATTGCGCGCAATGGTGGTGGCAAGTTCGATCTTCTTGATCTCTCCTCCGGAAAGTTTTGCGTCCACAATCTTGTCGAGAAAGTCCAGGGGACAGATCCCTACCCGCATGAGCAGTGAAACGAGCTGTTCTTCCTCCTCGATGCCCGTTGCCAGGTTCAGGAGCTCCCGAAAGGTGATTCCCTTGAAGCGGGCCGGATGCTGAAAGCTGTATGCGATCCCGGCCTTGGCCCGGTCCGTAATGGAAAGATTGGTGATATCCTGGCCATCAAAGAGAATGGATCCCGAAGAGGCTGGATTGATTCCCATGATCAGTTTGGCGAGAGTGGTCTTTCCGCTCCCGTTCGGGCCGGTAATGGCGTAGAACTTTCCCTTCTCGAACGTGAAATTGATCCCCCTGATGATCTCCCGTTTTTCCCCCCCTTCGGGTCCGTCATCCCCATCCACCGCAAAGTGCAAATTCCGGAGTTCCAGCATGGCAGGCAACCTTTCGTTATCCTGAAAAGATATTTAAAATGCGAGGTTCATGACACAGTTGGTTCTATCTTATTGAAAAATTCCTCAAAGTCAACAGACAAAACCGTTATGCCCTGCAGGGCCCTCATGCAGCTCTTTCTTACAGGACTCCGGAAAGGCGGTTGAGGAAACAAGGCGCCTTCGGAGAAAACGAGGCCCTCAGAAGCCTGGACGGTCCGAACACAAAACGCGTCCTAAAGATAGGTGCGCCCGCCCATATACCGGCTTTCGTAGAATCGGCTGGAAAGGGTGTCGACTCTGATGGTTTTTCCCCGTCCGGGAGCGTGGATGAACTTTCCCTTCCCGATGTAGATCCCCACGTGAGAGATGGGATGCTTTTTCCCGTTGGCGAAAAAAACGAGATCGCCCTTCTGCAGGGAGTTCCTGTTCGCCGGCTCCCCGACGGCATATTGTTCCCGCGACGTGCGGGGAAGATCGAGTCCGTTGAGCTGATAAACCGCCATGACCAGCCCGCTGCAATCGAAACCTTCTTCGGGGGTCGTGCCTCCCCAGAGATAGGGAACCCCGATGAACTCTCCCGCCGTTTTGATCAGCTGTTCACGAAGATAGTCGTCTCCCAGAGAGGTGCGCCTGGCAACGGCATATTCCTCGGGGCTGACGATGTAGAATTCCTCGATGACACCGGCCGTCCTGAGCGTTTCCGCTTTCTGCAGGGCGGCACGCTTGGTGGCGAAGTTTCCGAAGCGCACCTTGTAAAGACCGGCGGAGGATACGAAGTAGTAGGCGTCCAGGCCTTGAAGGCGGAGGCTGTCCGTCATCCTGGCGGCGTTTGCCACATTGGAAAAGGCTCCGGCCTGAATGGTGAAGCCCAGATAGGCCGCCTTTTTCTTTGCCGCAGGCCATGGCCGCACCTCCGGCCGGGAAGGAGCCGCTGAGCGTCCTCCGCAGGAGGCAAGAAAGGAAATGCAGAAAAGAAGGATGAAAAAGACCCCAAGAGCCCTTCTTCGGCGCATTTCAACTTCCAAAACAGACTTCCTGTTCGCCTTTTCCTTCATCGCCTACTTTTTTTAAAATGATCTTTGTCTGTGTCAAAAGCTAACAGATTGTCAAATCATGCTCAAGTTAATTGTCAACGGTTCTCATACCCCCAGAGCCCCCGTAAATGAACCGCCGACACGATACAGCCGTTTCATAGTTTGTCTGGATTCAGGTGAATGTCCCGATTCGGCCAGCTTTTTCTCTTACGCCTGACGTGCCCGAATTTTCTGACGGCAGAAATTGATTCTCTTCAATTCATGTCTATTTTTAAGTTATTCCGTCTGATCTGCCTGTTCGCTGTTGACCTGCGGACGCCCCTTCTCTTTATAAGATTACCCTCAGTCCTAAGGCTTAACCCTTAGGAGCAGCTCAGTGTATTTTAATAATGTAATTAAGATCTTTCCTGATTGTTGGTTTTTTTGCGATCCGTATAATCGGACCAAAAGTTGACAGAGGCAACAAATAGCACGGCAGAGGGACTGCAGAACACTGAACGTCAAAACGATTAACCGAAAGGATGGGACCCATGGACTTAGAAACCATAGCAAAGCTTCTTAACATTCCCAATTACAAGGTGGCCAGGATTATTCAGATCAATTCACGATCCATCCACATGCAGGTTGAGCCGATCGATCCGGGAACGCCGGTCTGCTCCGGTTGTGGATCCACCCACAGCGCAGCGGTTCACAGCATGGGAAGCATGACTGTTCAGGATCTGCCCCTTTGCGGCAGGCGTGTTTTCCTTCAGGTGCCAAAGAGAAAAATCATGTGCGATCGCGATAAGAAAATCCGGGTGGAAAGCCTGGAGTGGATCAGCGGCCGTTTCACGAAGCGCTTTGCCGAAGAGATCCTCCGCCTCACGACGGTGACAAGCTACCGGGGAGCAGGCTGGTACCTGGAAGTGGATGACGAGACTATCCACCGCATGGATCGGAGGAAGAAAACGGGAGCGTCGGCCTCTTCATCCCGCAGGGCCAGAAGCCCGGAGACCGGCGGATACAAGGCCGGCTCCTATTCCCAGGCGTCCCTCAAGGAGCAGATGCTTTAGCGGAAGGAACAACGAATGGCGCGTGCTCCAGTCAGGCCCGCTGAAACAAGGCGAACTGGAGCTTTTAAGGACGGGTGGTCGATAAGTGCCATCGCGGCATATCGTCCATCCGGAGAATCCCCATCGGGTAAAGGGCTGCGAGGGCACGGGCACATGTCCGGACCGTTTCCAGCCCTTCCCTGCAGGAGATGCCCACTGGATTTTTCTTCAGACGATCGCCCGCCTGCCTTCAACAATCGTGCTGAAGGCCTTTCGGATGCCGGCGTAGCGCTGACCAACAGGCTTCACGATTCTCAGGTTTCCGTGCAACAAAGCCTTGGCGTCTCTTCCAGCAGACGGGTCATGTCCTCCTTCGTTCCTATGGTGATGCGGACAAAATCTCGGATTCCCTCCACGTTGAAATAGCGGACCAGAATCCCTCGATTCTTGAGAGTCTCGTAAATATACTGTCCCGAAAGCCCTGTTTTGCGGGCAAAGACAAAATTCGCCCTGGAAGGCAGAACCTCCCAGCCCTGCGCATGAAGCGCATCCGAGAAAAAAGTCCGGGTCTCAACGATCCGGGATGTTTTTTCTGCAATCCACTCTTCGTCCTCCATGGCGATCTCGCCGATGGACTGTGTCAGTCGGCCGACCGTGTAGGAGTTGAAGGAATCCTTCGTCGTGAAAAGGGCCCGGATCAGATCCGGATTCCCGAAAGCGTATCCGAGCCTCAGACCTGCCAGTGAAAAGCTTTTGGAGCACGTCCTTGTGACGATGAGGTTTTCGTAATCGGCAATCATTCCAATGGCGCTTTGAGCTCCGAAATCGACATAAGCCTCGTCGATGACGACAACCCGGTCGGAAGGATAGCGATCCATCAGCGCCTTTATCCTGTCCAGTTCAAGGGCAACGCCTGTGGGCGCGTTGGGATTGGGAAAGATGATCCCGCAGGAAGGCTCCCCGCCGTTTTCGATCATGGCCTCCACATCCACGGAAAAATCCGGACGGAGGGGAATCCTCCGGTAGGGAACTTCATAAAAGTCACAGTAAACGGGGAAAAAGCTGTACGTGAATTCCGGAAAGAGAAGCCTGCCGTACCGGCCGTCGAAAAAGGCGTACCAGACAAAGCTCAGGACTTCGTCGGAACCGTTTCCCACAAAAATGTGATCCTCGGACAGTCCATACTTCCCGGCCATTTTCCGGCGCAGGTTCAGCGACCAGGGATCTGGATAGAGGCGTAGCAGCGCCGGGTCGAATTCCCGCAGAAAAGCCTCGATGCGCGGAGACGGGGGATAAGGGCTCTCGTTGGTGTTGAGCTTCAGATACGAGCGGTCCCGTGGCTGTTCGCCCGGGACATAAGGGGTCAGGCACTTCAATCGTCGGGAAAACATGAGTCATCCTTCCTGGTCGGAACAGAGGACCAGCGGTCAATTACAAATCGGTGGGCCTCCTCCGGGGTTTTGATCGATCCGTTGAGCTGAGCCTCCTCCACGATGCGCAGCACCTTCCCGATGAGGGCTCCCTGAGGAAGGCCCATCTCCAGGAGATCCATCCCGGAAAGCAGCCGAGGAAGCGTTCTCAGCTCATCGGCCCATTCCGCCTGCTTTTTCCGGCAATATTCATAGGATTCCAAGCTCCCATGGCTTGCCAGACAATCCAGGCGATGAAGTTCAAGATGGAGATCAAAACCGGTTTTCAGCAGAAAACGCTTCAACCGGCTGGGACGCATATTCTGCACATTCATGAAATTCATATGAAAGCGG
The DNA here is from genome assembly GCA_002067745.1 of Syntrophus sp. PtaU1.Bin005. Taxonomy (GTDB): domain Bacteria; phylum Desulfobacterota; class Syntrophia; order Syntrophales; family Syntrophaceae; genus Syntrophus; species Syntrophus buswellii. Next base: position 60,068 of record MVRU01000005.1, read on the forward strand.
ATGAGATCCAGGATCGTTTCCCTGTCCGCCCGGGAAAATCTCAGACGGTGCAGGATGCTCTCCCCGAGAACACATCCCTGCCTGGCGTGGCCGAAGAAATGAATGCCGCTGTCGTCTTCTGTCTGCGTATCCGCCTTGCCTACGTCATGCAGGAGAACTCCCCAGGCGAGGCGGGCATCGGCGGGGCAACGCATCAGATCGAGCATTGTTACCGTGTGGGTCCAGACATCCCCTTCGGGATGATGCTTCGGAGGCTGCCGCACCCCCCGCAGGGCATCCACTTCAGGCAGAACCTGCGCAAGCAGGCTGCAGTCCGCGAGCAGCCGCATGCCATAACCCGCCCCGCCCCGGGTCAGTAGGAAGGTCAGTTCATCTGCAATACGTTCGGCGCTTACGGTCAGGATTTCGGCAGCATGATCCGAAATGGCCTGCCATGTGTTCTCTTCGATGGCAAAGCCGAGATTGGAGGCAAATCGCACGGCCCGGAGCATCCTCAGCGGATCTTCGGCAAAGCGGTCTTCGGGACTGCCCACGGCACGGATCAGTCTCCGCTTCAGGTCGTCCCGGCCCCCCACCTCATCGACAATCCGACCCGTTTCCGGATCCATCAGCAGGGCATTGACCGTAAAGTCCCTTCTGCGGACGTCTTCCCGATAACCGTGAGGGGATCGGTAGGTTGCCACCTGATAGGTGTTCCCCCTTTCAATGACCAGGAGAACGCCGAATCGAATCCCCACGGCGGCCGTATGGGAAAAGAGATTCCGCATGGCTTCCGGAGAGGCGGAGGTCACGATGTCGTAGTCAACCGCTTCCTCGCCGCGCAGAAAATCGCGGACACAGCCGCCCACCAGCCAGGCCTCATACCCGGCGCTCTTCAGTCGGCGGACAATGCCGGACGCCCCTTCGAGGCTTGGAGCGGAATATCCTTTTTCACTGGCGATGGGCATCCTTTTTCCCAAGCTTGATGGCGCAGAACTCACCGCACATGGTGCAGCCCTCCTCCTTCGCGCTTTCGCTCCGTTCCAGCCATGACCGGCTGCGTCCGGGATCGATGGAAAGTTCGATCTGACCTTCCCAGTTGAATTCGCTGCGATGCTTCGCCATCAGAGCATCCTTCTCCATGGCTCCGGGGTAGCCCTTGGCGATATCCGCAATATGTGCGGCAATCCGGGAGGCCATGATCCCTTCGTGGACGTCTTCCAGGTTCGGAAGACGCAGATGCTCCGAAGGGGTCACATAGCAGAGGAAATCCGCCCCGGCAGCCCCGGCAAGGGCTCCGCCTATTGCCGCGGTAATGTGGTCGTATCCCGGGGCGATGTCCGTCGGCAGAGGCCCCAGAACATAAAACGGGGCTCCTTCGCAGAGGCTTTTCTGCAGGGAGATGTTCGCTTCAATCTGGTAATAGGGAACGTGTCCCGGACCCTCAATCATGACCTGAACATCCTGCATGCGCGCCCTTCGGCACAGTTCCCCGAGAACGATGAGTTCCTGTACCTGGCCCCGGTCCGTCGCGTCGGCCAGGCATCCAGGACGGAGACCGTCACCCAGGCTGAGGACCATGTCGTAGCGGCGTGCTATTTCCAACAGACGGTCGTATTGGGCGTAAAGGGGATTTTCGGAATCGTTGTAATCCATCCAGCGAGCCGTAATGGAACCGCCCCGGCTGACGATGCCCAGCAGGCGGCCCTGGGCCTCGATCCGCCCCACGCTTTCGCGTGTCACCCCGCAATGAACGGTAATGAAATCCACGCCGTCCTCGCCGTTTTCTTCAATGGCCTGGAACAGATCATCCGCCGTCATTTCCATGATGGACTTGCGGCGATTCATGGCATTCGCCGCCGCCGAGTAGATGGGAACCGTTCCCACCGCCATGGGGGAGGCTTTCATGATGGCCTGGCGCATCGACCGGATATCTCCACCCGTGGAAAGATCCATCAGGGCGTCTGCGCCCGACGCCGTACAGGCCTCAACTTTCTTCAGCTCAAGAGCTACGTCTGCATGATCCTGAGACGTTCCGATATTGGCGTTGATTTTTGTGCGAAGCCCCCTGCCCACGGCCAGAGGAACAATACTGTTGTGGAGGTTGTTGCGGATGACGACAATGCTCCCCTCCTCGACCCCCCGTCGGATAACTTCCGGTGTAACCCCTTCCTTATCCGCACACAATTTCATTTCCTCGGTGGCTATCCCCAGCCTGGCCGCTTCCAACTGCGTCATCGTTTCCTTCTTTCCTCCTTAAAAAAACGCATCATCGATTTCCAGCACGGAATCGAATCTCTCCTATGCCCGGTCTGCACGAATGTATTCCGTCGCTGCCATCGATTACAAACGTCATGGCTTCCCCAACGACCGTTGCCGCGCCCGCCGTTCCTCACGGAATATCATCTTTGATCGATAAATGGAAGAAGCGGGTCGAGGGCATCAAAAAGGGGGCGGCATGATTCGTGGGTCCGTGTCCCTGCCCGATATGCCAGGCAAAGCGGATCACCTTGGAGATATAGGCCTTCGCTTCCCGGATCGATTCGAGCAGTGATGTTCCCCGCGCAAGGGCGGTGGCAATGGCAGCGGAATATGTGCAGCCAGTCCCGTGGCAGTCCGTTGTGGCTATGCGCTCGGACGTGAATTCGTAGAACCTGCTGCCGTCAAAAAGAATATCAGTGGCCGGGCCAGTCAGATGGCCTCCCTTGACGATCACGTTGGGAACACCCAGTTCCCGGATGTTCCGGGCTGCTTTCTTCATGTCCTCGACGGAGCCGATGGCCATGCCGGCGAGAACCTCAGCTTCCGGCACGTTGGGCGTCACGACGAGCGCGAGGGGAATAAGTTCCGAAACCAGGCTGTCCAGGGCTTCATCCCTGATAAGCCGCACTCCGCCCTTGGCCACCATGACCGGATCGACGACCAGCCGTTCAATTCCGTATCGGCGGATTTTCGCTGCAACGGCGCGAATGACGGCGGAGTTGACCAGCATGCCTGTCTTGGCGGCATCAACGCCGATGTCGGTTGCAACGGAATCAAACTGCTGTTCGATGAAGGGGATCGGCACTTCGAAGATGCCCTGAACGCCCAGGGTGTTCTGTGCCGTCAAGGCCGTGATGACACTCATCCCGAAACCGCCCAGTACGGTAATGGTCTTCAGGTCCGCCTGAATGCCCGCCCCTCCGCCGGAGTCCGATCCTGCGATGGTAAGGACGCGGGCCGGTTTTCTTTCCATCGTCTTCTCAGGCTCCTTCCGGGAAATGCCCCTTGCGGTAATAATGGATGACAAGAAGAATTCCATCGGCCAGTGAAATGAATCCCCGCTGGTCTGTCAGAACATTGCTGATCCCGTAGGGACGGCCGATTTCCATGGCGTTGTTTTCCAGGGGGTAGGCAAAGCCTCTCAGGGTGATCCCCGTCACCGCCGAAGAAAAAGGAAAAAGGGACACGGTCTGGCCTGCTTCTCCTTCCAGGACGCAGGAATCGCGAATCATGAGAATCTCGCACCATTCGTCAACAAGCCGTGTGGGGACCCCCTGATCCAGGGCGATTTTAAGAATGGATAGGTTGGCCAGGGTGTGATCGATCCGGCCACCCATTGCGCCGAAAATCCGGATCTCCTCGGGTTCCAGGGACAGGGCGTACTGCAGCGCAAGCTGTGTGTCTGTCTCATCCTTTTCCGGGGGATAACCGGATATTCTCGTTCCCCGCCGGACAAGATCCTCCGCCGTCTCTGGATCAAGGGAATCCATGTCGCCGATCACCACTTCCGGATCCACGTCGATCCTCAGGCAGTGTGCGGCCCCCACGTCGGCACAGATGATCCTGCATGGATCCAGATCGGAAATCCTCTCCCGGAACCAGGAATAATCGCGAATCTGACCGCCACAAATCACCGCGGCTCTCTTTTTCATGTTTCCTCTTCGTGCGGGTAAGACACGTCACTTTTTCGAAGACTCTACGTTCCTGTCCCTTCCCGTTGTCGATTCAAGATCGATCTTGAAAATCCTGCAGGCGTTTTGCGCCGTCATCTGTGCCAGCGCCTCAAAGGGCATGTTCTTGAGCTCCGCCACCCTCATCGCCGTGTATTTCACAAAGGCGGATTCATTTCGTTTTCCCCGATGGGGTTCCGGCGTCAGAAACGGGGCGTCCGTTTCAACCAGAAGCGATTCGGCGGGGACACGGCGGACGACATCGCGCAGGGTGTCTGATTTGGGAAAGGTGACCGTTCCCGGAATGGAGATATAAAAACCCAGATCCAGGCATTTCCGGGCCATGGCATAGTCGCCGGAAAAGCAGTGGATGACGCCTCTCCCGGATCCCTTCCACGCGGACAGGAGCTCCATCGTTTCCCGATGGGCCTCCCGATCGTGAATCACAACGGGAAGGTTCAAGTCTTCCGCCAGTTCCAGCTGCTCCCCGAACCGACGGATCTGCACCTCTCTCGGAGAACGATTCTTGAAAAAATCCAATCCGATTTCGCCGTAGGCGACGACCTTGGGTCTCGCAGCCAAATCGAGCATGCGGTCATACGTCTTCGGGTCAATCCTCTTGACTTCATGGGGATGAATTCCCACCGCTGCGTAGACGCACTCGTACTGCGAGGCGATTTCCACCGCTTTGCAAGCGTCGTCAAGATCCGTTCCAATGGTGACAATGGCGGCAACCCCGGCTTCCTTCGCCCGGGCGATGACGTCCTTCCGGTCGTCATCAAAGTCCTTCATCTCAAGGTGAGCATGAGAGTCAATCATCATGTCGCTCGTTTTCCGACTCCTCTGTAATCTCCACGATGATCTCTTCCATGTTATCCGATACATCGGGAAGAGAATCCGTGTATGCCCTGAGTTCCTCGGGAGAAATATCCCTGTGCATCAGCATTTTGTCCAGAATTCTCCGGTCAATCTCTCCCCGAACGCCTTCCAACCTTTTTTCCATGTACAAAACCTCCGTCATCAGCCATCCTGAGCCCGTATTTTCGGCTGTTTTCTATAATATTTTTTACATTTCCGCAACTTATTCCTCTAACGTTCCATAATACGTCGCAGTCTCTCTAATTTATCTGGCGACTCCCTGTCAAGTGAGTTAATATGTTTTAAAAAGAACGACTACTCAGGAGGTGCCTTATGTCTCTTCATCCCTTGGCCGGAAAGCCGGTCCCACCTTCACTGCTGGCCAATATTCCCAAGCTCGTATCCTTGTATTATACAAACCATCCCGATGTGTCCCAGGCGGAACAGAGGGTCGCTTTCGGAACGTCCGGCCACCGCGGGACGCCTCGAAACGGGAGCTTTAACGAGGATCATATCCTGGCCGTTTGCCAGGCCATCTGTGATTACCGGAAGGAAATCGGGCTGACCGGCCCGCTTTATCTCGGCATGGATACACACGCCCTGTCAGAGCCGGCCTTCGCCACGGCCCTGGAAGTCCTGTCCGCCAACGGGGTCCTGGTGTGTATCCAGGCGGATGGTGGCTATACGCCGACTCCCGTCATTTCCCATGCCATTCTGACCTGGAACAGGGGCCGCACTTCGGATGTTGCCGACGGCATCGTCATTACGCCCTCCCATAATCCCCCTGTCGACGGGGGCATCAAATACAATCCGCCGCATGGCGGGCCTGCCGACACGACTGTCACCGCGGATATCGAAAAGCGGGCCAATGGCCTTCTGAGCGACGGCCTCAGGTCCATCCGACGAATTTCCCTGAACAAGGCCCTGAAGAGCGAAACGGTTCGTCAACATGATTACATCCAGCCCTACGTCGACGACCTGAACAATGTCCTCGACATGGACGCTATCGCGGCCGCCGGCCTCAGGATCGGGTCGGATCCCATGGGCGGCTCCGGGGTGTCCTTCTGGGCTCGCATCGCCGATCGCTATCGTCTCGATATCGAGGTGGTCAATCCGCGCGTGGACCCCACCTTTTCCTTTATGACCCTGGACAAGGACGGCAAGATCCGGATGGATTGCTCCTCTCCCTATGCCATGGCCAGGCTGATCGAACTGAAGGACCGCTTCGACATCGCCTTCGGAAACGATCCGGATTTCGACCGCCACGGGATCGTCACCCGCAGCGCCGGCCTCCTGAATCCAAATGCCTTTCTTTCCGTGGCCATCTGGTACCTCTTTTCGAACCGTCCGCAATGGGACCGCAAGGTCGCCATCGGCAAAACCCTTGTGTCCAGCGGAATGATCGACCGGATCGCCGCGTCTCTCAAGCGCAGGCTGTCTGAAGTTCCCGTGGGATTCAAATGGTTCGTTCCCGGATTGCTTTCCGGCGAATTCGGCTTTGGAGGAGAGGAAAGCGCCGGTGCGACCTTCCTTCGAAAGGACGGCACGGTTTGGACAACGGATAAGGACGGATTTATCATGGATCTTCTGGCGGCGGAAATCCTCGCTCGAACGCAACGCGATCCTGGTGAAATCTATGCCGAACTGACCGGGCGTTTTGGCATCTCCCTCTACGACCGCATGGACGTCGCCGCGTCGCCCGCCCGGAAGGCTGTTCTCAAGAAGCTTTCCCCCTCCCGGGTGTCCGCTTCCCAACTGGCGGGAGAACCCATCATTGCCACCCTGACGGAAGCTCCCGGAAATGGCGCCCCCATTGACGGTCTAAAAGTGGTGACAGAAAACGGCTGGTTTGCCGCCAGACCTTCAGGTACGGAAGACATTTACAAGATCTACCTGGAAAGCTTCAAGGGCAGAGAGCACCTTGAGCAGATCAGGGAAGAGGCCCAGGTGCTGATCAATGCCACATTCAGCGCATCGGGGGTCTGAAGCAAGGCGGAGTACCAGGACGCCGCTGCCCGCTGTTTCTCGGCAATCGCCGGCCTGTCGCTTCTGCGATTGGGAGCCCGGCCGCTTCGCGCTTCGATCCGGAGCAGGAAGATGGCCCCGCCTGTGTCAACGCCGGCGCAGCCGGGGATCGAGGGAATCGCGGATGCCCTCTCCCAGGAGATTGTAGCCCAGCACCGTGAGGAGGATGGCCAGCCCGGGATAGAGGGAAAGCCACCAGGCAATGTCGATGTTGTCCTTTCCGGCGGTTAAAATGTTTCCCCAGCTTGGAGTGGGCGGTTGCACTCCGATGCCCAGGAAGCTCAGGGCCGATTCCGTCAGAATCGCCCCGGCAACGCCAAGGGTGGCCGTCACGAGAATGGAGGCCATGGCGTTGGGAAGCATGTGGCCGAAGATGATCCGCATATCGCTTGCCCCGATGGCCCGTGCCGCCAGGATGAAGTCGCGCTCTTTCAGCGAAATGAAATCCGCCCGGACCAGGCGTGTAATCCCCATCCAGCCGGTAATTCCGATGATGATCATGATGTTCCAGATGGAGGGCTCAAGTAGGGCGATAACGGCAAGAATCAGGAAAAACGTGGGGAAACAGAGCATGATGTCCACAAACCGCATGATGACAGAGTCGACCCAGCCACCGTAGTAACCGGAAACAGCCCCCAGGATCGTTCCGATCAGAATGGCGATGCCTGTGGCCACAAAGCCGACCTTAAGGGAGATTCCCGCCCCCCAGATCATCCGGCTGCACACATCCCTGCCCAGCTGATCCGTACCGAACCAGTGCTCGGCGGAGGGCGGCGCCAGGATATTCTTCAAGTCGATCGCATTGGGGTCGTACGGTGCCAGCCATGGCGCAAGGAGCGAAACAAAAAAGAGAAACAGCACCAGAACGCTCCCTGCAAGAGCCAGGCGGTTTTTGCGAAATCGGCGCCAGAAATCCTTGCCCATTCGAATAACATTCCTTTCAGGACACGCGAATCCGGGGATCAGCCAGGGCGTAACAGACGTCGGCCAGCAGGTTGCCGATCAGCGTCAGAATGGCCCCGCTAAAGAGAATCCCCATCACCGTCGGATAATCCCGAGCCATGACGGACATGTAAAAAAGCTGGCCCATGCCCGGGATGGCGAAAATCGTCTCAAAAATTACACTGCCGCCGATCAGGCCTGGTACGGACAGGCCCAGGATCGTGATGACCGGTAGAAGGGCGTTGCGGAGGGCATGCCTGTAGATGACCGCCCGCTCGCTTAACCCTTTCGCCCGTGCCGTCATGATGTAATCCTGACGGATCACCTCCAGCATGTTGGCCCTCATATACCGGGACAAACCGGCAAGGCCGCCGAAGGCGGAAAGAAAGACCGGAAGAATCAGGTGCTTCCCGAAATCCAGGAGCGCCGCACCCGGCGGAAGGTATTCGTAGTTCAAGGAGCGGATGCCGGAAACGGGAAGCCAGCCGAGTTGTATGCCGAAAAAAATCATGAGAAGGAGGGCAAGCCAGAAGGTTGGTGTGGCAAATCCAACGAAGACGAAAATGCTGGTGATCCGGTCGAACAACGTATCCTGGTGGACTGCGGAAAGCACGCCGAGCGGGATGGCTATGACAAAAATCAGAAGCAGGGACAGGACATTAAGCGTAATGGTAATCGGCAGCCGTTCCATGATCTTTTCCGCCACGGGACGGTGATCGGCGGAAAACGAAGTCCCCAGGTCGAAGACGAGGAGCTTTTTCGCCCAGATCAGATATTGCTGATGAAGGGGCTTGTCCAGGTCGTAGAGGGCCTTCAGCCTTTCCCTTGCTTCTGCGGAGGCTCTGGGGTTCATCTGGGTTTCCAGATCGGTGGGCAGGCCGGGTGCCAGGTGCATCACGAAAAAACAGATGATCGAAATCCCGATAAGCAGAGGAATCATGAAGAGCAGGCGTTTCAAAATATATCGAAGCACGGATTTCCTCTCCCTTGGTGAAATAACCCTGATTCGCTTTTCCCGGCTGCCTGCAATGCCTATCGGCCGGATCGGTCCTCAAATGCTCGGGGCTTCGACGCCATCCGCCACGGCGGCCCTTTTCTTCTGAAATGCCGGGGATGTCAAGCCAGTCCAAAAAGACGGTTTTTCTGCAGCGTTTCTACCGTTTTTAAAAAATGCGGCTCCGAATGCGCTTCGAGCGTCAGGATGGGTTTCTGGATGCATTCCCGAAGGAAGCAGAACAGCGGCTCAAAGGGAAACGTCCCCTCCCCCACGGGAAGATGCAGATCCCTGCACCCGTCATTGTCATGAAGATGAACCTCTGCCAGATATCCTCCCAGTTCCTTCAGCCAGACTTCAAGGGGGCAGCCTGAAAAGACATTGTAATGCCCCGTATCGAAGCAGAATCCGACCGTTCGGGAATTCAGTCCTCTAAGGAGAGTAAGGAGCTGGCGCGGTGTCTCCTCGTAGACATTTTCCAGTACGATCATCGTATTCAACTCCTCGGCCAGAGCGGCAAATGACTGCCACAGCGCCAGGCTATTCTCCAGCCACTGCCCTTCCGTTGAGAGATAATAGCGGGAGTCAAAGGAGGGATGGCAGACAACACGGAGAGGACGAAATAGTGGAACCAGATCGAAGACTTGCAAGAGGCGGTCCCGGGATACCTCACGGATCCGGGGATCAATGGCGCCGGGTCTCAAATCCATGAACGGAGCATGAAACGTGACCTTCAAACCGGCATACCCGAGGCGTTCAGCCACCTCCTGAAAGCGGTCCCTCTTTGTTGTATCCAGAACGGCACAGTTGAATCCGATCTCGGGAGAGATCTTTTCCTCGACGATCCGATCGAGAAAATCACCATGAAGCATGCCAAAAGGGATGTGCACCTGCAAGTAATCTAGAATGTCACCCATAGAGGGTCCCATTATCACAACACACCCGTTATCACAACGACATATTCGAGCCACTTTCCAATTGACAGTTCCCCCTGGCTTTGTTAATTTTGCGCATATTACGGGATTTTTCCGTTCACTAAGGGGGGCATTCTTCCATTATCACCGAAACGAAAAACAGCGAGCCGGATTCAAGCTCAAAGGTTCTGATCATCGCCAACGCCATCCTGGAACGTAAAGCCGGGAGGCTCGTGATTCTAAACGTCAAGGACATATCGGCCTTTGCGGATTATTTCATCATCTGTGACGGCGCCTCCGACCGTCAGGTGCAGGCAATTGCCGACGCGGTGCAGGAGCGGATGAAAAAGTCCGGAATTCTCCCCCTGGGAGTGGAAGGGGAACAAGCCGGCAAGTGGATTCTCCTCGATTATACCGATGTCATTGTGCATGTATTCTACCAGCCGCTGAGGGAATTTTACGACCTGGAACGCCTCTGGGCCGATGCGCCGAGAATGGATGTTCCCGGTGAAGCCACGGAATTGAATAGCTTGAGCAACGGGATCGCATCTTGAATTCGTTCTTCAGGGGCCTTGTCGATCTTTTTTATCCCCCCCGTTGTCTTTCATGTAACGATCTTCTGATTTCCGGTGAGAGCGGCGGCTTCTGCCAGGAATGCTGGAGCCGGATTTCCTTTCTCTCGCCTCCCATGTGCCAGATATGCGGTGCCCCTCTGCCTTCCGGCGAAAACAGCGCGATCATATGCCCTCGATGTACCGAATCGCCTCCCCCCTTCCAGATCTGCCGTTCCATCGGGCGATACGAATCCGTCCTTCTGGAAGCCGTTCATGCCTTGAAATACCGGGGGGAAATCCCTGCCGGAATCGCCCTCGGGAAGATCCTTTCCTCCTGTGTCGGAGAGCATTTTCCAGTCCATGATTACGACCGGGTCATTCCGGTGCCGCTCCATGTGAAGCGCCTCAGAAAGAGGGGTTTCAACCAGTCTCTTATCCTGGCCAGGGCGATCGCCCGGGATTTTACTCTGACCCTTGATTTCCAGTCCCTGCGCAGACGCCGCCATACCGACCCTCAGATCGGCCTGGGAAGAAAACAACGGGAGGAAAATGTCCGGGAGGCTTTTGTGTGCGTCCGCGGCAAGGAGATAGAGAACTCGAAGATTCTTCTGATCGACGACGTCTACACAACGGGGAGCACCGTTACAGAATGCGCCCGTGTTCTTATCGAAGGCGGAGCACAGTCGGTGGCAGTGGCGACCGTTGCCAGGGCATGAGGTCTCCCGGGGCTGCCGAACCGGGTTCAAGGAATTTTGCCGGTGATCGACCCCCTTCCGATTCCCGCTGGAGAATTAATCCGCAGGGATCCTTCCCTTGGACGGAAGTGGGATGTGAGATGAACACGATTCTTTATGAGGAGAGCTTTTTGAAGTGGACAAGATACTCGACTGGAAAAACCTGAAAGACAACGTTGATGAACTGCGCCGTCAGGGGAAGAAAATCGCCTTTACCAACGGCTGCTTTGATATCCTTCATGTCGGGCATACCCGATATCTCCGGCAGGCACGCGAAAAGGGCGATGTCCTCATTCTGGCCTTGAACAGCGATGCCTCCGTCCGTCGGATCAAGGGGGAAAAAAGGCCGCTGATTCCACAGGATGAGCGGGCGGAGCTTCTTTCCTGCCTTGAATTTGTGGATTATGTCACTCTTTTCGACGAATCAACCCCCCTGAACCTCATCCTCTATCTGAAACCGGATGTGCTGATCAAGGGCGGAGACTGGCCGGAAGATCAGGTCGTGGGCCGCAGGGAGGTCCTGAGCTGGGGTGGAACCGTGTCGATCATCCCAGAAATTCCGGGCGCTTCCACCACGAACATTGTGGATAAGATTTTAGCGGTTTACCGAGATAAGCTATAATTTCGCTTTACAAATTTCCGTGATTTGTGTACAAACTGCGTTTCCGGTAATTTGACGTCTCCATCATCACCATACTGATATGAGTTTAAGGTAAGTGAAATGAGTTTATCATCTGAAAAACTTCAGTTTTTTCGAATGCTGCTGACCCAGAAGATTAATGAACTGCTTGAGGATGCCGAAAAGACCGTCGCGGATATGACGGACAGCAAAGAAAATTATCCGGATCCGACAGACAGGGCCTCTCTGGAATCCGACAGAAATTTTGAGCTCAGGATGCGCGATCGCGAGAGACGGCTCATTGCCAAAATGCAAGAGGCCATAAAGCGCATTGATGAAGGCGAATTCGGTGTCTGCGAGGTCTGCGGCGGACCGATCTCCGAAAAACGCCTCATAGCCAGACCGGTAACGACTCTTTGCATCGACTGTAAGACCCGGCAGGAAAAGCTCGAAAAGCTGAAGGGAGAATAGTCCGGCAGGTGTCATCATCCCTTTTGTCAACCCTATCTTTCAGGCTGCCTTTGTGCCGAATTTAACTCCCTTTTTATAACTAGTTCCCATCACATCCAATTTCCGATTCGATGGTGACATCGAAACACAAAGGCGCCGCCCTGAAAAACAGGCGATGACAAATCCCGTCGATGAACCGGCCAGGACCCCCATCAAGAGCGTTTTGAACCCGGCAGCATGTTTCAACGCCGGAATCCTCGTACATTCCCCCTGCTCATGTATGTAAAAATTGCGATCAACATCCCGGCGGACTCTCCGTTCACCTATTCCGTGCCGGATCCTCTCCGTGGATGTGCAGACGTGGGGAAGCGGGCGCTGGTTCCCTTCGGCTCGCGCAGGCTTACCGGATATATCGTGGGAGTTCTAGACGGGCCGGATGTCGACAATGTCCGCGACATCCTGGAAATTCTGGATACGGATCCCCTGTTCTCTTCCGACGATCTGGCCTTTTATTCCTGGGCTGCCTCCTATTATCATTACCCCCTGGGTAAAGCCCTTCACGAGATTCTTCCCGGGGGCATCAATCTGACGTCTGACAGGAGATACGTGGCGCTGGATGTTTCGGCCACTCCGCTAAATTCTCTTCCGGAAAGGCAGAAGAATATTTTGGAGCGGCTGAAGGCGTTGCCGAAAGGAATGTCCTTAAGCCGCCTGCAATCCCTCCTGGCCAATGGGCCGATCCGGAAAGATCTGTCCGCACTGGTTTCAGCAAATCTGGTGACGACCCTGGAATGCCTGAAATCGCCCGATGTTCGTAAAAAAACGGAACAGCTTGTTTCCCTCGCTGTCGGCAGACCCTCCAATGCGCGCCTCTCAGAACGTCAAAAGGAGATCGTCGCCTACCTTGAGCGTAAGGGGGCCGCCGGCGTCGATGAACTGCGGGCCTGCTTCGGTTCCCATTCCCCTGTCGTTCGCCAGCTTCTCAAAAAGGGCGTCGTTGCCCTTTCCCACCGGGAAGTTTACCGTTCATCGACGGAGCCCCGGGAGATGAGACCCGATCGGCAGATTCAGCTCAATGACGACCAGGTGGCCGCCGTCAACGCGTTAAAAGCCGGGCTGACCAGGAAGAAATTCCTCTCCTGTCTTCTTCATGGGGTAACGGGAAGCGGAAAGACGGAGGTCTATTTCTCGGCGATGGATCATGTGTTGGCCACCGGTGGTGGAGCGCTCTATCTCGTACCGGAAATAGGCCTTACTCCTCAACTGCTGCATCGTGTCCAGCAGCGCTTTCAAGGGGAGGAAATTGCCGTTCTTCACAGCGATATCGGAAGAGGAGTCCGCTACGACAACTGGCGCCGGATCCAGAAGGGGGAAATCCGGCTGGTCATCGGCGCCCGTTCGGCCGTCTTTGCTCCCGTACCCGATTTGAGGCTGATCATCGTTGATGAGGAGCATGACTCTTCCTATAAGCAGGATGTCAGGATGCGTTATTCCGCTCGGGATCTTGCCGTGGTTCGCGCCAAGATGAGTTCCGCCGTCGTTGTCCTGGGTTCGGCGACTCCGGACATCCGCAGCGTTTATTCGGTCCGCCGGGGAAAGTACACCTCCCTTTCCCTGCCCCGCCGGGTCGAAAACCGTCCGCTTCCAGAGGTGGAGGTTGTGGATATGAAGGTTCAGCGGGATGGAAATGGACAATTTCAAGTCCTTTCCGACGCCCTTCAATCGGCCCTGCATCGAACGTTTTCTGAAAGAAGACAGGCGATCCTGTTCCTGAACCGGAGAGGGTTTCACACCTTTCTGTTCTGTCCGGAATGCGGCAATGCCCTATCCTGCCCAAACTGCTCCGTATCCCTTACGCTTCACGCCAAGGCAAACCAGCTACGCTGCCACTACTGCGATTATTCCGTATCAACGCCTTCTTTTTGCCCGACGTGCCACGGACGGGACATCCAGTTTTTCGGAGCCGGGACCGAACGCCTTGAAGACGAGATCAAAATGACCTTTCCCCAGATACGGACCTCCAGGATGGACCGTGACACAACAACCGCCAGAGGAGCCCATGCCCGGATTCTCAGAGACTTTGACCGGCATGAAATTGACCTGCTTATTGGAACGCAGATGATTACCAAAGGCCACGATTTTTCCAATGTGACGCTGGTGGGCGTCATTTCAGCCGATACGTCCCTGAATCTCCCTGACTTCCGGGCTGCGGAACGAACCTTTCAGCTCCTTGCCCAGGTTTCAGGAAGAGGTGGCCGGGGGCCGGAAAAAGCTCAGGTCATCATCCAGACATTCAATCCCGACCACTACGCGATTCTGAGAGCGAAGGATCATGATTATTCCGGTTTTATCGAAGAGGAGCTCCGGATACGAAAATCCCTGAACTACCCACCCTTCTCCCGCATGATCAACCTTCAGCTCTCCAGCCTGAACCAGGACCGGGGGCGTCAGGAGGTGGACGAACTTGGCCGCAGGGCCAGGACCTGGAGCCGGAATCCCTCCGGGGGCGCCCCCGTTGTTGAAGTGATCGGTCCCGCGGAAGCGCCCATTGCGCGGATCAAAAACCGTCACCGCTGGCAGATTCTCCTCAAGAGCGACAACATCCATGCCCTTCATTCCCTGGCCCGCCACCTGATCCTTTCCGGTCAGACGAAGACGCTGGATATCAAGTTGGATGTAGACCCCATGAGCTTCATGTAATTTGAATTGACACACCGCATCCTTTTGTTTAAATTAATAGGTGTTAAGTCATGTTCTCTTGTCAGTGCGTTCCAGAATGCTGCATCTCACGTTACAGCCGGAAAGGAATCGATAGATGTCTAAAATTGGCGTTTTGCTTTCAGGGTGTGGTGTCTACGATGGGTCTGAGATCCATGAAGCGGTTCTTACCATGCTGTTCCTGGACCGGGAAGGGGCGGAAATCGTATGCATGGCACCTGATGTGGATCAGTTCGATGTCATAAATCATTCAACAGGTCTGCCGATGGACGGGAAACGAAACGTTTTGGTCGAATCGGCGAGAATTGCCCGCGGCACCATACAAAATATCCGGAATATCAAAGTGGATGACCTGGATGGCCTTATTCTTCCCGGTGGGTACGGTGCGGCAAAAAATCTAAGCAATTACGCCGTGAAGGGGACCGAGGCCGAAGTTCATCCTGATGTGAAAAGGATCCTGAACGAAATGGCCCAGGCCGGCAAACCGATAGGCGCCATCTGCATTGCGCCTGTGACGCTGACCAGGGCGCTCAACGGAAGAAACCCGGAGGTCACCATCGGTAATGATTCCGATACGGTATCTGCCATCGAAGCCATGGGGGGAAAGCACTCCGCCGCCGCAGTCGATGAGATCTTCGTTGATCTACGCAACAAACTGGTTACAACACCGGCCTACATGCTTGGGCCAGGCATCAAGGATGTCGCAAAGGGCATTGAAAAGCTGGTGATGAAGATTTTGGAACTCGCAGCCTCTTGAATCGCCTTCTTCCCGAAGAGAAACAATGCAGCGAGCCTGCAAGACGTGTCATGAAGCCCTCCACCTCGAAATGGCCCTTGTTTCCAGGATTAACAACACAATGAAAGGAGAAATGATATGACCATATCGCTACCGGATCTTCCCTATTCCAAGGAAGCACTGGCACCAAACCTCAGTGCCGGCACCCTTGATTTTCACCACGGTAAGCATCATAAGGCCTACGTAGACAATGCCAACAAGCTTCTTGCAGACACGGACCTCGTCAACGAAAGCCTTGAAACGATCATCGTGAAAACGGCCGGCGATGCCGCCAAAACAGGTATTTTCAACAACGTGGCGCAAGTCTGGAATCACAGCTTCTACTGGCAGTGCATGATGCCCAATGGTGGAGGACCCGCGACAGGTGCCATTGCCTCAAAAATCCAGTCAACCTGGGGAAGCTTTGAAAAATTTGCAGAGGAATTCAAAAATGCCGGTCTGACCCAGTTCGGAAGCGGCTGGGCCTGGCTTGTCCTGGAAAAGGATCAGCTTAAAGTCGTGAAAACCGCTAACGCAGACAATCCTCTCGTCCATGGACAGAAGCCCCTCTTGACTGTTGACGTTTGGGAGCATGCCTACTACCTGGATTATCAGAACCGGCGGGCCGATTATCTGAACACCTTCGTAGACAAGCTGATCAACTGGAATTTCGTCAACTCACTTCTCGGGTAATTCTTAAAGCGAGCCTCTACGCCGGAAAGGTCATCCGTCCGGCGGAGAGGCTTTTTTTAGCGAAACAGCCTTTGAGCAGGAATTTCCCAGCCGCTTAAAAAACATGAAAGCATCACCCACTTCAGCGCCACACTACATCGGACACCGGGAGCGCCTGAAAAAGAAATTCTTTGAATGCGGACTTCAGGCCTTTCACGATTACGAAGCCGTGGAGCTTCTTCTCTCCTATGCAATTCCGAGAAAAGACCTCAAGATTCCAGCCAAAGATCTCCTTGAACGCCTTGGCTCGCTCCGGGGCATTATGGATGCCGACGTGAGTGAGCTTACACAGACCAGTGGCATCAGCCACCATGCTGCCGGCCTGATCAAGCTGGTCAAGGAAATTGGAACTCTTTACCTTCAGGAAAGGGTTAAGGAAAAGCCCCAGATCACCTGTACGGGCGAATTGCTCGATTTCTGCAAAACCGCGCTGGGAGGACTGAAAGATGAAAACTTCTGTGTTCTGTATCTCGACACGCAAAACCGGGCCATTGCTTTCGAAACTCTGCAGAAAGGCATTGTGAACCAGGCCGTCGTCTACCCCCGTCAAGTCCTGGAAAGGGCGCTTTTTCACAAGTCATCGGCCATTATCCTTGTTCATAACCATCCGTCCGGATATGTCAAACCATCGGATGCGGATATCCGCCTGACGAAAACGATTTCCGATACGGCAAAGCTGCTGGATATCCTGGTGCACGACCACCTGATTATCGGCGAGAACCGTTTTTTCAGTTTCCGTGAAGAGGGGATCATGCCGTCTTAATGTTCGTCTGAAATCAGTCTCCCCGAAATATCCGATCGCTTTGCACACGCCGCACTCCATAACGGGGTGTCGTAAAGAGACTGTACGGTCAACGGACGATTGACCTTCCTTTCTGAAAAAAAAACAGGAGGCTTTTTCAGTCTCCTGTTCCATATCAATGAGGCACTCTGGAAATCTTCGGAATCTCGCTGTACGATCAACCCCTGTCGGGGTCCTTGTCTCCTCCTTTGCCGTCAACCCGCTCTTTCAGCTCTTTGCCTACCTTGAAAAACGGCAATCTTTTCGGAGACACTTTAATGTTTTTCCCTGTTTTTGGGTTTCTGCCCGTATAGGCATTGTAGTTTCGCACAACAAAACTGCCAAACCCCCTGATTTCTATTCTCCCCCCATTTTGCAATTCCTCGGTAAAACCCTTAAAAAGCAGATTAATCACCTCAATGGCTTTTTTTTCAGTTAAACCTTCCCTTTTACTTAAAGCCTCTATGAGTTCGGACTTGTTCATAATACCTCCCTTATGTGATCCCTGCCTGAAATCTTATATTGACGCGTATTTCATGTATAAGAAGGATGATTATAAATAAACGTCTAATATGTCTCTTGAATTGGCGGACTATTAATTATTTTAAGATGAAAGTCAAGACAATTTTCCCCAAAGAAGCCACATTTTGAGTTGAGGCCTTGGGGAACATTGCGAAACGTAAGGGGTTGCTGTTTCTGTCGTCTAAAAATCTTGATTTATTGTTAATTCTAGTATAATGACTCAACTTTGTTTGATGGTGAAACGATGGTTTTATTTAGAGGTTGATTTCGTTCGCATTTTTTCCAAAAGACATATCGGCATTGCCGGGTTGTCAACAGAGAGCGGTTGTCTGAATAACGGTTAAAATCTTCATCTTCCGCTGATGCCGTCCAAAGACAGAATTTCTGCAAATTAAGGAACAGGCCCTGTTGACACGTCAGATTCTGATGATTACTATTCTTCTAAAAACAAAAGGAGATGATCTCGTTGATTAACAAATATAAGTGCAAAAAGAAAGGAAGGGTGATCCAAGCCATTTGTGAAGACACGTCTTGCGAATGGTATCTAAAAAACGAGTCCTTTCTGAATTGCACTTGGGTAGCCTGCAATTATGGACCGTTCACCCTGGAGGAAGTCGGGGATATGATGGGAGTCACTCGGGAAAGAATCAGGCAGATTGAAGCAAAGGCATTAAAAAAATTGCAGCATAAAAAGAGAAGGGATCAATTAAAGGATTTCGCCCTTCCAAGCAATGAATGGGATGTCATCTAGATACTCGATGGAAAAGGGGGAATTTACATTCCCCCCTTTTTTTTCAAACATTGATTTAAAATTGTCTCTATGATCCGGGCTCTTTTTGAAGTTGAGAATCATAGCTGTGGCGATGGTATTCCAGCTTCAGTTCCCCCGGATTCAATCGGGCTGGCTGCACAACGGGCAGCGCCTCTCAGGCCTTATCCCGGTGTCTTACAATGAGAAGATCACCGCACCTCGTTTCCGGGTGCCATCATCCTCACTTCATAATCATCCATAAGATAATGGATCCCGTAAGAAAAGCGCTGTTTTGTCGAAAGCACGGCGGACAGGGAGGACGATGTCTGCTGCAACACATAGTCCAGCATGGATTCATACTTTTTGCGCGGGTAGACAACAACGGGTTCCCCCTCAATTCCAACCAGTTTCGCAAGCATGGACACAGCGTACTGCTTGTCACCGAGATAGTCCACCAGCCCCAGCTTCTGAGCCTGCCTGCCTGTAAATATCCGGCCGTCTGCGATATCCTTGAGGGTCTCTGAAGTAATGTTGCGGTGACGGACGACGACATCGAGGAACTGGCTGTAGATGTCATCCACCAGCCCCTGAAGAAGGACCTTTTCCTCTTCGGTCATTTCCCGTATCGGCGATCCGATGTCTTTATACTTCCCGCTTTTGATGACGGAAGCCTTGACGCCTACCTTTTTCATCAATTCTTCCGTATTCGTGAAATACATGACCGCCGAGATGCTTCCC
>MVRU01000006.1 GCA_002067745.1 Syntrophus sp. PtaU1.Bin005
TGCCGATATGTCGGATCTGAATCATCCTTGGCGCATCGGCAATAGCGCGGGCGGTGTTGCCGAAGAGGGCCTCCTTCTGCTCCGCACTCATGAGGCGGAAGAGCTTACCGGGCTGTGTGAAGTAATTATCGTCGTCCTCACGGAAGTTCCAGTTCTTGGCATCGCCATAGAGCTTGAGCGGCGGTTCGGCGAAGTCCAGCTGCTCCTGCCACTCGCCGTAGCTGTTGGGCTCGTAGCCGATCGTTGATCCGTAGTTGCCGTCCACCCGCATCTGGCCGTCGCGGTGATAACTATGGAAGGGACAGCGGGGGGCGTTGACGGGGATCGAGAGATGGTTCACGCCGAGCCGGTAGCGCTGGGTGTCGCCATAGGAAAACAGGCGGCCCTGGAGCATCTTGTCGGGTGAAAAACCAATGCCGGGAACAACGTGGGCCGGGTTGAAGGCCGCTTGTTCGACCTCTGCGTAGTAGTTTTCCGGGTTCTTGTTCAGTTCCATGACCCCCACTTCGATGAGGGGATAATCGCCGTGATACCAGACCTTGGTCAGGTCAAAGGGATTGTAGGGATGATTCAGGGCCTGCTCCTCCGTCATGATCTGGACGTACATGGTCCAGCGCGGAAAATCACCGTTCTCGATGCTGTAATAGAGATCCCGCTGATTGCTTTCCCGGCACTTGGCGATCACAGCCTCCGCCTCCGCATCGGTGAGGTTTTTGATCCCCTGCTGGGTTCTGAGGTGGAACTTGACCCAGTAGCGCTCGTTTTTAGGGCTGATGAAGCTGAAGGTGTGGCTGCCGAAGCCGTGCATGTGGCGAAAGCTTGCCGGAATGCCGCGGTCGCTCATCACCACGGTCACCTGATGGAGGGCCTCGGGCAGGGACGACCAGAAGTCCCACATGCTGTTGGCGTTGCGCAGATTGGTGCGCGGGTCGCGATGGACGACATGGTTGAGGTCCGGGAATTTGAGAGGGTCGCGGAGGAAGAAAACGGGCGTGTTGTTGCCCACCAGGTCCCAGTTGCCTTCCTCGGTGTAGAATTTAAGCGCAAAACCGCGAATGTCCCGCTCGGCGTCGGCAGCGCCTCGCTCTCCAGCCACCGTGGAAAAGCGTGCAAACATCTCCGTTTTTTTGCCGATCTCGGAAAATATTTTTGCCTTCGTGTACTTGGTGATGTCATGGGTGACGGTGAAGGTTCCGTAGGCGCCGGAGCCCTTGGCGTGCATCCGCCGTTCGGGAATCACCTCCCGATCGAAATGCGCCATTTTTTCCAGGTACCAGACGTCCTGCAGAAGCTGTGGCCCTCGCGGCCCGGCGGTCACAATGTTGTTGTTGTCGACAACGGGGGCGCCGGCCCGGGTCGTTAATTTCTTCTTTTCAGCCATTGCTTTTTCCTCCCTTGAAATGGTTTTGTTCCGGAAGAAAATCGGAAAAGGTTGGTTGTCACGTCCACAATGTCCGTCATTATAGTTTGATAGGAATTTATCCTAATTAAAAGAAAAAGGCAATCGTTTTTATTTTAAATTTTTTCAGGAAGTTCGTTGAGACACTGACCGCAAATGCCGTAGATGACGATGTTTTTGGAATCGATATTTCCCCAGTCGCTGACATCAGGGGGCAGGGAGACGTCATCCAGATGAGGCCATGAAAAGTCGGAGATTTTTCCGCACCGGCGGCAGATCAGATGGTGGTGGCGAGCAAAAGTTGCCTCGAATCGGGACAGGCTTTCCGCCGTCTCGACCCTGCTGATCAAGCCGTGATGTGCGAAGGTGGCGAGGGTCCGATAGACCGTGTCCAGGGAAAGATTGGGCAGATTCCGTCGCAGGCGCCGGTGCAGCGCCTCCGCCGTGGGATGGTCGGTGGACCGCACGAGTTCCTGATAGATTTCCAGCCGCTGGCGGGTTACCTTGAGTCCGGCCTTCCGGCAGATTGCCTCAAAATCAACACTTTTTTCCTGTAAGGCTTCCATACTTACCCCGCAGACCCCATCATACCGGGCATTGGACCGTAAAAACGACATTCGGAAGAGAAACGCTGGAGATAGGAGATCGTAACAACTCAATAAAACTAAAGTATGCAGGCAAAAGTGTCAAGAAATAAAGTGAGCATCTCTCCGTGAGTTCGAGCCGGCAGGACCCGACCTCGATCTTTGATTTGACATCGAACCTTTCTTGTAATACGTCTCCTCCCGGGAGTCCGTCATTTAAAATAAGGAAACAACCAGTTGTTTATACCATGAAATCCGATTTTTTCTTTTATCCCCTCTTTCAGGAAGAGATCAACCGCCTCGTCCAGCATCCCGGGAGGAAAGAGGCCAGATACCTTGTGCGCATCGAGAAGGAGGTGGCTTTGCCCGATCCGGTCCTCGATCTTGTCCTCTCCTGCCCGGTGGCGGAAAAATTCTACTACAGCGCCAAGGACGCCCCCTTTGAACTCGGGGGATTGGGAAGCGCCCTGGTGATCGAGGCCGTATCGGGCGGCGAAGTGCTGGATGGGTTCCGCCGCTTGTGGAACCGGGATGAAACCATTCCCGTCTTCGGCGGCTTTGCCTTTGATGTCGAGGAAGAGCCCGCTCCCGAATGGCGATCCTTCGGACGCTACCGGTTCACGCTGCCGCTCGTTGAGATTTTCAGATCCCCCGGGGGCGCAAGGATCCGCGTCAATCATATCAATAATAAAAGGCTGCCCCGGGAGCATGTCCTCCGGGAACTGACGGACGGTCTGCAATCCCTGGACGCCCTGCCCCGCCTTTCCCCGGCAGCAGGCCAGCCGGTCCCTGCGGAGAGGACGCTGATCCCTGAAAAGCCTCAATGGAACAGGATGATCAAAAAGGCGCTCCGGACCATCGTCGAGGGGGATTTGAAAAAGATCGTCCTGGCCCGGAAGAAGGTTTTCACGCGGAAGGATCGCTGGGATCCTGTTCAGATTGCCGCGGTCCTGGCGGGAATTTCAGAGATGTCTTCGCTCTTTTTCTACCAGATCGAGGACGGCGTTGCGTTCCTGGGCCGTTCCCCGGAGCGGCTCTTCCGCATGCAGAACGGGATCCTCCTGGCGGATGCCATCGCCGGAACGCGGACCCGGGGGAAAAATCCATTCGATGATCAACGCCTCGAGGCGGAATTGCTGAACACCCCGAAGGAGCTGGAAGAGCATCGTTTTGTCGCCGGCTTCATCGAGACCAGGATGCATCAGCTCTGCGCGGATGTGCAGGTAGAATCCAGGGAAGAGATCCTGAAGCTGAAAAATGTTCAGCACATCATCACCCGGTATTCCGGCCGGTCGCAGCAGAATTTCTCCCCTTTGGCCATTGCCGAAGCCTTTCACCCCACCCCCGCCGTGGGCGGTTTTCCCCAGGAGGAAATCCGTTCGTGCCTTCGCCGTTATGAACCCTTCCAGCGGGGATGGTACGCGGCCCCCATCGGCTGGATGAACCGGAAAAACGCCGATTTCTCCGTCGGGATCCGCTCGGCCCTGGTCAACGGGAAGTCGTTGCATATTTTCGCCGGAGCCGGTATCGTCTTGCAGTCAAACGCCCATGCCGAATGGAAGGAAACGGAAAAGAAGATGGACAACTTTGCCGCCATCCTGGGAGAAATCTGATGCCTCCCCTGCCGCTGTCCGATAATCTCAATCTGCTGTGGTCGTCGCTGATCGTCGCCGAACTGATCAAGAACGGGCTGGACACGTTTTTTATTTCTCCCGGCAACCGCAATGCCCCCTTGATCTCCGCCCTGGCCCATGAGGACCGGGCCAGGAAGAAGGTCTGCGTGGACGAGAGGGCGGCCGGATACCGTGCCCTCGGTCATGCGAAGGCCACAGGCCGTCCCGGCGTATTGGTCTGCACCTCCGGAACGGCGCCGGCCAACTATTACCCGGCGGCCATTGAAGGTTTCCGGGACGAGGTCCCGATGATGATCCTCAGCGCGGACCGCCCCCCGGAGCTCGTGGGAAGCGACGCCAACCAGACGATTGTCCAGCCGGATCTTTACGGGTCCTATTGCCGGGACTCCCTTTTCCTGCCCTGCCCCTGTGCTGATTATCCCCTGGAGGCCCTGCTGGCCAAGATCGATTACCTCGTTACCGCGGCAACCGGTCCGGTCCACGTCAACTGCGCCTTCCGGGACCCCCTGGTGCCGGGCCTTCCCGACCCTCAGCCGATTCCCAAAGGGCTGCTGGAGATGGCAGAGCGTCTGTACAGCCGAAGCAGGCCCTACACAAGCTACCCCGCCCCGGAGACGATGATCCGCGACATGGACGGCATCGCGGCTAAAATCGCCGCCACCTCCAGGGGGCTGGTGGTCATCGGCCGCCTCGATGGGCCTGAGGATATCGAAGCCCTCGAATGGCTGGTCATGACCCTCGGCTGGCCGGTGTTCTGCGACGTCGCTTCGTCCATGAAGGGGATTCTTCCGGCGACCCGGCAGCTCTTCAGCCTGGATCACCCCGAAGCCATCCGGTTGATCGCGGAATACTCCCCCGAAACGATCCTGCAGTTCGGTTCCGGTCTCGTATCCAAGCATTACTACGCCACCCTTCTGCCTCAAAGCGAGGCGGAGGTGATCCAGATCTGCCCCCGGAAGGGGCTGCGCGATCCCGCCCATCGGGTGAACAGCCGCATCCTGGTTTCCGCCCATGCCTTTGTAGACGCCTTGAATCTTCAGAACGATCTGTCCCTGGACAGGGTGGCGCGACTGCGTCTTCTCGGTCCCATGGAAACCCTCTACCAGCTCATGGAAACCCTCCTTGCCCGGAAGGTCTTGAGCTTTCCCGGAATCGCGGTCGACATCCTTGCCGGGATTCCCGACGGGGAGGGCCTGTTCCTGGGAAATTCCCTGGTCATCCGGGCCTTCGATGCCGTCCGTTCCCCCTTTCCACGGAGGATTTCCGTTATCTCCAACCGCGGGGTGAGCGGGATCGAGGGAAATATCGCCACGAGCGTCGGCTTTGCCGAAGCCTCACAGCGGCGGGTGACAGCGGTGATCGGCGACATCTCCTTTCTTCATGATCTGAATTCCCTCCTGCTTCTCGCCGGGAGCACGACACCCGTCATCCTCGTCGTAATCAACAACGGGGGGGGGAGGATTTTTGAGAGGCTCCCCATCCGCAATTTTCCCGAGATTATCGATCCTTACATGACAACCCCCCACGGCATGACCTTCGAGCGGATGGCAGCTCAGTTCGATCTGCCCTATTTCAAGGCGGGGACACCGGGGGAAGTGGCTCATCATTACGGCCAGGCCCTGAAGCTGGAGCGTTCCGCCATCCTCGAAGTGATCCTGTCCCCGGAGGAAGATCTGAGAACGTTTGCGGACATGCAGCAGATCCGCCTGCCATAACCCCATTTCAGAAAGGAAAGAGAAACCCATGATTTCAGAAATTTTTGACCCGGAACTCTGGCTTGAAGTTCCCGGCTTCGAATTTACGGACATCACCTACCATCGCGCCAAGGAACAGGGGACCGTCCGCGTCGCCTTCAACCGGCCGGAAATCCGCAATGCCTTTCGGCCCAGGACGGTCGACGAACTCTACCTGGCTCTGGACCATGCCCGCATGACCCCCGACGTCGGCGTGGTGCTCCTCACGGGAAATGGCCCTTCTCCCAAGGATGGCGTCTGGGCCTTCTGTTCCGGGGGCGATCAGCAGATCCGTGGCAGGGACGGCTATAAATATGCGGGCCAGAAAGGGGCGGTCGATTTCAGCCGCCTGGGACGGCTTCATATCCTTGAAGTTCAACGCCTGATCCGGTTCATGCCCAAGATTGTCGTGGCCGTTGTCCCCGGCTGGGCCGTCGGCGGCGGTCACAGCCTCCACGCCGTGTGCGATCTCACGCTTGCCTCGAAAGAGCATGCCATCTTCCGGCAGACCGATCCCGATGTCGCCAGCTTCGACAGCGGTTACGGCTCCGCTTACCTGGCAAAGCATATCGGCCAGAAGCGCGCCAGGGAGATTTTTTTCCTGGGGTTCAACTATACCGCCCAGGATGCCTTCGAGATGGGCATGGTGAACAAGGTCGTTCCTCACGTGGATCTGGAGAACGTCGCCCTTGAATGGGCGGGAATCATGAACTCCAAATCGCCGACGGCCATGCGGATGCTGAAGTACGGTTTCAACCTGCTGGACGACGGCATGGTGGGACAGCAGATCTTCGCCGGGGAGGCTACACGGCTGGCATACGGCACACCGGAAGCCGAAGAAGGGCGCAATGCCTTTCTGGAGAAGCGCCCCCAGGACTTCAAGAAATTCCCCTGGCACTTCTGAAATCCAGAGAACCAGGGCGGATCGGGCACGTTATGCGTCCAGCCGACGCATAACGCCCGGGATGCCGAAACGGATCGGCCGGAAAGGGGATGCGCTCCGCACTCCCGGCCGCAACGGAAGAGAGAGCGCCTTGCGTGCCCCGATGCCGGAGAATGCTTCTTACACCCGGACTATCTGAAACAGCTTTTCCTGAGGCGCGTAAATGTATTCCTGTATCTTCTCATGCATCACTCTGTGGACCTGTGGCGCAAAACCGGGCTCTTTGCGCACCCGCTTGTACAGGGGGCTGAAGGTGTCGTGGGGGTTGACGTTGGGCTTCAGGATAACCTGATTTCCCGTTTGCTTGTCCATGAAAACCATCTGGTTTTTCTCCACGGGAATCAACACCAGGTCTCCCCTGGTGGGCAAGGCGCTCAGATCCGTCCTGGCGCCGGTAATGTAGGCCAGGGCATCAGCCTGGCAGCAATGTATCGAGGTCTGCACCTTGATGGACTGGCGCAGAGGAAGCCTGTCGGGATATAAAATTTTGAAGGCCTCCTGAGCCGCCCGGAAGGCAAAGGCGCTCCCCCCGCAGTATCCATGAACCTTCATCACGTCGGCAAGCTTAATTTCAACCACATCGCTTGTGGCCACCCCGACGAGGACGGAATCAGGACTTCTCATCAGGATCGAAACATCGGGAATTTTCACAAAAGGAAGTTCCTGTTCGTTTCCCGGCAGGCCTGCCGCCGGAGGGGCACCGGAACGTTCGTTCCCGGCAAAGACACGCTCCGAAGAGGTGAACGCGATCACTGCCGTGCCTAACATGGTTGCACTCTTCAGAAAATCTCTCCGATCCAGATCCGTTGCCCGATGCGGATCGGACGCCGCCTCACCAACGCTTGCCTGCCCCTTTTCCAAACGTCTCATTTTTCAAAGCCCTCCTTAGATATGTTCTTCAGATATGTTCTTCAAGCCGCACGGTATCGACTCACCCCAAAGCATCTCGCCACCATTCCATGCAGCCTCCCGTGACGGCACACCGGCGGATCGATTATACCATGCGAATCCTCTGTGGCCATTTCTTTTTGACCTCTCGCGGGCGTTGCAATCCGGAGGTTCCTGAGTCCACCCGGATGTCCACCCCGGGGCCCGCTGAACCTTCCTCTGCAACCGCCCCCCGGCAAAGAAAAAGCCGCCGGAACATGTCGTGACAACTCTTCTCTCGTCAATGCACCCTGGCGATATCAGCGCCGATTGACACGGCATCTTTTTGCACCTATAATCTTTTTGTTGCGGACTTGCAGGATCAAGCCCCAGGGTTCAGGAAGCGTATTCAAACCCACAACCGTTTTTATGTTTCCCCGATATGAGGAGGTTTCCCATGAAATCAGGAAAATGGATGGCGTCAATGCTCTTTGCGGTCATTGCCGTCTTCGCATCGGTGCTGCTCTGGGCTTCAGCAAATGGGCCCTATCTTGCCGATGCCCACAAGGACAAGGGATTGAATTGCGCCGCCTGTCATGGCGACACCATGGAGGTTGATGACAACGAAACACTTGTCAACTCCGCCTGCGTCAAGTGCCACGGGTCGCTCGCCAAGGTGGCTGAAAAGTCGGAAGAAGCGGTCAACGCGCACAAATCGCATCTCGGCAACATGAACTGCACGGTCTGCCATGCCGGGCATGCCGATTCCATGTCGTACTGTCTCGGCTGCCATCATTTCGACATGAACATACCCTTCGGCAAAGTCGCCGCCCGTGTGCCTTCGACCACTCTGCCCGTTGTGAAAGAGATCCCGGCGAACCTTCGAACGGACAAGACGGATATCGTGATCATCGGGGCAGGGGCAACGGGCTTTGCCGCGGCCATCACCGCCCACGACAGGGGGGCGAAAGTCATTCTCCTGGAAAAAATGCCCATTACCGGCGGGAACAGCCAGCTTGCCGCGGGCGGAATGAACGCCTCGGAAACAAGGATTCAGAAGGAGAAAGGCATCAAGGATTCCGTGGATCTCATGTACGAAGACACGATGAAAGGCGGAAAGAACACCAGTGATCCCGGTCTGGTCAAAATCCTGGCAAAGGATTCCGCCGCCGCCGTTGATTGGCTCACCTCTCTCGGAGCCGATCTGAGCGATGTGGGGCGATTGGGCGGGGCAAGCGCCGCCAGGGCCCACAGGCCCAGCGGGGGAGCCGCCGTCGGCGCGAACATCACCCAGGCCCTGAAGAAAAATGCGGAAGACCGCAAGATCGATATCCGGGTCAACAGCCGGGCGATCAAGATTCTGGAGGACGGCAAGGGACGCGTGACCGGCGTGCTGGTGGAAGGCAAGCACAGCAAACTCTACAAGATTTCGGCCAAGGCGGTCATCATTGCCGCCGGGGGATTTTCCGCCAATCCCGAACGAGTGGCCTATTACCAGCCGACGTTCAAAGGGATGACCACCTCCAATCAACCGGGCGCGACGGGCGACGGGATACAACTCGGTGATGCGGCAGGTGGGGATCTGGTCGATATGAAGCAGATACAGATACATCCCACGGTTGCCGCAGGCAGCCGCATCCTGATTACTGAAGCGGTGCGCGGCAACGGTGCCATTCTCGTGAACCGCGACGGCAGGCGGTTTGTAAACGAAATGACGACCCGCGATGCCGCCTCCGCCGCCATTCTCGCCCAGACCGGCAAGTCGGCGTTCCTCGTCTTTGACGAAGGGATCCGAAAAAGCCTCAGGCAGATCGAAGGCTACTTTCATCTGAATCTGGTCACCGCCGGGACGACCATAGCCGACCTGGCAGCAAAGATCAAAGTGCCTGCAGCAGAACTTGAGGCGACCCTCAGCGCCTACAATAAGGCCGTTGACGAAAAGAGCGATGCCGCGTTCAAGAGGCCTGACATGCCCCGGTCGATCAAAACTCCGCGATTCTATGCCATCGAAATCATGCCCGGTGTGCATTACACCATGGGCGGCCTGAAGGTGGATGCAAACGCCCAGGTGATGGCTAAGGACGGCAAGCCCATTCCCGGACTGTTTGCCGCCGGTGAGGGGACAGGCGGTGTTCATGGCGCAAACCGCCTGGGCGGAAATTCCATCACGCAGACCATCGTTTTTGGAAGAATCGTCGGTGAAAGCGCCGCAAAATTTGCAAAACAGTGATGACGGACAAATCGATCTCATCTTTTCGGGGGACATAACATGTATTTCCGGATGGCTCATACGTGTTATGCCCCCAAAACTCTTTCATAATCAGGAATGATCACGAGACAGCCCCGGGGATCCGGTGCCGCTCCGGATCAAAAAGCTTTTTCTCAGGGATTTCACCACTGGAATCCATCACGTTCATCTGGCGGCATCGCCGGAAAGAAGGCAGAGGCAATGAGAAGAAACGTCATTTGGCCGTATGCGCTGTGGATGGTGCTCTTCGCGGCTGCGGTTTCCGGATGCGCCCCGGTTTTCTGGAGGGGGGAAAAGCCACGCATCGATATCGTCAGTATTGCTCCCAAGGAGATGCGCCTTATGGAGCAGACGTTTTTGATGGAGCTTCGGATTCTCAATACCACGGAGAGGGACTTGAACATCACCGGGGTTGTTTTCGATCTGGAGATCAACGGCCAGCCCTTTGCCAAGGGGGTTTCAAATCAGAGCCTTACCGTGGAGCGCCTGAGCACGAAGACCGTCAAAATCGAGGCTTATACCGGGCTCACCAGCATCCTGCGGCAGCTTTCGGAGCTGGGGAAAGGGGGATTCGATTCGGGATTGAAGTACCGGCTGAAAGGATCCCTTTATTCGGGGGCGCCTTTTTTCCGCATCCCCTTCAACGAAACGGGCGAATTCAAGTAGAAGAAGAGGGGCTTTTCCTGCAGGTCCATGCCCCGGTTGAACCGGGGGAGCACCCTTAATTAGGATGGGGTTCATCGATTACCCCGACGTATCATGACCGCCCTGTGCCTGCTCCCTCTGGTATTCCGCGATGGCTTCCTCTACGACTTTGTCCCAGTCCCGTTCATATTCGTCCTCGATGCAGTCGTATCCCAGGTCGAGCCACGTCCCGTCTTCCATCTCGGCATAGACATGGAAGATCTTCGGGTTCTGAATCAGGCCGATGACCGTTTCGCCGGGCTGAATCGTCCTTGCATCCGATTCCAGATTCGCGTCAACCTCCAATGGAATGACATCGACGCTCCGCTGGTCATAGCCTTCTTCCGTTTCCACGACGAGGAGTCCATGGACTTTGATTCTCTTGAACTTGTAATTCATCTGCCCACCCTCCGGCATGCCTCTTCCCTGCCACTTCTTTCCATCGCGTCAAATCGCCCGTTATCCCGGCCGTTGCCCCTTGTCTCCCCCCGGCGTGACCTGCTCATCATCATACTCAAGTTCCCATGGCTGTTCAACATAAAGGTTGCCCAGAACTTCGCGGCCGAAGGGCACAAGCCCCTCCCCCTCGGCCGCCTTTTATCATTGACACGCTGCGGTCTTTTTCCCTATGCTCACCTTCTGTTAAGACGAAGGCTTCCATCCATCCCTGCGCGGGGACACCTTGGACGTTTCTTCGTCTACCATGCTTTCCTCCCACAGAGGGGGATTTCGGGGCACATTCACGATGAGGATCATCGGCACAGAAGTCTATCGCTTTTCTCTTCCCTTCGCCAGGCCGGTGACGGTCGGCCGGAAGGTCCTGCATGACAGGGACGGGCTCCTGATCGCCCTTAGAGCCGGGAACAACCATTGCGGCTATGGGGAGATCGCCCCCCTGGCCGGCTTTGATACGGTGACGCTGGAACGATGTCTCCAGGATATCCCGTCGGTAGGGAAGACCATGAAAAGCCTTTGCGTCACCTGCGGACCGCTCCTGCTGACGGAGCCTCTTCTGGGCATGGCCGACGCCCCGGTGTCCTCCTGGACGGAACACACCCTCTTCGGTGTGGAAAGCGCCCTGCTGGGCCTTTATCTCCAGGCCGGTGGCGGGAAGAGCCGGAACAACCTTCCCCCCTTTGCGGATGGAACCTGGAGGATCCCCGTCAACGCCCTTTTCATCCCGGAGCCCGCCGAAGAGGGCCTGGAGCGGCAGATCCGGGACCTGAAGAACAGCGGTGCAACGACAATCAAGATCAAGATAGGCAGGCTCCCGGAAAATGGGGAAATCCGGCAGATCCGCATCCTGGCCGAAGAGATGGGAACGGGGGTCTCCCTGCGCCTTGACGGCAACCGGAACCTGACGGCGGCGGCATACCGGCGCTATTTTGAGGCTCTCTGCGATCTTCCCGTGGAGTACGTCGAAGAGCCCCTTGCGGAAGCGGAGCTGGAAAAGGCAGGCGATCTCCCATGGCCTCTGGCCCTGGATGAATCGCTGGCAGGCCTTCTCGATCCGGAAGAACCCCGTCCATCGGAACTGGACCCGGCGGTGAGGGCGGTCATCCTCAAGCCCGGACTCCTCAGGGGTCTGCATGCCATGGCTCGGGCCGTCGAGGATGCGGAGCGCAGCGGCATCCGGACGATCCTCAGCTCCGCCTTCAATTCCGGCCTCACCCTCTCCGTCCTTGGCGTCTTTTCCCGCCTGGCCGGCATTCCGCCGGAGACAGCCCATGGTCTGGATACATTGCGCTACCTTGCCGCCGATATTCTGACGCCGTCCCCCGGACTGAGCGGAGGGAAGCTGGAAATTCCCGCCGTGCTCCTCCTCGGAAGGGCGTTGCTCAACCCGTCCTGCCTCGGGGAGAAAGTCTTATGAAGCCCGTCTTCCTGCAGAACGAATCCATCGACCTGGCGCGGCTGTTCGAGGAGTTCCGGCCGAATCCGGCCCTGCTGACGCCGGAGGGCGTCCGGACCTTTGGTGACATCAGCAAGAGCCTTGGAGACGTGATCGCCACCCTCCGGAAGGCCGGGGTGCGCCGGGGCCATCTGGCGGCACTCCACGGGGAAAACAGCGAGCTGCACCTGCTCCTGATGCTCGCGGCCTGGGTTGAGGGATTTCTCTATCTTCCCCTGGATTTCAAAGCACCGCTGGAAAGTCTTCTGAAGGCCGCCCCGCTTGATTTTCTCATTACAGCCGGGGATGTGCCGCCTTCCGCCGACGTGCCCATTCTTCACCCCGGCATACTGCTTCAGAGCCCGCCCTCCGATGCGGATCTCTGGAGGGAAGGCCGTCCATGGCCGGCGATCCCGTTCCGGCAGGAGGCCAGCGTCATCTTCACATCGGGATCGACGGGAAAACCCCGTGGAATTATTCATACCGTGGGCAATTACATTTACAGCGCCCTGGGAACGGACATCTTCATCGGGATGGAGCCGGAGGACCGCTGGCTTATCAGCCTGCCCCTTTTCCATGTCGGCGGCATCCTGATCTGGATCCGCACTCTCCTGGCAGGAAGCGCCTGCATCCTGCCGGAATCGATGAAAGGAATCGATGCCGCGATCCGGATCCACCGCCCCTCCGTCCTGTCCCTGGTGCCGACTCAGCTCATCCGCTGCCTGTCCTCAGAAGACACCGTCGCCGCCCTTCAAAAGGCCAAGGCCATCCAGCTGGGCGGCGCGCCGATTCCGGCATGGCTGATTGAAAAGGCTCTGGATCTGGGCATTCCCGTGATGCCGACCTACGGGTCCACGGAATCATGCACCCAGGCCACAGGTGTGGCGAAAGGTTCGGACAGGAGCTCCTATTTCACCGCCGGGAAACCGCTTCCCTATCGGGAAATCCGGATTGCGAAGGACGGGACCATCCTGCTGGGGGGAAAGACGCTTTTCCGAAGATATCTCGACGATCCCCCGACACCACCCGCCGAAGGAGAAGGAATCTTTCGGACGGCAGACCTCGGCTATCTGGACCCCGCAGGCAATCTGGTGGTGCTGGGGCGGAAGGATGGGATTTTCATCTCCGGAGGCGAGAACATCTCCCCATTTGAGATTGAAAATGCCCTGCTGGCGCTGGATTCCATCTCAACGGCCATCGCCGTGCCGGTCCCCGATCGGGAGTTCGGGCTGGTCCCCTGGGCTTTCGTCGAATGTTCAGGTTTGTTCGATGCAGGCTGGCTTCTTGCCACCCTGAAGAAGCGGCTGCCCGGCTACAAGGTTCCGAAGCGGATCCTCCGGCTGGAACCGCAAAACAGGGAGGGAAAAATGAAATACAGCCGGGAAGCCCTGGCGAAGCTGGCCGAAGAAATGGCCGGCCCGGGGCCGGCAGGCGGCCGATGAAGGCGTTGTCTCTGCATTACGGAGAATTCGGCCACCGGAATCTCCGCACCGTTGTCTTTCTGCACGGATTCATGGGAAGCCGCCACTCGCTGCAAGCCATCGCACAGCCTCTTGCCGGGATCTGCCGCTGCCTGACCTTCGATCTTCCCGGGCATGGGAATTCCCTCTTTGGCAGAAGCGACTCCCTCAGGGCCCTGCAGACGATGGAAGACGCCGCCCATCTGGTCCTGCAGAATCTGGATGCCCTGGGGGTGAGCCGCTTCAGCCTCTACGGATATTCCATGGGAGGGCGGCTTGCTCAGAATGTCGCCCTTCTGGCTCCGGATCGGATCGAGCGGATCGTCCTTGAATCGGCCTCTTTCGGCATTGCCGATCCGGAAGAGAGACGACGGCGATACCTCCAGGATCAGGACCTGCTGGCCGATGTGCGGACGGAGAAGGATCTTGCGGCATTTCTGGAAGGGTGGTATCGTCTGCCCCTGTTTCGCACCCTTGCGGGTACATCCGCCCTGCAGGAGATTCTACGGACGAGGCGGGACAACAACGTCGCGGAACTCCGCCAATCCCTGAAGATTCTCAGCGTCGGGAGCCACCCCTTCTTTGCGGAGCGATTGGCGGGGTTGCGCTTTCCCCTGTTCTATTTCTGCGGGGAGAGGGATGAAGCCTATTGCGGAACAGCCAGAACGATCAAGGAGAAGATCCCCGGGATGAACGTGACGGTCTTTCATAACGCTTCTCACAACATCCACGCCCAGTTCCCGGAAAAGATCCTCCGGGCCCTGGAGCGGATTCTCAAGGCGGAGCAGACCGCCGTCCCCCGGGGCGCAGACAAAGGAGCTGAAAGGTGAATCGAGAAACATTAAAGGCGTGGGTTCAGGCAAGCCGACCGCCGTTCTTCGTCGCCACCCTCATTCCGCTGACCGCCGGGGCAGTCCTGGCGCATCGCCAGGACTCGTTCGAAGTGCTCCCTTTTGCCCTGGTCCTCGTGGCATCTTTTCTGGTGCACTTTGCAACGAATATTTCCAATGATTATTTCGATCACATGCAGGGAACCGATGCCGGGGAATCCATCGGCGGCTCCCGCGTTCTCCAGGAGGGCAAGATCACGTTAACGGAGCTGGGGAAAGCCATCATCCTTCTTTATACCGTCGCTGCGCTCATCGGTTTCTATCTCGTCTGGACCCTGAAACTGTGGGCAATTCTTCCCCTGATGGCCCTGGCCTTTTTCAGCAGCCTCTTTTACGTGGCGCCCCCCGTCAGGTACGGCTACCACGGTCTTGGCGAACTGTTCGTCGCCATCAACATGGGTCCGGTCATGGTCATGGGTTCCAACTGGGTCCTCCTGGGTCGCGTTGACTGGTCCGCCCTGCCCGTTTCACTTCCCATCGGACTGATGGTGGCTCTGATCCTGTATTACCAGAGCCTGCCCGACATGGAAACGGACGAGGCCGCGGGCAAGCGCACCCTGGCGGTCCGCCTCGGGAAAAGAGGCGCCCGGACCATCCTAGCCGTCTTCTGGACGTCGATCTATGCCAGCGTCGCCGCCCTGACCCTGGCCGGCTACTTTTCCCCGATCGCCTGGTGTACGCTCTTGACGTTGCCCCTTCTGATCAAGGTCTGGAGACTTGTCGTCTCGATCCGCAATTGGGTGGAATTGGATTTTCATGGAAAATATATCCGCATCTTTTATTTCATCAACGGTCTGATCCTCATTGCCGCCCTGTTTTAGGACCGGTCTCGCCCGCCCCAACGGCGAGGCGGACCCCCCGGAAGAGATGTCCGAGGGACGGCAACGGCGGGGCCGATGCCGTGGTCTAAAATGATTGCGTTAAGGATGCAAATCAGATAGTCTTTAGCGGAATGGATTGTGGAACCCGCTCCTCAATAAACAGCCGTACGAGCGATACTGCCCTCAGCGGTTTCGCAAAACCCTTTATGGTGTTCTATGGACAGCAAAATACTCCAGGAAGTTTCCTGCATCCGGGCTGACGGAGAGGTCGTCGCCACCAGCGAGAGAATCATCCGGGAGACGGCGCTGACCGTGCTTGTGGATGGACGGCACTTCGCCACCGCCATGATTCTGGGCGCCCTTGAAAAGGAGTTTGTCATCGGCCACCTGTACATCCAGGGGCGAATTCGACATGCAGGAGACATTTCCTCGATCGAGATCGAAGATCAAACCGTCCGCGTTAAACTCAGGCCCGGCCTAGAACAGCGCGCCCTCCCCGCCGCGCTCACCTCGGGACTGAAGGTGCAGCACGAGGATGTCCGCCGCTGCGTCCAGGCCATCCTGACCTCGCCGATTTTCGAGGAGACAGGGGCCGTCCATTGTGCGGGGCTGTTCCGTGAGGGCAGGGAATCGGTCTGCATTGCTGAAGATCTGGGCCGCCACAACGCCCTGGACAAGGTCATTGGAGCCGGCCTGCTGAAGGATGTCGATTTCGCTGACGTCGTGGCCACTTCCACGGGCCGCCAACCGGCGGAAATGATCCTGAAGTGCCTGAGCGCAGGCATTCCCATCATCGCAACCAAGGGCGTCCCCACGTCCCTGGGCGTGGAATTGGCGGAAAAGGCGGGGATCACCCTGGTGGGCATGGTAAAACGGAATTCCATGGTCGTGTACTCTCATTCCTGGAGGATCCTGTGACAATGACGGCGCCGGGATTGAAGCGGTTTAACGTCCAGAGGCTGGAGGAAGGGTCCTTTGTGCCTGCCGAGGCTCTTCTCATCATTGAAAAAGAGCTTCCGATCATCGTCAACGGCGAACTTCTCGCAACAGCGTCGGTGACGCCCCTGATGGAAAGGGAATTCGTCGCCGGGTACCTCTTCGGACAGAGCTTTATCGAGAGTGCCGTGGAAATCGTGTCGCTGGAAATTAAGGAAAAAGGGGCCTACGCGGTTCTGGCTGATGCGGATGCGCTCAAGGGCAGGAAAGAAAAAACCACCTACCGCATCGTCTCCGGCGGCGGCCGAACAGCCTATTTTGAGACATCCGTCCTTCCCTGCCTCACGTCGGATGTTAAAATCGACAGGCAGCACATCTTCCAGGCCATGACCCTCCTGTTTGAAAAGGCCGCGCTTTATGAGCAAACGGGAGGCGCTCATTCCGCCGCCCTTTTCGACACCCGGGGCAATCTCCTGTGCCTCATGGAGGACATCGGCAGGCACAACACACTGGACAAGATCATCGGCTATGCACTCCTGAACGGGATCGACTGCACCCGCACCTTCATGGTTTCCACCGGGCGCATGGCCTCCGAAATGGTCATCAAAATCGCCCGCGCCGGCATCCCACTGGTCGCCACCAAGACCGCTGTCACAGACAGGGGGCGGGAGATCGGCGAGCAGTGCGGAATGACCGTCATCGGCTCCGCCCGGGCCGCAGGTTCCAGAATGATCAAGGACATGGGGGACAGCAACATTGCCGAGAAAGCGGAAATGAAGATTTATACCGGCGCAGAAAGGGTGCTTTAACAAATCAGACGAAAGGAGAAGGATAATGGCAAAGAAATTTCTGGTGGCACTGGACAAGTCAAACAGTTCCCTGAAAGCGATCGATTTCGTGGCGGGCACCATCAATCCCTCGGCCCAGATCACCCTGATGAGCGTTGTGGCGGATCCGGCGGCAGCCTGTGAACTGAAAGGGCCTACGGAGCTGCATCCCCTGTTGGAGGAGGGCCTCAAGGACTTCTGCGTGATCGAGGAAGCCAAGAGAGCGGCCGCCCAGGGATTCCTGGATGAAGCCAAAAATAAGCTGGTCAGGGCCGGGTTTCCCGCCGAGCATATCTGCGTTGAACTTCGCAGTCAGGAAGGCGATATTGCCGGTGACATTCTCATCGAGGCCGCCAGGGAAAACTACGACGCCGTCATTATCGGCAGACGGGGAATGGCGGACAACAAGAAGTACGCCTTTGGCAGCGTTTCCAACAAGATCATCCAGCATGCGGAAAATCTGTCGATCATTGTCGTAGACTGACGGAAGGAACATCCGGCGCCCCCCGGCATGAGATCAGGACAGGAGCCGGGGGCGCCGCACTTCATTCCCGCTCCCATATCCGGCGGTTACTTTTTTTTCATTGACAGGAAAGGGTGCTTTTCCTATGCTCCTCTCCGAATACTTCTGCTTCAAGCAATGGATGTGATGTAACGATATGGCACAGTATGGGGCCACGGTAACGGGCCTTCTTCCCAACGGCAGGGCGGAGATTGTCATCCGGCCGGACAGGCCCGACATTCCCCATGCCAGCGAAATTGCAGGTCGCGTATGCCACTGCGCAACGGAGAACTCCATCGTCCGGACCGAGGCATTGAACCTGGCAGGCGCCTCCCCCGGCGACTGGGTGTCTGTTTCCCGAAAGCGCTCATCTGTCGTCAAGAATGTGATGGTGCTGGTCGGGTTCCCCTGTGCCGGTTCGATGGCCGGCGGGATTCTGGGTGCCTCGATGGAAAGCGGCAATCTGGCGATCTTCGTTCCTGCAGGAGCGCTCCTGGGCTTCCTGCTGGGGATCTGGTTCTATCGGCGCTGGTCCGATGAGAATATGCCGGTCATCGATTCCATCATCAAAACCAGGGATGAGGTTGCCGCCATTTTTGCAGCCCGGTCCGGCGCAGAGGGAAAGGGGCCGTCAGGCTGCCAGGTTGGCTGTGACCGTTGCGCTTCCATGTTATAACAACTCCTTCCATTCCTCCCGAAGCCTCCCAGAATTTCCCCGTCATGATGCCGAAGAGCCCCATGGACAGGACAGCGCCTACAGGAGACAGAGCCCCGCCCCTTAACATATTGAGAAAACGGTCAGAAATACAAGACGATGAAAAAAAGTCATAAAGCGATCCTGATGCTCCTTCTCTCCGGATCCATGTTCGGCTTTTTCTGGATGGCCTGGAACCGGATTGCTCACGAGCCCCTGGTCCGTTCCCGTTTGATGATGGGGACCATCATCGAGATTACGGCCTGCGACCGGGGTGCCGAAGCGGCGATCACGGCGGCCTTTACGCGCATGCAGCAGATCGAGGACGCCGTCGGCAGGGAAGAATGGTCCGACCTGAGCCGTCTGGCCGCCTCAGCCGGAGGCCCCCCTCTTAACGTCAGCAGCGATACGTGGGAGATCCTCTCCCTGGCCGCCGAATACTGGCGGAAGACCAACGGGGCCTTCGATGTAACGGTTAATCCTCTTTTGGAACTGTGGGGTTTCGGCTACGACGGAGAGGGCAATTTTCCCGAACCTGACGCCATCAAGGCCGCCCTGCCCAGGGTCGGCAGTGACAAGATGCTGTTCTTCCCGGGAAAGCGGCAGATCCGATTGGCGAAGCCTGGAATGTCCTTGACCGTAGGCGGCATCGCCAAGGGGTACGCCGTTGAAGAGGCCGCCAGGATTCTCATGAAGAACGGCATCACGAACGCCATGATCAATGCCGGCAGCAGCATCAAGGTGATCGGAGACGGCCCAGGCGGCCGCGGCTGGCGAATCGGTGTGGAAAACCCGCGATCGGCCGGAAAGCTGGTTGGGGTGATTGTCCTGCGCTCCGGTGAGGCCATGGGCACATCCGCCGACAACCGGCGCTTTTTCATCAAGGACAGTCACCGCTACTCCCACATCATCGACCCCCGCACCGGCTGGCCGGCCAAGGAAACCATGGCCCTGGTGACCGTGATTACGGACAATGCAGCAACGGCCGACATCGTCACCAAAGCCCTCTTCTTGAACAACATCGACTGGAGCATGGCCTTTTTAAAACAGGAAAACCTCAAGGCCATCCTGATCGACAGCCAGGGAAAGCTGCACAAGACCCCGGGGTTTCAATTGCTGAGGCCGTCATGATTTCCGTGGAACGCGTTTCCCATTCCTTTCATGGTTATCCTGCCCTCAAGAACCTCTCTTTTTCCGTCTCGCCGGGCGAGTGCTTCGGCCTGCTCGGTCCCAACGGCGCAGGAAAATCGACGCTGATCAACATCCTCGTGACCCTGCTGCAGCCGGACAGCGGCTCCGTGACGATAAACGGCTGGCCGCTGGCAACCGAAGCGGCGAAGATCCGAAGTTCCATCGGCGTGATCTTTCAGGATTCGAGCCTGGACGAGCGTCTGACCGCTCATGAAAACCTGTACTTTCACGCCATGTTCTATCACGTACCCCCCCGGGAAGCCTCTCAACGCATCACCGCTCTCCTGGCCATGGTGGGCCTGGCCGACCGCAGCAACGATCGGGTGATCACCTTCTCCGGCGGAATGAAACGCCGCCTGGAAATCGCCCGGAGCATCCTGCACCAGCCGCAGCTCCTGCTTCTGGACGAGGCGACCGTCGGCCTCGATACCCAGGCCCGCCGCCGCATCTGGGACTATATCGCCAGCCTCCGCCAGGATTACCCCCTCACCATCCTTCTCACAACCCACTACCTCGAGGAGGCGGAAATCTGCGATCGGATCGCCATCCTAGATCACGGGGCCGTCATCGCCTGCGATACCCCGGCCCGCTTAAAAGAAATCCACGGGCAGAAGACCCTGGACGACCTCTTTCTCCACCTGACCGGACGGGACCTTCAGGATTCGGAAACCGGTGAACTGGAGCGGCTGAAGGCGGCCCTGCGCGTTCGGAGAATCAAATGACCAGCGGCCTGAAAGACAGTTACTACATCATGAAGCGCGATCTTATCCGGATGACGCGCCAGAAGATGCCGCTC
Organism: Syntrophus sp. PtaU1.Bin005; assembly: GCA_002067745.1. Lineage (GTDB taxonomy): Bacteria > Desulfobacterota > Syntrophia > Syntrophales > Syntrophaceae > Syntrophus > Syntrophus buswellii. The sequence continues at coordinate 20,101 of MVRU01000006.1, forward strand.
ATCGGGGCCGTTGTCCGGCCTATCCTCTGGCTTTTTTTTCTCGGGACCGGACTCAAATTCGGGTTCATCGCCCTGCCGCTCGTCGGGATCAACTGGCAGCAGTACATCTTTCCCGGCATCATCGCCATGAACGTCCTTTTTTCCGGGGTGATGTCCGGGGCCACGATCGTCTGGGACCGCGAATTCGGTTTTCTCAAGGAGATCACCATCGCTCCGATACCCCGCTGGTCGATCATTCTCGGGAAGGTCCTCAGCGGCACCATCATCGCGGGCTGCCAGGGAGTTCTCGTTCTGGCGGTCTATCCGCTCCTGGGCATCTCCCTCGGATTTCTGCAGTTGGCCCAGACCCTGCTGGCCATCTTTTTCATCGCCATGGCGGTAACCGCCGTCGGCGTGCTGCTCGCCGCGCGGATCCGCACCCTTGAAGGCTTCGGCGCAGTCAACAACTTCGTTGTCATGCCGGTCTTTTTCCTCAGCGGCGCCCTTCATCCCCTGTCCAACATCCCGGACTGGCTGAAGATTCTGATTTATCTCAATCCCTTCAGCTATGCGGTGGATCTCCTGCGCGTTATTCTTCTGGGGCTGGATGGAGATCCCGTGCTTGACATCCTGACCATCGTCCTGTTTACCAACGTCATTTTCCTGTCCGCGCTCTACCTCTTTGCGCAGCGCAGGCAATATTATCCTTGAAGCAGGGATCATCGATCCCGAAAGAGGGATGAACTCCGCTTCCGGATCGAACATGGCGGCAGAGCGGCGGAAATGGGGCGACGAAGGCGCATCGGGGCATACGTCGGGGAGCCGGCAACGCAGTATGCTAAAATGGCGCTTTGATATGGCATTGGAATAGGTTGATGAGACGATCCTTCAGCGAAGAAATGGCCTGCTGCCGGTGCTGCCCGCGTGAATGCGGTGTCAACCGCCTCAGGGGGGAGACCGGCTTCTGCCGGACCGGTTCCGGCATTCCCGTTGCCCATATCGGATTGCACTTCGGAGAGGAGCCCCCTATCTCCGGTTCCCGTGGATCGGGCACCATCTTTTTCGCCGGATGCAATCTCCGCTGCGTCTTCTGCCAGAATCATCAGATCAGCCAGGAGTTTCAAAGGGGGAGCGTGCGAACCCTTTCCCCACGGGAACTCGCCGACGAAATGCAGCGCCTTGAAAAAGCCGGGGCACACAACATCAACCTCGTCTCTCCGTCCCACCTCATCTTCCACCTGGCGGATGCAATATCAATCGCCCGGAACAGGGGGCTCACCCTTCCCATCGTCTACAACTCCAACGGCTACGATTCCGTTGCCGCGCTCCGTGAGATCCGGGGGCTCATCGATATCTTTCTGCCCGATCTGAAGTATCTCGACGAGGATGCGGCCAGGGGGCTTTCCGCCGCCGGCGATTATGCCCGGATCGTCCCCGGCGTCCTCGGGGAGATGTTCGCCCAGGTCGGCCCCCTCGTGCTCGATGAGGCCGGCTCAGCCCGGCGGGGTCTGCTGGTCCGCCATCTCGTTCTGCCCGGCCATCTTGAAAACAGCCGTTCCTGCCTCCGTTTTCTGGCCGGCCTTTCCCGGGATCTTCCCGTCAGCATCATGTCCCAGTATTCCCCGCAATTCCGGGCAGGAGACTATCCACGGATCAACAGGACTCTTTCCGAAGAGGAGTACGAATCGATCATCGACTGCGCCCTGGAACTCGGCCTGGAAAATGCCTTCGTTCAGGAGTGCGGAAGTCAACAGGAATACCTGCCCGATTTTTCACGGACCGACCCCTTTCAAGCTTAACCATGCACGGAGACTCCCGATGTTCCCTCCTGTTGCCGACAAAATATTTCTTGACAAAGCCATGATTACATAATATCCACATCGACGCTATCCTAGGAGGCTGAATGTCGGTGAGATGCTGATGTTTTCAGAGAATTCTCAAGCAGTTCACCGATGGGTAATGCAAGATCGTATTCGGGTGGCAAGTCTGGTTGTTGAAAGCTTTTCTGACCTTTTCCTCTTTCATTTAGGGAGGCGCGTTAGATCTCAAGAGTTTTTCGGCTTGCATAATAAATTTTAATTTTATCAACGGACTGTCTACTATGAGCACGTCATTATTGACTTTTGCCAAAGGTGGGGTTCATCCTCCAGAATCCAAAGAAATTACCGAAAGATTGGCTATTGAGAAGATGCCTCTGCCCGAGGAGTTCGAAATTCCGCTCCTTCAGCATTTTGGCGCCCCATGCCAGCCTCTGGTCAAGAAAAAGGACCGTGTTGAGGAAGGCGATCTCATCGGCCAGGTTACGGGCGGACTGGGAGCCAATGTGCATGCCAGCGTCACCGGAACCATCACGGATATCGGCACATCCATCGGGCCGGTCTCCCTCAATGTCCCCTCGGTGACCATTTCCAGGGATCTCGAAGCGCCGGATAAAACCTATACGCCTTCGGATTGGAAATCTCTGAGCCCGCAGGAGCTGCTTTCGAAAATAAAGGATGCCGGCATTGTCGGCATCGGCGGCGCCGGATTCCCGGCCCATGTCAAGCTGGCTCCGCCTCCGGGCACCAAGGTCGACAAACTGATCCTGAACGGCGCCGAATGCGAGCCTTACCTGACCACGGACCATCGGGTCATGCTGGAAAAGCCTGAAGAGGTCATCGTGGGGGCCCAGATTCTCCTTCGCGTGTTGGGGATCTCGGAAGGGCATATCGGTGTTGAAGCCAACAAAAGCGACGCCATCGATGTCCTGCGGAAGGCCGCTGAAGCGCAGAAGCTCGACGGCGCGAAGATCTCGATTGACGCACTCCAGGTTAAATATCCCCAGGGATCTGAAAAACAGTTGATTGAAAGTGTGACCGGACGCAAAGTCCCGGGTGGCGGATTGCCTTTCGACGTCGGCGTGATTGTTCAGAACATCGGCACAACGAAGGCTGTTTATGACGCTGTTGTTCTCAATAAGCCGCTCTATGAAAAGGTCATTACCATTTCCGGCAGGGGCATTTCGAGACCGGCCAACCTCCAGGTTCGGGTCGGTACGCGCATTCGGGACATCGTTCAATATCTTGGCGGTACGAAGCCGGATCTGGCGAAGATCGTCATGGGAGGCCCCATGATGGGATTCGCTGTATCAACTTTGGACATTCCTGTGACAAAGACGGTTTCGGGAGTCCTCTTCCTGACCAAAGAAGAGATCGATGATCAGCCCCATGGGCCCTGCATCCGCTGCGGATGGTGTGTAGAGGCCTGCCCCATGGGATTGTCGCCGAACGAGATCGGCCTTTATGTTGAGGCCGGACGGGCTGCGGACACGGCGCCTTTTGGAGTCTTCGACTGTTTTGAGTGCGGTTCCTGCGCCTTTGTCTGTCCTGCCAAGAGACCGCTGGTCCAGTTCATCCGCCTGGCCAAGCAAAAGGCAAAAAGATAGTCTAAAAGATAAGGAGCAAAGCCATCGTGGAGCAAGTAAAAGATACTCAAATTTCAGAACATCCGTTACCTGCATGCACGGTCTCCATTTCTCCGCATGTCAAGAGCCGCGAATCCACGGCCAAGATCATGTGGACCGTGAATGCCTGTTTGTTGCCTCCCCTTCTTTTATCCGTTTTCATCTTCGGATTTCAGACCCTGATCATCACCCTGGTCAGCGTTTTCAGTTGCGTTATCGCCGAGGCGGTTTCCCAGAAGCTTCTTCACCGCTCCATCACCATCAAGGATGGGAGCGCCGTGTTGACGGGTCTGCTTCTAGCCTACATAATACCCCCTGGAGTGCCCTACTGGATGCCGATCCTGGGCGCGGTTTTTACGATCTACATCACCAAACATCTGTTCGGGGGGCTGGGCTTCAACATTTTTAATCCGGCACTGATCGGGCGCGCCTTCCTGGTGGCCACGTTCCCTGTGGCCATGACGTCGGCCTGGATCATGCCCATGAACGACTTCTCCATTTTCAAATACATGCAGCCCGGGGTCGATGCGGTCTCCACAGCTACCCCTCTTTATGTACTGAAGCATTACGGCCTGGCGGCCCTCATCGAGAAATACGGCGCTGTTTCCACCATGTACAAGGATTTCTTTCTTGGTGTGCGGCCCGGCTGCATCGGTGAAGTCTCCAATCTGCTCCTCCTCCTTGGAGGGCTGGTGCTGATCTTCAAAAAATACATCTCTTGGCACATTCCGGTTTCCGTTATTGCAACCATCGGTGTGTTGACCTGGATTTTCGGCGGTGAAGGCTACTTCAACGGCGATCCCATTCTGGCCGTTCTTACCGGCGGCGTGTTCCTTGGCGCCATTTTCATGGCTACGGATTACGTCACCTCACCCACCCAGAAATACGCCCAGCTTGCTTTCGGATTCGGGGTCGGCGCCATTACGGTTCTGATCCGCCTCAAAGGCGGCTATCCGGAGGGTGTCTGCTATGCGATTCTGCTCATGAATACCCTCACGCCGGCATTGGATTCATGGTTTCAACCCAAGCGTTTTGCTCCAGCGAAAGGTGCGACAAAATGAACGAATTTGTAAAAATAACATTTCGCTTGACCCTTTCTTGTCTCATGGCTGCCCTGGTGATGGGAACAGCGTTCATCTTCACAGACAAGGCAAAGAAGCACAATGAACACGTCAATGTTCAGACAACGATGTTGAGCCTGCTCGGCTACAGCGATTTGAACCCCGCCCCCAAGGAATTGAAGCTTTATTCCCTCTATCGCTACATCATTGAAGAAAAGGGAACGACCTACCTGGGCTACATGGTTCCCGTCACCGAGTCGGGCAAGGAGTCCTATGAACTGCTCAAGCTGAACCTGGAGGGGAAGCTGATGCAGCGTGTGCCCATGAATATCTCCCCGGATGCGGCGGCTGAAGACGCGGAGCGTGCGACCGCTATGAAGGAGGCTCTGAAAACGGAGCAGGGCATTGCCTACCAGGACCGGACCGTCGTAGCCCGCCTCGGAGATCAGCGCTTAGCCTATCTGCTCCCCGGCAAGTTCGGCGGATTCAAGACATTTATCAACGTCATTTTGTCTTTGAATCCAGATTTCGCCATCCGCGGCCTGGAAATCATGGAGCACGAGGAAGACCCCGGTCTGGGTGCTGAAATTTCCCAGAATTATTTCAAAAACCAATTTCGTAATAAATCCTTTGAACGTCTGAAATCTCTCGATGTCATCAAGGAGCCTCTGCCCGATGAGTATCGCGCCTATCTGAATGCGCCGGATAAGATGGACAAGGATAAAGCGGATGCCATTATCAAACAGTATGGTGAAAAGGACATTTACGCCCTGACGGGTTCAACGATTTCCAGCCGGTCTGTAACTGATGGTGTCAAGAACATGGTCAAGCGTTTCGCCTACAGGATCCAGGTCCTGAACGATGTGATTGCCGACCAGAAAATACCAGCTTTGATTTGATATAAAGGAGGATAGTCTTGGCCGCCACGAAAAAAACCAACAGTCAGCTTGTCCTTGATGGGATATTTCTGGAAAATCCGATTTTCCGCCTGGCCCTTTCCATGTGCCCGGCCGTCGGATTGACGACCTCCATCAAGAACGGATTATTGCTCGGCACGGCAGTCCTCTTCGTGCAAGTCTTTTCCAGCTGCACGATTGCTGCCATAAAAAACTTCATACACCCCCGGATTCGAATCCCCACCTACACCTTGACCATCGCCACTTGGGTCACGGTGATCGACCTGGTCCTTGCTGCCTATGTTCCTGATGCCTATAAGCAGGTCGGTCTCTTCGTAAAACTGATCGTGGCTTTCGCGATCATCACCATGCGCCTTGAGATGTTTGCCTGCAAAAACAGCGTCTCCGCCTCTTGGTGGGACGGCATCGGCATGGGTTTCGGCTTCATGTTCGGCATGGTCACCATCGGTTTTGTCCGCGAGCTTCTCGGTTCGGGCATGCTCCTTGGCTACGATGTTCTGGGATTCAAGCCGCTGCTGTTCTTTGTTCTTCCTGCGGCGGGGTTTTTCTGCGTGGGTATCATGATGGCGATGTTCAACTATGTGGAAGTTGTTTACAATCGCCGGAAGGAGAGTAAGTCATGAACGCTTCGATAAAACGATCCGCTTTTCGGCCGGTCTGGTTGGTTCTTGCCCTGCTGTTCCTTCTTGCCGGATGTGAGAAAATTGATAATCCCTTCATCAAGAAGGGTGGATTCAAGGACGCCCGCTCCATCATGATCGAATTCGCCGGGGCGCCCGATGCGTCATGGGTCTCGGATCCCGCCAATTTCAAGGTTTTTCAGAAGAATAACCCCGATGTTCTCCTGCCGGTGAAGCAGGTGGATGTGGGCCCGGACAAGAAGACCGTCTTCTTGAAATTCGGGGAAGATCTTGATCTGAAACTGGCGCACACGGTCAGTATGGCAAGCATTCCATCCGAGGGGAAAGACATGGGCGCCTCGTTTCTGGACGTCAAGAAGTCCTATTTCGGCTACCTCTTTTCCATTCTCATCGGTGCAATGCTGATCAACAATTACGTATTCACCAAGTATCTTGGGCTTTGCGTCTTTATCGGAACATCCAGGAAAAAGAGTACGGCGGTTGGAATGGGGGTCACCTTTACCATCGTCATCGTCATCAGCGCCATGATCTCATGGTTCCTCTACCAGTTCGTTCTGAAACCCTATCGGCTCGACTTTCTGCAGGTTGTTACCTTTATCGGCCTCGTCTCGCTGACCGTGCAGGCCGTCGATACCATCCTCCGCAAGGTCAACCCGGCCCTTTTCAAGGCCTTCGGTGTGTACCTCGTGCTGGTCATCGCCAACTGCGTTATTATCGCCGTTCCCCTGACTCTGGCGAGTGCCGAGTACAACGCCGCTGAAAGCTTCATGCTGGCCCTGGGTGCAGGCGGCGGATTCCTTCTTGCACTCTTTCTCATGGCATCATCCAGGGAGCGCCTGGAGTTGGCAAACGTGCCTCCCACCTACCGTGGATTGCCCATCGCTTTTGTGGCTACAGGGCTCTTTGCCCTGGCCTTCATGGGCTTTTCCGGAATGGCGATTTTTTAAAATTAACTGAAATGAATTGAGGTATGTCATGGATCCTGTATTGATTAAATTGGCAATTGGAGGCATCGCGTTCCTCGGCTGCATCGGTCTGTTGTTCGGCATCGGCCTGGCGCTGGCCGCTCAGAAGTTCGCCGTGGAGGGCGATCCCAAGGTAGAAGAGGTCCTGGAAGTTCTGGCGGGGGCTCAATGAGGCGGCTGCGGCTTTGCAGGTTGCGAAGCATATGCCGAAGCGGTTGTCCACGACCCTGACGTTCCACCGAATCTCTGCTTTCCCGGCAAGGCGGAAGTGGCTGCGGCAGTTGCCGAAATTGCGGGAAAAACGGTCGGCGGTGTCGAAAATGTGGTTGCCCAGATCCGATGTTCCCGTATCGAAGGGCAGGTCAAACAGAAGTATTCCTATCTTGGTTTCGATACCTGCGCAGGTGCAAGTATCGCCTTTGGTGGTCCGCAGGACTGCGCATACGCCTGCATCGGATTGGGCGACTGTGCCGCTTCCTGCCCCTTTGGCGCCATTACCATGGAGCAGCAGTTTCCCGTTGTCGATGTGGAAAAGTGTGTCGGCTGCGGATCCTGTGTACGCGCCTGTCCCAAGAAGGTTATTGAGCTGATGCCCCTGAAGGCTCGCGTCTGGGTTCCCTGCAGCACAAAGGATCCTGGAAAGACGGTGAGGAACATCTGCAAGGTCGGCTGCATCACGTGCAAAATGTGTGTCAAGGCGTGTCCGGCGGGAGCGGTCAGTATTGAAAACGATGTGGTCCACATTGATCATGACAAGTGTCTGGCCTACGGACCGGACTGCCAGGAAGCCTGCGTTGCAAAGTGTCCCCGCAACATATTCCGGCCCTTCCGGAAGGAATTTAAAAAGGCGGGAGAGCTTGAAGCGGCCTGAGGACATTTCATAGCAACTTTATAATAGACAGACAAAAAGAGGGTGCGGACCTTTTCGGTTCCGCACCCTCTTTTTGTCTCTTCTCTTACGCTGCTTGTTGTTTTGCAGCGTTGCCTGATCCGAGCCTGGACTTCAGTTAATCATCGAGATGCTTTCCCAGATTGATGAACTCGGAGCGGTCAAACCCTACAGATATGAAGAAGGACACCATGTCCACCGCATCCCATCTCAGTGCGGTATAAATCTCCCGCACTCCCTTCTGCTTGAAATATTTAAAGATGCTTTCCACAAGGGCCTTGCCGATCCCGCCACCCATGTGATTCGGGTGGGATTCAAGGGCAATGATCCATCCGCTCTTTTCCAGTCCAAAACTCGGTCCTTTAATTTCACCGATGATAAATCCCGTCACGCGGCCGTCTTTTATGGCCACGTAACCGACAACGTCCTGCTTCCGAAGATGGAGTTCAATACTCTGCATCCAGGAATCGGTAATATTGCCTTTCATGATAGCACGATGAATCTCTGTAATCTCAGGCGCATATGTTAAATCTATTTCTTTTATCTCTATATCATCTGCCATAATGCAACTCAATCGATCCGTATAATTTTTAAATGCTTTCCAATCCAATCCGGAGGCAGGTACACCCGGCCGCTGTTGCCGCTTTGCTTGACCTCCTTGGAAATCATTTCTTCTCCATAGACTTCAAATTTGACTTTTTCAAAGATGCTTTTGTCCGCCTGCTGATCCGCGCTTTTTGTTGAGGTCGCTTCCATTATTCTCTCATCTGATTTCTCAGAAGGCTTTCTGGACAATGGAGGCTTCGACAAAGAGCTCTTTTTTTCTGATTCCCTTGTTCCCATAATCCTTATTTCCTGACTTTTTTTCCTGCCATATTTTAAATTATTCTATGGTTTAGCTATGATGTAACTTTACTTTTGTCAAGAAATATCTTTCAAGAGGTCAATTCATCAGCTTTGTCCTGTCTTCCTCTCGCGTCCAGCCTTCAGGATGACCGCTTTCAAAATTCTTGAAGGCAGCCCCTATGAGTATAAAACCCTCTGAATATAGTTTTCTTATTCCAGAGGGTCTTATAGGCACTATCAGGCTGTTTCGCACGTGCAGAGCGTTTTCATCCCCATGCAGCGGCTTAGGTCATACCGTAACCACCGTCGACTCTCAGCAGCTGTCCCGTAATATACCTGGAATCGTCGCAGCCGAAGAAAACAAAGGCGGGAGCCACTTCTGAAGGTTCCGCATAGCGATTGAGGAGAATGCGCCTCATGTAAATTTCCTTCAATTTTTCATCAGTTGTGATTTTTTCGGTCATGTCCGTTGTCACGATGCCCAGAGAGATCACATTGGCCGTGACGTTGAATCTTGCAAGCTCTCTCGCGGCTGACATGGTGAAGGAAAGGATGCCGCCTTTAGCAGCCGCGTAGTTAATCTGGCCCGTCGTTCCCACCAGTCCCGCAACGGAAGTGACGTTGATGATCTTGCCGTAATTCTGCTCCATGAAATATTTTGCCGCCGCCTGCACACAGAGGAAGGGGCCTTTCATGTGGATGTTAACGACCGCATCCCACTGCTCCTCCGTCATCTTATGGAGCATTGCGGGCTTCGTCGCACCGGCGTTATTCACCAGGACATCAATTCTTCCAAAATTATCGACAGCGGCCTGGATGGTCTTTACCGCCTCGTCCTTGACTTCGACACGCCCCTGAACGGCCACGGCACGACGCCCCATCTTTTCAATCATAGCAACCACTTCATTGGCTGCGGCATGATTACCGGCGTAGTTTACGATAACATCGGCGCCCTCTTCCGCATAGGCAAGACAAATGGCTCTTCCCACACCTCTTCCGCCGCCGGTTACTACCGCTACCTTACCTTCTAGCTTTCCCATTTCTAAATCCCCCTGTTATTATTGTTGATGTTCGTTACTCGAAGTATTTTTTTCTGCTCTTGATCATCTAAAGAAGGTTACGATCGGTCCACAATGTTCAGACTTCAAAAAACTCATCCGGCTTTGACCATCTTTCAGAATGTTAAGAAAGGGCACGACTTTTTGAGGGCTGGAGATCTCCTTGCACCTCGGGAGCAAAATCATGAACTATTACAGTGTGCTGCAATAACAACTTGATCCTCTTTTGTCAAGTCAATTCTACGGGCTCAACGCTTCTCTTTCGCGGGCTTTTTCTGCAATTCAAATGGGAAATACCCTTCTTCCTCCCGTTCCATGGTCTGTTTCCGAAAGAGACTCCAAACAATAAAGGGGTTTAGAGTCCCACTCTAAATCCCCAGTATCAGAAGTGATATATTGGATTTATGGTGCCGAAGCCGGGACTTGAACCCGGACGAGCGTGGCTCACTACCCCCTCAAGATAGCGTGTCTACCAGATTCCACCACTTCGGCAATATTCCGGAATACGGATACGGCAAAAAACGGTCTTTTTCAAACTATCTCGATCAGGCCCATTTTCCTGCCGATCGATAAGCTACCCCACCCCTCATGAATTTGTCAATACGAAAAGAGTCTCCCGGCCATTTTTCTTGGTACGGCCCCCTACTTCGCCGGCTGTGACTGAGGCGTGGAGACAGGAGGCGCTGTGTTCTGCGCCGGTGCCGGCGCCGTGGCGGGTGCTGCCGGTGCGGCAGGTGCGGCCGGCCTTTCCGCTACAGGCCTGGAAGCCCCTTCCATCAGCGAGGAGCCTTTATGGATCGACGCATAGGACAGGAAAAGCGACGTCAGCATGAAGACGACGGCTACGGCGGTCGTCATTTTTCCGAGAAAGGTCCCTGCCCCGCTGCTGCCGAAGACGGTCTGGCTGGAACCGCCGAATGCCGCCCCCATACTGGCGCCTTTTCCCGCCTGAAGAAGCACGACGATCACAAGGACAAAACAGGAGATGATATGCAATACATTAATCAGAATGTGCACAGTAATTCCGCCTCTTTTAATTTTATTGAGCCTCCTGCCGGAACCAAGAGGACATGCGTTCATAAACAGCGACGCAGTGCCGTATATCACCGATGTCAAAAGAATTCAATCCTTTTTCAGGAGGGCAGCCGTTATAATCCGCGATTCTTTTCTCCCGTTGAAGCCGGTGCTCTCCAGGAAAACCGAGATCTCATACCCGCTGATAACCGGATACTTCTTCATTTTCTTCTGTTGCGAGGGTTCCATTATGGATTATAACTATGGCTGCAGCACTGCGTTCCGTGCTTCCCGGGCCCTGTTCACGGGACGATGCGCAGCGAACCTATCCGGGCAAAAGGAGGCATCATGAACAATACCGACATAGCCGGGATCTTCGAACACATGGCGAATTTTCTGGAAATCAAGGGAGAAAACCCGTTCAAGATAAGGGCTTATCGACGAGCCGCCCAGGTCATAGAACATCTGCCCCGGGAACTCGCCGTCATGCTTGCGGCGGGAGAGGATTTGAAAAGCCTTCCGGGGATCGGCCAGGCGATTGCCGCCAAGGCGGAAGAGCTGGTACGCACCGGACGCCTGGCCGCCTGGGAAACCCTGAGAGACTCCCTTCCCGAAGGCCTCTCCGAACTCCTGGAAATACCGGGCATCGGTCCGAAAACCGCTTTTCGCCTGGCGTCAGAGCTTGGGATCTCCTCCGTGGACGAATTGGAGCGAGCCATTCGGCAGGGTAAGGTGGCCTCCCTCTTTCGGCTGGGCGACAGGACGGCGGACAATCTGCTGCACCAGATCGAGTCCTTGCGGCGCAAGGATCAGCGCATTCCCCTTGGGCGGGCCCTTCCCCTGGTCGAAGACGTTCTCTCCATGCTCCGCCCCCTGCCGGGAGTGAAGAATCTGGTCGCAGCGGGAAGCCTTCGCCGCTTCCGGGAAACCGTCGGCGACATCGACCTGATGGGAACGGCGGATCATCCGGACCACGTCATCCGCTCCTTTGTGTCCCTGCCCGCCGTTCGAGACGTCCTCGGCCAGGGGCCCACCAAGGCCAGCGTCATCCTGGCCGACGGTCTTCAGGCCGATCTCCGGATGGTGGAGCATGAGGCCTTCGGCTCGCTCCTGCAGTATTTTACGGGGAGCCGTCAGCACAACATCGCCCTGAGGACCAGAAATCAGAAACGGGGCTTGAAACTCAGCGAATACGGAATTACCGATGCCTCCACGGGCAGGCTGGAAACGTTTGCAACGGAAGAGGACTTTTATGCGCGCCTGGGAATGCAGTACATCCCGCCGGAAATCCGCGAAGATTACGGGGAGATCGAACTTGCGGCAACCCATGCCCTTCCTGAACTGGTCGAACGCTCAGACATCAGGGGGGATCTCCACGTGCATACCCATTGGAGCGACGGAACGGCATCCCTTGAATCCATGGCCCAGGCGGCGAAGGAAGCGGGGTATGCCTATCTGGCCATTACGGATCATTCCGGCGGATTGGGCATTGCCGGGGGATTGCATGAAGATCGGCTGCTGAAACAGCAGCAGGCCATCCACGAACTCAACCAGCAGATCGAGGGAATCCGGCTGCTTACGGGGATTGAAGTCAATATCATGAGCGACGGACGGCTGGATCTGCCGGACGAGATCCTGTCCGGGCTGGATGTTGTCGTGGCATCGATCCACTCATCCCTGAACCAGAGCGAGGGGAAAATGACCCGGAGGATCCTGAAGGCCCTGGAGAATCCCCATGTGGACATCCTGGCTCACCCGACGGGCCGCCTCATCGGAAAGCGTGAGCCCATCGCAGTGGATCTGGAGGCGGTTTTTTCCGCCGCAGCTCAGTATCGCAAGGTCCTGGAGATCAATTCCATGCCCGACCGCCTGGATCTTAAGGACAACTTCATCTACCGGGCGCGGGAGCTGGGCGTCCTGCTGGCAATCAATACGGATGCGCACCGCCCGGAGCATTTCGAGCTGATCCGCTTCGGAATCGGCATGGCCCGGCGCGGCTGGTGCCGGCCCTCTTCCATCCTGAACACTCGATCGGTTGACGAGGTGCTTGCTCATTTCAGACAGGGGAACACCTCCCGGTAGCCTGCCGGACCATTTTGCGTTTCGGATGGAACACAGCCCTTATCCGTTCATGGAAAACGCGCGAGGAAGCCGAATGACGGCCTTTAAGCAGCAAAGCCGGCGGCGGCGCCCAGGCAGGAGATCATCGATGGCTGGTAACGGATATGCGGGGACAGAGATCACCAAGGAGGCAGGAGCTGCAGAGGGGAGAAACCGGACGGCAGACACGCTGGCCGAAGGAAACCAGCAGGGTGTTGTAGCGTGACCAGTAGCATCGCGGAAGGGTATCCTGGAGAGCGAATTCCGTCTGCTCCGGTGTTTTTGTCTTGACCAGACCGAGGCGGTTGGAGATCCGGTGCACATGTGTGTCGACGCAGATGGCCTCTTGTCCGTAGCCCAGCGAAAGAACGAGATTTGCGGTTTTTCGCCCCACCCCTTTCAACGAAAGCAAATCCTCCAGGGTGTCGGGCACCCGGGAGAAAAAGCGCTCCACAAGAGCCCGGCAGATTTCCGGAATCTGCCGGGCCTTGTTCCGGTAAAAGCCGACGGGATAGATGGCTTGGCGAATTTCCTCTTCACTCAGCTTCATCATCCCCTCAGGCGTTGAAGCCAGACGGAACAGCTTCTCGGTGGCCTTACCCGTGACCTCGTCCTTCGTCCTCAGACTGAGCACGGTAGAAATCAGGATCTTGAAAGGATCGTGCTGCCTTTCCGCCAGCTGGGTGACGATGGGAAAGTCAGCTCCCCCGGCACTGACTTCAAGCCTGTGAACCAGGAGGTCGATTTCTTTCCTGTCCATGAACCGGGCTCCGAATCCTGCGGACTAACTATACCCCTCCTCGTAGGCCAGCATGTCCAGATGAAGGGTGGCAATGTCTTCGACATCCAGATCGGCCTCCTGCTCCGTCACTCTCAGATCCACCATCTTGATGTACCGTTTGCAGACGTTACACACATCCACCCGGTAGCGCTCATCCCCTTCAATCGTAAAATAGGCGAGGGCGTGCTGCTCTTCATTGCCGCAGAAGGGGCATTTCACCCGCCGGTAATGCCACTCAAAGCCGCACTGGTTGCAGAAAAGATAACGCCGTCCGTCGCCGGCCTTGATCTTGCCGATTTTCGGCTCTTTGCCGCAGATCGGGCAGTACCCTTCAGACCATTTAAGTTGGGAAATCCGGTCACCATAATGGCTGGCGATCTTTTCCAGTTCAGGTCTCAGGCTTTCTTCCAGGAACAGCTCCACAAGATCATAAAAATCATCATCTTTTTCTTCCGGAAAATCCCCTTCCGCAAGGGGGTCGAAGGTATGACGGATCATCCTCTCAAAATCCAGAGCCCCGCTGTGCAGCTGCTCGATCATTTCCTCTGTTTTTTCCGGAGAACGCTTTTTTGCAATATCCAGAAGCTTAAGAAAATAATCCCTGGGCAGGGAAAGATTAAATTCTCCCGAGATAAAATCAATCAGGGGCAATCCGCCCGCCACCTTCTGGGGGATCAGGTGCTCATCCACCTGAAAGATCATCCTGTCGGATGTTTTGTGATACTCTTCCCGCAGGATGAGAAGCTCCGCGAGAATATCCAGCAGTTCGCTGTAATACGGACTGTCGGATTTGTACTGCTCGATCGTTTTTAGGGCATTCAGCATGTTCGCCATGCAGTTTCAGGCCTCCTGTCCTTGGACTTGCGCCTTGGTTACAATTCAAGCGCCTGCTACGTATATAATCCTTCCTGCCAAAAGTGCAAGCAATTATTAATCCCCGGAAAGGGAGATATACTGCTTGAAATGCAATCCGCCTTCGTCTATAAATTTCAGACAGTTCATGTTTGGATGGATCAAGATGCTCGGAACTTCGCTCTGCTTTGGTTCATCCGTTGAACATGGCGGCCGGGAAAGGGCCCAAGGAGAAGGCATGAAAGCACATACCCTCATTCCTGTGATTTCCATCGTCGGCAAATCCAATACGGGAAAAACGACCCTGATTGAGAAGCTGGTTCCGGAACTGGCCAGGCGGGGATACCGGGTGGCGACCATCAAGCATCATCTGCACGACTTCGATATCGACATCGAAGGAAAAGACAGCTGGCGGCACCGGCAGGCAGGCGCCCGGGCAACGGTCATTGCGACCCCCCGGAAGACGGCCCTGATTGAAGACGTGGAGGAAGATTTCAGCATCGACGCCCTCCGGGAACGCTATATCCACGATGTAGACCTGATCCTGACGGAAGGGTTCAAAGGCAACCCCCATCAGAAAATCGAGATATACCGGGCTGCCCTCAAGCGGGAACTTCTCTGCGGCCCGCAGGACAATTTGCTTGCCCTGGCCAGCGACACACCGCTTGACATCGGGGTGCCCTGCCTGGATATCAACGACATTCAGGGCCTGGCGGATCTCATTGAAGCCTCGGTCTTGAAATGAAGAGAAACGGCTCTTTTTACGATTGCTGAATCATCTTTACTGTGGCCCATGGATATTTCGAATATTGACGTCCAGCGCATCCTGAAATGGGTGCTGATTGTCCTGATTACCGGTTTTATTGCCCAGTTTGGAAAATCCTTCGCCAAATATCTCCTGGAGAAAATCCGGGCGAGAAAAGCCCTGGAAGCGGAGAAGCTGACTTCGGCCGCCGGCGGCCAAGAGCCCCCGAAGCCGGCCCTGCCGCCGGAGCGCGTTTCCATGGCGCAGAAAGAGCCGGAAGTCGCAACGTTCGCGGATGCCGTTCCTCCATCGGAAACAGACGAGGCCAAGCTCCGGAAAAAAGCGCTCAAGGCACAGGTCAAAGAGCAAAAAAAGAAAAAGAAGGAGGACGTTTGAAGGATCCCCGTAGTGCGAAGTCCGGCAGAGGACACCCCGCTGTTCCATGGGCTGCGGCGGCACGGCTTTTCAGAAAGACGCCTTCTGCAAATACCCGTGATCCTCTTCCAGGTTGGCCTGTCCGGCAGCTTCATTGGCAAGGATATCGCAACGTTCGTTTTCTTTGATGTCCGCATGGCCCCGCACCCAGACAAAGGTGACCCGGTGAAGGGAACACAGATTCAGCAACCGCTCCCAGAGATCGGCGTTAAGCGCCTTTTCCCTTGAATTCCGCTTCCAGCCGTTTGCCCGCCAGCGTTTTGCCCACCCCTTGGTGATCCCATTCACCAGATATTGGGAATCCGAGTAAAGCGTCACCGAACAGGGAACCTTCAAGGCCTCCAGACCTCTGATTGCCGCGAGAATTTCCATGCGGTTGTTCGTGGTCAACCGGTAGCCCCCGGAAAGCTCCTTTCTGCGTTCCCCATAGAGAAGCACAACGCCATATCCGCCCGGCCCGGGATTTCCAAGACAGGCGCCGTCGGTATAAAGGATTACCTGCTTCTGGGAAGACGCCGCGCCGGACGACGTCGACCCCCCGCCACCGGTTCGGGGCGTCGCAGCCGTATCTTCAAGGTTTGTTCTTTCCCGACTGTTTTTCATCACGACCTTTCTTGTGCCTCAAAAGAAGAACGCATCATACAAGAGCGGGACGCAAGGTTGCAAGAAAAGAAAATCGGGAAAGCCCCGTTGCCGAAGTCCCTGAAGGGGCCTGTCCTTTTTCAGGGCGGTTTGCCTTCAGAATGTTCTTTACAAAATTACTGGTTTTAGTATCTCATTGGGATGATTGGATATGATGGCAGCTCGAACGAAGCAAAGAGGCCCGGCAGGAACGCGGATCGGGCAAAAACGGCGAAACGCCGAAAAGCCGGCCATAAAATCGGATTCATGGAACATTTCGAGGCATTGGAGGTTGCAACATGGAGGAAAAGAACTGGCTGCAACGCTTTAAGAAATCACGAAAGGACAAATGGATCGGCGGAGTCTGCGGAGGCCTGGGGGAGCATACGCCCATTCCGTCGTGGTGCTGGCGGTTCCTGTTTGCATTTCTGTTCTTCTTCTGCGGATTTGGATTCCTGTTGTATCTTCTCCTGTGGATTCTCGTCCCCAAAGGCGACAACTTTGGGGGCGAATCGGATGTCCCGCAACAATGGAATGACGAAAACCGGAGAAACGGCGCCGGAAGCTGAACGGCGCGATACAATCCCGAGGTAACATGCCATGAACACGCTCAAAGTCATCCTCCTGCTGGCCTCCCTGTCCGGGCTGCTCATGCTGGCCGGCTATTTTGTCGCGCGGGGAACGGGCGTGGTGATCGCCCTGGTCCTTTCCGCGCTCATGAACTTCGGCAGCTACTGGTATTCGGACAGCATCGTCCTTCGCATGTATTCCGCCCGCGAAGTACCTCGTGCGGAGGCCCCTGCCCTCCACAACTCCGTAGAAGCCCTGGCCGCGAAGGCCGGTCTTCCGAAGCCACGGATTTACGTGGTTTCCAACGATGTTCCCAACGCCTTTGCAACAGGAAGAAATGAAGATCATGCCGCCGTCGCAGTGACGTCCGGCATCCAGAAGATTCTCGACCGGGATGAACTTGAGGGCGTCCTCGCCCATGAACTTTCCCACATCAAGCATAAGGATATCCTGATCAGCACCATGGCCGCTACGGTGGCGAGCGCCGTCGTGCTTCTGTCCCGGTGGGCTGTTTTTTTCGGCAATGACGAGGGAGGGGGAATGATCCCCGCCATTGCCATGGCCGTGATCGCACCTGTTGCGGCAACGGTCATTCAGATGGCGATCTCCCGGTCCAGGGAATATGACGCCGACGCAGGCAGCGCGAGGATCACCGGCAAGCCGGAAGCCCTGGCCTCCGCCCTTCGGAAGCTGTCGGAAGCCTCGAGGGCCAACCCGATGAATGTGAACCCCTCCACGGCGCACATGTTCATCGTGAATCCGTTATCAGGAGATTTTCTTCGGACCCTCTTCAGCACCCATCCGCCGATCGAGAAAAGGATCGAGCGGCTGCTGGCGATGAAAGCGGCTCAGAAGGAATAGGGAATGATGAGAGGAAACAGCATCCCTTCGAGGTGGGGATCGGCCCCATGCCTTTCTTGGTCCCGAGAAGCCTCCCATGACCGCCGTCGGATTTGTACCTGCCCGCCCGGACCATCTTCAAATAATCGATGAAAAATCCGAACGGTCGGGCGGTCGGTGGATTCAGGGAGAACACCTCCTGTTGTGATCCGCCTTGAACTGTGATAGAAAAGCCACGCTGAAGCGGCCGGAACCCCGCAAAGGGTTCCGGGCTCCGGAACGGCCCGTGAACGGGGAACAGCGGCAATTCCCGACTGAAAGCACAGAAAGATCGCCAGAACTTCCGAAAAGGACCTCAATCTTTGAAAGAACGCCTGAAGCGGGATTACGCCCCGGTCAAGAACCTGAAAGCGGATGACCACATTCGCATCGTTCAGGATATATTTGCGACGGTTACGGGAAAGTACGATTTTCTCAACCACCTGCTCAGTTTCCGGCGCGATGTTGCTTGGCGGCGCTTTGCCGCCCGGAAGATGCATTTCCCCAGGACCCGTCGTTACCTGGACGTGGCCACCGGCACGGCGGATCTGGCCCTGGAGGTGGCGAGCCGCTATCCGGATGTTGAAGTAACCGGCGTTGATTTTGTCCTGGAAATGCTTGGAAAAGCAGTAATGAAAACCGCCCGTCGGAAGGAATGCCGGAACCGGGTATCCTTCGTCCAGGGTGACGCCCTGGCCCTTCCCTTTGCGGACAGGTCTTTTGACGTGGTGGGAATAGCCTTCGGGATCCGCAACATTCCAGACCGTCCGGGAGCGCTCCGGGAGTTTTCCCGGGTTCTCATTGAAGGCGGCCAGGTGGCCATACTGGAGATGCAGCTCCCGCAGCAGAAGGTTTTGCAGCTTTTGTGCAGCTTCTATCTCCGCCGGATCCTGCCCCGCATGGCCCGGTGTTTCACCCGAAACCCGGCGGCCTATCTTTATCTTGCCGATTCCATCATCCAGTTTCCAGCCCCGGAACGATTCGCGGGGATGATTCGCGACGCCGGCTTTTCCAATGTACGTCACTATCCTCTGACATTGGGCATCACACGGCTTTATGTCGGCACGAAGCCCGATTGCTCCTTGCCCCCCGAAAAGCAACCCGGCCATTTTCCTGAAAAGAATTCGGACAGGGGCTCATTGTGACGGTCCGGTGAGCCGGCGGGAATGTGAATCTTTTCCTTCCGGCAGGAACACCGGGGATTTTTTTCTTGAAAAAAGAGGTAAAGAATGATCTGTTCTCCGGAAAGCAGCGATAGAGGCGCAGGCAGCGAAGGTTCGGGAAAACGGTTCAGGTAAAGGATGACATGTTGCCTCTCGAGCGGAAATATCTTGTCCATATCTCCTGATTCGACAGTGTGAGACGATCGTGCCGGCTATTTATTTCTTTGAGGTTGTCTGGAAGGTTGCCTGTTTTCGGAAAGGCGCATGGAAAACAGGCAAATGCACCCTGCGCAGTGCTGTGCGTGAATTCAGCGACTCTCTGCTCCTCTTCGGGCCCGATCTGGTGGAAGTGGAAAATCCCTATGTCCGCCCCGATCTGGGGGAGATCATAAGCTGGAGCGAGGAGAATGTGTTGTCCAGCCGATCTTCTTCCGGCTATTGCTCTCTTCCTTTGGAACCGAGGATCATGCTGGCAAGCCACGGGCGGCGAATCCAGGAAAGACAGACGCTCTACGAGCTCTGGGAGGATTCGGGCCTTCAGTCCCTTTCCGCAAATCTGTTTTTTATCGAGCCGCTGATTTTCTGCCACGCGTTCAAGACGCTGATCAATCATACACGGGAAGATTGTTTTTGCGGACCTCCGAACGACAGCAGGGAATACGATTATCTGACAGCCGAGGTGCATCTCTGCGTAAAGAAGAAATCGCCGAAGATTGAGACGGTTCTGAGCTCGGACGCCCGGATTGCCGGAAAAAGGGGGTTGACCTTCGGCATGGATCTTTACGGCAACCTACGCCATGCCGTCATAGCGCAGTCAGCGGCCCAATCGGCCGCACGTGTTCCAGGTGATGGGTCGCATCGAGAAAAACCGGTGCCAGGAGAACCTGTTCCGCCTGGAGGACTCGCCAAGGCGGAGCCTGGCAGAGACGCAGGTGTTGCCGTCAGGGCTCCTGCTGAATCCGGAAAGGACTGTTGCACCCTTTCCATGTCACCCGAAGAAGAGCCTCGGGTGAAAAGAGCGCCTCCCGCCCTGGCATCCGGTTTCCTGGCCCATATGACCTTTTATGATGAACCCTCCGGATTGCTTTGGATTTTCTGAAGAAAAAATAATTTTTTTTCAGCCGGTTCCCTCCAGAAATTGCTCCACCAGACATTCCACCCGGCGCATGAGCTGTTCGTAATCGGGTAGCCCCTTCCCACGTTCCAGAAAAAAGCGGAAAATGCGGGCCTCGACGGAAAAAATCTCCCGGAGAAGACGGGCTGTCTCTTCCTGCCGCCGTTCCACCCGGTTCCTGTCACCGTAGGCATCACCGCTGTGTTCATTCAAGCCAAAATCATCAATGAGCAGAATATCTTTCAATGCGTCCAGCCCAAGCCCGGACTTCAACGACTGCCAGAAGCACGGCGAGTCTTTGTGCCCCCCCAGATCCGCGGAATTGGCCACGATGAGCGCGGCGGGCGGCTCCGGGCCGAAGGCTTCCTTCGCGGAAACGGCGGGAATTTCCCAGTCCGCAAGATACCTCAGGATCGCCGGCGTGGCTTCCGCGTAATGATCCGTTGCAATGACCGTGCAGAGTCCCGGCTGATCCGCAAGCTTCCTGAGGAGGGGGCGCCACGGGTCCTCCATGCGGGATGCCGCGAGATAGGAATCCACGAAGGCCTCCGCAGCCCTCCCCAAATCGGGAACGAACCCTGATCCGGCGCTGGAAGACGCCCCCCCGGCATCATGAAGAAGGCACCTCAGAAGAATCTGTCGGTAGCCCACCGGGGTCGTACTGCCTTCCTCCCAGGTCGGATGGACGATCTTCTCCCAGAGCCGGGAAGGCGTGATGCCCAGGAAGGCGAGGCCGCTCTGGTCCAGCGCCGACTGGAGAGAATCCCCCCGGCCGAACAGAACGGCCTGAAGGCTCAGCGTCCCCGAATAGTCCAAAAGAATCAGCTTGTGCGGTTTCATGCGATTCTGACCCTGCTCAAAAAAGCTAAGAGCGCTCCCGCTGCGCTCCAGACAGATCCCCCTTTTCCTGCGCCTCAGCAATGTCACGGCAGAGATCCCTCGCGGCCCTGCAGGGATCCGATGCCGCACAGATTGCCGACACCACGGCGATCCGGTCGGCCCCGGCCAGGATGACCGCGCCGGCATTTTCGTGGGAAATTCCACCGATGGCAACGAGGAAATGGCGGGAAAACGACCGGATCCGCGTCAGGCCCTCCAAGCCCCAGGGTGCTTTGGTATCCCTTTTGGTGGGTGTGGCAAAAACGGGACTGACGCCGAGATAATCGACGTCCAGGGATTGGGCCTGCACCACGTCTTCCCAGGATTCCACGGAGAGACCGATGATGGCCTTGGGCCCCAGCAGCCGGCGGGCCGTTTCATAGGGCATATCCTCCTGGCCTATATGGATTCCGTCCGCTTCAGAGGCCAGGACGACATCAAGGCGGTCGTTGATGATCAGGGGAACCCCGAGAGGGAAGAGGAGCGCTTTCAGGCGTCTGGCCTCCTCAACAAAGGGGCGGGTGGCCAGATCCTTTTCCCGGAGCTGGACCCAGGCCGCACCGCCTTGTACGGCCATTGAAACGACCTCTTCGACACTTCTTCGGCCGCACAGGCTGCGGTCCGTGACAAGGTACAATCCATCGGTTTTTCTCCGGGCGGAAAAAGGTCGATCCATCATCCGGCTCCTGGTGAGGTTCGCATTCGACGGACAAGGTCTTCCTCGGTCAGCTGATAAAGGATGTCCAGGAAGTGAAGCTGCAGGCTTCCCGGGCCGGGGGAGATTTCCGCAGCCATTTCGCCGGCAACGCCCATGATCGCCATGGCTTGCGCCGCAGCCAGGGCAAAGGACGGGTTCACGGCTGCAAAGGCGCCGCAGAGGGCGGAGGCCGTGCACCCAAGCCCCGTCACCCGGGCCATCAGGGGATGGCCGTTTTTGATCCCCAGAAGCACCTGCCTGCTCACAATGAAATCCGTCTCTCCGCTGATGCAGATCGTGCTCCCATAGCGTTCGCTCATCCTGCGGGCGGCCTCGACGGCGCGGCTTGAATGTTCCGTGGCGTCAACCCCTTTGGTCCGCCCCTTTTCAGCGGCCGCCAACGCCAGAATTTCAGAGGCATTGCCCCTGATGATCGTCGGGGCAACCGCATCCAGGAGCTTCCGGACGGTCCGGGTCCGATAGGACGTGGCCCCTGCTCCGACCGGGTCCAGCACGATGGGAATCCGCCGCTCGGCGGCCTTCCGTGCCGCGCTGGTCATAGACTCGACCCAGGGCGGGCTGAGCGTTCCTATGTTGATCACCAGGGCCGACGCGGCGCTGACCATCTCTTCCACTTCCTCCCGGGCATGGGCCATGACGGGCGAGGCGCCCAGGGCCAACAGGGCGTTGGCCGTGCTGTTCATCACGACATAATTCGTGATATTGTGGATCAAAGGGGCCTGAGCGCGAATGGTCGAGACCGCTTCCCAGGTGTTTTCAGGGGTAATCGGCATGACTTCCCTTCTCCTTCCTGCTGCTGAAAAGACGGGAGTATCTTATCTTCGGCCGCTGCCCCTTGCAAGGGGGAATTGCCCCTTGACTTTCAGCGGCGATCAATGTTTCTTCTTCAAGAAAAGAAAGGAATCTTAAAACTTCATGGAATGTTACAGAAGAAATAGAGGGGCAAAATTCCTCACCAGGGGTTTCCTCTTCATCGCTCTTTCGATCCTCGCGCTGCCGGGAGGGCAGGCTTTGGCCGCGGAAAGATCGCCGAATGAAGCCTTTAAAAAAAGTTACCCCCAGATCCCGGCGGAAAGGATTTCGGAAACGGCCATCAAGGGGGTTTACGAGGTGATCGTCGGCAATGAGATTCTCTATTACGCTCCCGAAACGGATTGCCTGCTGCTCGGGGAAATCGTTACGAAGGAGGGGAAAAATCTGACCCGGGAGAAGATTCGGGAACTGATTGCGGCCAAAGCGAAAAACCTGCCCCTGGATTCGGCGATCACGATCGGAACGGGACCGCATCGCGTCATTGAAATCACGGATCCGGATTGTCCCTACTGCCGCCAGGCCTCCGCCTTTTTTGCCGGACGGACGGATGTGACCCGTCATATCTTCTTCTATCCCCTTCCCTTCCACAAGGATGCCGAGGCGAAGGCGCTTTATGTCTTCTGTGCCAAAGACTGGGGAAAAGCCTACGAGGAAGCGATGACAGGAAAGCTGGACAGCATGAACTTCCAGCGCTGCGGGGACAGCCGGGCGGAGGAAACCCTCAGGAAGCACAAGGAGGTTGCCACCCGGTTGGGATTGACCGGCACGCCTTTCTTTCTCATCGGGGATTCAGCGGTTTTCGGCGCCAACATCGCCGAGATAGAAAATCTCCTGAAATCGAAATAAATCCCCTTCATCACCAGCAGGTGCCCGGAGCCGCGGACTGCGTCTTTCGGCACCTGCATTCCCGCTAATCCGGCTGCTTCGCGAAAAGGCCGTTCAGGGAAGCTTCGAGATCCGGGCAGCGGCGGCAAACAAGACGACCGTTACGATCCAGGAGGATCATATCGGGAACCCCGCGAACGCCGTAAGTATCAGCGACCTCTCCCCGCTCATCCAGCAGGACGCGGTAAGAAAGCTGGTATTGACGGGCAAAGGATGAAACCTTCTGCGGGGATTCCTGAATGAAGATTTGAACCACCTCCAGGCCTCGCGGGCCGTAGTTGGCGGCGATTTCCCGCAGGTGAGGCACTTCGGAACGGCAATGGGCGCACCAGGTGGTGCTGAAGATCAGGAGAACGGGTTTGCCTCGATGTTGGCTCAGGCGGAACGATTTCCCCTCCAGATCGGGGAGTTCAAAATCCGGCGCTTCGATGCCTTCGACTTGGGGCAGGCTTTGCTTCGATCCCTTTTCTCCCTGGTCGGAAGGCTCCAGGCAGCTTACCAGAGAGAAAACCACCAGGGAAAGTCCGACGACAACGGGAAGAATCCGTAGAAGTTTCATGGTGTTCAATGCTCCTGCATCCATTCGTGAGAATTAAACCAGCGCACCGCCGGCCCTGATCAGGAAATATTCGCCCGTGGCCAGAAGGAGCCAGCCACAGCCCTGTTTGATCCGTACCATCCAAAGGCCTGATTTGGGCAGGCCGGTCAGCAGCCCGGCAAAGGAACCGACGGCAAGAAGCAGCGTTCCCATGCCCAGGGCAAAAACAAACAGGAGGCTCATGCCGAAAAAGACGTTCTGCCGGCTAGCCACATAAGCGAGCAGCACGGAAAAGACCGGCGCCGAGCAGGGGCCTACCAGAAGGCCTGAGGTAATGCCGATCACGAGACTGCCCAGAATGCCGCTGCTCAGGATGCCCTTTTCCGACCGGGCCATAAACCCTGGAATCCGGATGGAAATCGAAAAGACATCCAGCATGGCCAACCCCATGAAAATACAGACATTGGCCACGAGAAAGGACGTCAGGAAGCTGTTCTGGAATCGGCCAAACAGCTGGCCCGTCAACGCGGAAACGCCGCCGAGAACCGCATAGGTCAGGGCCAGTCCCAGCACATAGGCCAGGGAAAGAAAAAACGCCCGGGCCCGGGACTGTGCGCCCTGAGCGCCGATGTAGGCGATCACAACCGGCATGACCGGGTAGACGCAGGGGGTGAAACTTACGAGCACTCCGCCAAGATAGGCGGCCAGGTAAGCCGCAAACAGGGAATCCGCCATGTAGCCGCTCAGGCCGCCCAGGAAAGACTCCATCATCCATCCTCGCAGAGGGCGACCGCTTCGATTTCCACCAAGGCCCCCTTGGGCAGTTCCCGGACGGCAACACAGGATCTGGCGGGGCGGGAGTTTTCGAAATAGGTGATATACACCTCGTTGAATTCATTAAAGTTTGCCATATCGGACAGATAGACGGTGACCTTGACGACGGAGTCCAGACCGGCGCCGCCCGCCTTCAGGACGGCAGCCAGATTGTCAAGGGCCTTCCCGGCCTGTTCGACAAAAGGCCCCGTCGACAGTTGGCCGGTCCGAGCATCCACCGGAATCTGTCCGGAGACGAAAAGGAATCCGCCCGCCTTCACCGCCTGCGCATAGGGCCCGACGGGCAGGGGGGCTTCCCTGGTGGTCACCCATTTCTTCTCCATGTTTCCTCTGAGCACCTCCCTGATGAACGGTTAGCCCTTACCGGAAAGATAATCGGCCAGTTCGCCCCGGACAATGGCCTCGTCCCCCTGATTGTACGCCATGATGTTTTTCAGGAGAACAAAAGAATCCGGATCCATGCGGGTGAAATGGACTGCCGCCTTGTTTCGTTCACAGCGGACCACGGTTCCCTCAATCGTCAGGATCCGGGGATCGGGTTCTTCCGACAACCGGAGCTCAAGGATCACGACATCCTGAAGGTTGAATGGACACCGCGTTTTCAGCAACGCACCCTTGAGGCTGATATTCTCGATTTCTGCGGGACTTGCGGAATCGCCGATTTTAAGGGTGACGTGACGGTCAAACGCAATCCGGGAAAACTGCCTTTCTCCCATGGCATCTCCTGTTCTTTCATTCCGCTTCAAGATCCGGGTTTCCTCAAAATCCCCTGATCGGGATCCGGCATGCGTCTTTGTTCGGCCCCCGGACGCCCCCCGGTCTGTGGACCCGCATAGAGCCTATCGCCTGGAAGTGGAATAAGTTATTTGCATTTTTGTTTTTTATCGCATGAACGGCTCCTCCGGTCAAGGGGAACTAGCGCCTGAAGCCTGGCGGCGGACGCCCTTCTCACCAGGCCCCGCTGCACACCATCGGAAGAAAAACCATTGACACCCATGCCGGGCTTCTCTATATTCGCTCCACGCAGGAAAAATAATCCGTGAAATCCATTCCTTTTCGGTGAATAGATGAAGCAGGCGCTAATCGTTTCCGACATGCTGGAGGACTTCATCCGGCTGGATGGACCCCTTCCCATGGGTGAAGAAGGCATCAACATCATCCCCAATCTTCAGAAATTGATCCGGTTCTGCCGGGAAAATGCCATCCCCGTCATCTACTCCAACGATGCGCTATCGCCGGACTGCTTCCTCTTTCAGTCCCGGATGAATCCCCATGCGATTCAGGGAACGCCGGGAGCGAAGGTCATCAGCGAACTGAAGCCTGAAGATGGTGACCTGATCGTGGAGAAGCCCCGTTTCAGCGCTTTTTTCAAGACGGAACTCGCCGCCATCTTGAGGAAGCGGGGAGTGGACACGGTTGTCATCGGAGGGGTTTCCACCGAGGTCTGCGTTCTCAGTACGGCCTATGACGCCGTCTGCCATGATTTTCACGTCATCGTTCTTGACGACTGCGTTGCCTCCCGCTTTCCGGAAACCCGGGACCGGGTGCTCTACGTTCTCAGAAAAACCCCGCTTTACCCCCTGCTCCGGGTTATGAGCCTTGCCGATTTCCAGAAGACCGTCTAGTTCCAGCTCGCCATCCCGCCGCGATCTTCGCGGGCCGCGTTACCGGCACCCGCCATGTGTCTGCGTGCTACGGCCTCGTCTCCGCCTTGGCGCCTCGATATCGTCATGAAATCTGGGAGCAACATCGAGAAAGAAGCAAAGGCGGTCATCTCCGGCATGTTCCCGGATGTGTGACGAGTTAAAAAAACCCCGGACAGGAACGGATTTCTGTCCGGGGTCAATTTCCCTGCTATGCTATGAATTCAATTCGTTAACGGATAACGCCGATCATCTTCCAGTACGGCACGGCCACCAGCAGGGAAATAAAGGCCGCCGCAATGTAGATCAAGCCGAACTTAAACACATGGGCCGGCGCCCACCCCTTGCCCTGAATCATCCCTTCACCCATCAGAAGAAAGGGTTGCTGGTAGGACAGGAGGAAGAAGTTGACGGCGATCAGATAGGCCATGGTCACCGCCAGGGGATGATACCCGAAGTCGTTGAAGAGCGGGATCAGCATGATGATGGTCAACGCGGCGGTGGTGAAGCCCCAGGGAACGTCAATGAAGCGGATGAGCAGGAGCCCCGCGGTGATGACCAGCATGAACAGCAGGGGAGCGCCCGCTACGGACATGATGGGCCCTTTGATCAGGGGGCCGAACCAGGCGGAGATTCCGGAAACACCGAAGATGGGGGGCAGAGCCACGGCGATGCCGAAGAAGCAGACCACGTCCCAGTTGATGCCGGAGCTGATTTCCGGACCGTTGATGATGCGGAACATGACGAAGAGGAACAGGGCGAACAGGGCCGTAGCCGCCGTGGGAATTCCGTGCTGCCTTTCCGTGAAGAACATCAACAGCGAGCCGACAAGGATCAAAAGGGAAATGATTTCATCCTTGGACATGGGGCCCAGTTTCTTGTATTCCTCCTTGAAGACGTCGGAGCTGATGGCGATGGCTTCTTTCGGCTTGGCCAGAATGTAAGCCAGGGCAATGTACACAAGAGTCACCACAAACCAAGGCAGGGCCAGAATCTTGAACCAGTCGGCAAAATTGCACAGGTGCTTGATTTCGGGAGGAAAGAATCCCTGCATGATCGGTCCGGAGAGGGATCCGGTCAACCATCCGGTCCCAGGGAAAAGAGCCATCCCCCAGGCCATCAGACAGATAAATGCCGAGCCATTGGAGCGATACTCCAGTTTACAGGCTTCCACAATCCCGATGGCAATCGGAACAACAATAGCCACACGGACGGTGATGGAAGGGGTCAGAGCGGACAGCGCAACGCCGATCACGAACCAGCTGATCGCCAGGCCAAGCCAGGTTGCCGGAAACGTCTTCAGAACCATATAGGCGATGCGCTTGCCCAAACCCGTTTTCTGCAGAACGAAACCAAAGTAGAGTGCGGGAATCAGGACCCAGACGGCTGATGAAGTAAAGCCGCCCATAACGACTTCATAGATTTGCGGTGGCGCCTTGAAGGGGACTTTGCCCGGGAACACCAGACCCGCTTTGTAGGCAAAAAATAGCGCCAGGGTAAGACCAAGGATGATGGAAGTACCAGACATGAAAGGCAGGTTACCGGGACGGAAGATCCACATCCCAAGACCCGCGATAACGGTACCCATGACGTAATGTCCCAGAGGCGACAACCCGGGGGCAAACGGCTGTATCAACGCGATCAAAATACCAAGCACAGCAACTGCAAGAACTCCTAACATTTTGCGATCACTCAGCATATCTCCTCCTTTTTTAAAAAACGTGATTTAAACTTCTAACCTTGCATTACGATCCTTCATCACCTCCTTCCTCAAAAAAAACAGGAGTCTAGAGTAAAACACTGCCATTCGGAAAAGACTCCGAATTCTACACTCTAGCTATAATATGACTTGACCTATAGTACAATCCGGAACATAACGCCAGCTCTTTTTAACTCTTCGATCAGGTTTCCTCTCAGAATCTGAACGTTCTCCGCACCAGCAACTGCCTTACCTTCGGCGAGGAAGCCGCCGAGAAATGCCCCCTGATTTCAAAGCCATCTCCTTCAGGATGTACGATGATGGAAGGCCGATCCGGAACCACCGCCCGAGCGCCCTGAACCGGCAGACAGAACACGATTGAGGCAAAAGCACCCATGTCCGGGCGCTTTTGCCGGTGGGGGAGGGAAAAACATCATCCGGAGCCATACGGTCGGCATAGGAACGGGGCGGACTAACGGCCGGGCGGATTTGCATCCGGTGAGAAAGGGCTTTCCGGCGAGCATGGCGCGGAGGGCAACAGGAAGGGCATCCATGCTCCGCAGGCCAGGGCGGATCTGGAAGGTGGCCTGGGCCGGAGTCAGGGGGCGCACCTACTCCCGCTCCAATGCCTCGCGCACCTTGGCGGCCAGGTGTTTGATGGAAAACGGTTTCTGAATGAAAACAACACCTTCTTCCAGCACGCCGTCGCGTGCAATGACGTCGGCTGTGTAACCGGATGCGAACAGGCATTTCAGGCCGGGTTTGATATCAAGGAGCCGTTCCGCCAGTTCCCGTCCGTTCATTTCCGGCATGACCACGTCGGTGAGTACGAGGTCTATCTCGCCACTGCGGGCTCTCATCTGCTGAAGCGCCTTGCCCGGCGTGTCGGCCGTCAACACCCGATAGCCAAGAGCTTCCAGCATCGCCTGTCCGACGTGCAGAATCACGGCCTCATCCTCCACCAGGAGAACAGTCTCCCCCCGGCTCCCAGGCGGTTCCGCCTTGCTTTCCACCGCCGGCTCTCCGGCGTCCCCTGCAAACCGGGGCAGGTATATCCTGAAGGTCGAACCCTTGCCGGGTTCGCTGCACACATGGATGTACCCGTTGTTCTGCTTGACGATGCCGTAAACCGTAGATAGTCCCAAACCGGTACCCCTTCCCGGCTCCTTCGTGGTAAAGAAGGGCTCAAAGATGTGGCCCAGGGCATCCTTGCCGATTCCGTCACCGTCGTCACTTACGGCCAGCATCACGTATTCTCCCGGGACACAATCGGGGTGAACGGCGCAATAAGTCTCATCCAGGACTTTATTCCCGGTTTCGATAGTGACCCTGCCCACCCCGGGAATAGCGTCCCGGGCGTTGATACACAGATTGACCAGCAGCTGGTCAATCTGCGAAGGGTCAACCCTGACCGGCCACAGGCCCATCTGGGGCAGCCAGACGAGGGAGATGCTTTCGCCCATCAACCGCTGCAGCATCTTGAGCATGCTCGCTGTGGTGTCGTTCACGTCCAGGACCTTGGGCGCCACGGTCTGTCTGCGCGCAAAGGCCAGCAGCTGCCTGACAAGACCGGCGGATCGGAGTGCGGACTCCTCGATCACCTTGAGGCTTGTGTAGATCGGTCCCTCCGGGGTGCACAGCCTCATCGACAGTTCCACATGACCCAGGATCGCGGTGAGCATATTGTTGAAGTCGTGGGCCACGCCACCTGCAAGCCTGCCGATGGACTCCAGCTTCTGAGCCTGGATAAGCTGCTCCTGCAGCTTTTCCCGCTCCCCGGCAGCCTCCTTACGCTCCGTAATGTCCTCCAGCAGCGCCAGGACGTAATCCACACGCCCCCTCGCATTTCGGACACAGCCAACAGAAAGATCCGTGAAGATGATGGTCCCGTCCCTGCGGACAAACCGCTTTTCCAGCGTATACTCGTTGATCGCGCCGGCAAGGAGCCGATCAAACTGTTCGATATCGGCAGCGAGATCGTCAGGATAGGTCAATTCCGTCCAGGTTTTCCGCAGGAGTTCCTCCCGGGAATAGCCCAGCATCCGGCATAACCTGTCATTGACCTGCAGCCAGCCCATTTCGGGAGATGCGATGGCCATCCCGACAATCTGGCGCTCAAAAAAGAGACGCATCCGCTCCTCGCTGACCTTCAGCGCCCGTTCGGCATTACGCCGATGCAGGATGGCCGTACTGAGAAGAATCACAAGAGCCCCCAGTGCTGCGACGACGGAGACGGTTGTCCAGACAAGAGTTTTATGGCGGTCGTAAAACGAATCAGGGCGATGGACGAAGAGGGTGCCTTGCGGGACTTTTGACAGGGGGATGCGAAATCTTTCCAGTTGACGGTAATCAAGCATGTAATGATTGGCATCAAGACCGGCCACCACGGGAATGCGGTCGGCACGCTCGCCACGGAGGATGCGCAGGGCCAGTTGTCCGGCCATCCGACCCTGCCGATAACCGCTTACCAGCTTGCCTCCCACGATGCCGTAGCCCAGATAGACCTCCCAGAATGAATACGCGGGCACCTTGCTGTATTGGGAGATCCATTTTGTGGTTTCTCCGTACATCATCTGCCGACCGGAATGGTCCGTGATAAGTCCGTTGATGAAAAGGACCGTGCCGCTTTCGAGCTTCTCCAGCCTTGACTTCAATTCAGGGCCCGGCAGGTCGTCCCAGAACGTGACCTTCAGATGAGAAGGCACCCTCGGCAGCGCAGCGATGAAGCTGTCGCGATTATACCTGTCTGCCGCCACAGTGGTCCGGCCGATCACGACAATCTCCCCGGTGTCGGGATGCAGACGGAGCGCAAGATTCACCGTCTCAACGATTGAAAGATCTTCAGCAACACCCGTGATATCCGGGCAGCTTGAAATCATGGCCGGGCTGAAATCGTTGATGCCGCAAAAGACGATCGGTATGCCGGGAAAAAGTCGATTCCGCTGTTCCAGAACGAGTTCGAGGGCATTATTATCCGAAACCATCACCAGATCCGGCGTTGTGCCATTTAATTTTTCAAGAAGAAATTCCCGGATTCTACGGGAGAGGTCAGACTTGGGATAACGCCGGGAGTCCAGGTATTCGGTGCTGATCTGAATACCTGGGTCGCTGGCCGCGAAGGTATCCCGGATTCCGTTCATGATCGCATCGGTCCAGGTGAGGCCCGAATGATAGGAATGGATGATGAGAACCCGGCTTTTTCCTTGAGGCCATTGAGCCTGCACCGGCCATGCGGACAGCAGAACGAACAACGCGGCCCAAATTAACTGGAACAGGCAAGTAAACCGCTTCATGAACTATCCAGACTCATTTTCTGGGCCCTGCGATGCGGCCAGGTTTAAAGGCCGCCGCGGAACAGCGCTCCCTTCAAGAGCTTTTCGAGGGTCAAAATCCGCCTCGCCTTTACGCAATGCTTTTCTGCTGATGGGTCGGGTTCCGATCGTCATCCATGCTCTGGCTGATGGTCGTTTCTTGGATCACCAGGCTGAAGCCTGGTGCCTGGAGCTTTTTTCAGGTGTCGCGAACACAGAATAGCCTGTCATGGGTGGTTTCTCCCATTTCGAGGCCTGTTGTCGAAATGGACGGAATCAGGCCCGTTTGCGCCGCCGGTCACGACGAAGCTCATCGCTTCCTCGATGCTCCAGTCGGTCTGGACCACTTCCGAAAGCGGAACGATTTCAATGTAACCGGAAGTCGGATTGGGTGAGGTGGGGACATAGACAGCCGCCAGGTCACGGCCGCCAGCCTCGTCGCGTATGATCTTGGTTACAAAACCCAATGCCTTCATTTCCGGGGTCGGAAAGCTGATCAAAACGACGCGTTGGCCGTAAACAGGAGGTTTTCTGAGGGCTGAAAGAAATCGCTTTGTGCCGCCGTAGACGGTCTGCACCAGAGGCAGGCGATTCAGCATCGCCTCCACGGCTGCAATCAGTTTGCGCCCAAGCACCATCGAGGCGAACAGGCCAATGCCGTATATCAGGGCCAGCGTAAAGAGCACAGCCACCAGTTTTTGAAATGTGGAATTGAGAAGCCATGCGGCCAGCGTGCCTGAAACGGGCGCCGCGAGGCTTGCCGCGGCAAGGAGGATCGGCCTGCCTATGCCCGCAAGGAGATCAAGGAGAAAATCGAATACCAGCCAGGTGACCCACAGAGGCGCAATGGTAAAAAACCCGATCAGCACATGCCGACCAAAATGAGCGCCGTGGTGGACTTGAGCAGATTTGGCATCCCGGGCGTTCACAATCGAGTCCCCTTACAAAGGCGGGCGCTCGGAAATGTCCGCCGGATAGCCGAGCGCGTTCAAAGCTCTCTGCCCGGCAGCCATCAGCAGACGATTTTGATCGCCCGACCCGATCGGCGAATGAACTGCCGGCCTGCAGAAACAATCAATGCCGTTCATGCATTGCACAGTTTCCGCCCGATTCATGGTGTCCCGAAGGAGTCGCCTGTTCCCGACCCTGCGGCCCGGCCTCAATGACAGCCAACGAGCCGGATTGGAAAAATTTCCACCATCCGGCTCGTTGAAAGAGAAGGATACCCTCCAGCAGAAAAAACCGTTGGGTCTCCGCCTCTTTCCTGCCCTCAAGCCCTCATTTAAAAACCGAAAATACGGAAGATTTTATTTTTCCAAAAAGTCCGCCTTCGCCTTCCAATATTTTTTCCAGTTCGCCGGGATCGAGGTGGATCGCACCGCATCCCTCGTTGATGCAGATGTCGATGTGGACATCGCCCTGCTGAACCTCCACAAGGCTGTGCGTCCCGCACCGGAAGCAGTGATTTTTGTGCTCATTTTTATAGGTTTCGTTCGCCTCCTGCTGGGCTGCAGCCCGCACCTCCTCCATCTGCTTCCGGTAATGCTTCTCGAAATAAGCATCCTCACTGTTGATTTTCAAGATAGATTTTTCAGCCATGGACATTACTCCTTTCTATTCCAGTAGTAAAAAAACAGCGCGCTGCCTGAAATGCCGCCACATCGATCTTGAGAGACGAGCCCTGGCTTCCGTTTCAGCGCAACCCCGCAACCGCCGCCGGGAGGACGATCCTGCAGGCATAGAATCCGCTTGGCTTTATACCGTTTTATAAAAAAAAGATCGAGCCTATTTATAAAGCAATGGGCTCGCATGTCAATAACATAGTGGCCAATCTTCGTATATTAAACCGGATTTCGACAGGTTACAGGTTCAAAACGCCATGCCCCATGACCCCTGCCTGCCGTTCCTGGCCGTTCTGAGATCCGACGGCCTAAGCTCTTTTTGTAATCAGCCAGTACGTCAATCCCAAAGCCAAAACAACGGCCGCGGTTCCATAGATGAAAGGAGGCGTTATATATTCGAAATCAAAAATGATGACTTTCCGGGCAATGGCCATCAGCGCCGTGGCGATCACCAGCCGGACAGGCAATACATTCGTGCTCAGGTACATCCTGATGTTGATGAAGATTTCAATGGCGATCAATACGGCCAGAAAACCGCCGAAGGTGGCAAGTATGTCACTGATCTGCAAAAGCATAAAAGGCGGCTGGACCAGCCGCTGGTATAAAATATAGATGACGTCCGCAATGCCCCAGACAATCACAAGGACCATGAGCACCGCCAGAACTTTCACGGCAATTCTTATGACCTTATGCAAAAAACGGATGGTGCGATCTTCATGCGCCGGATCGAACTCATGACCGGATTCAAGCTCCTGGCGCGCTACGTCATCGTCTTTTTCCATGGCTGTTCCTCTCGATAAGGAAACATGATGTTATGGATTGCCCCAATGGTTCCGGCCAGAGGTCCTGGACGGGCACTCCCGGGTGTCTTGTCAGCTTCCAGCCAGGACGGAAGCGTCCGGCATCGCTTACGCCGCCGGAGAGGCAGCCTCAAGACCTTTCCGCTTCAGAAAGGCCGCCTTGATGGCCTCCACGGCACCGTCAACGGTGATGATCCGCATGTTGATCAACAGGTCGTAATGGCCGGGATCCGTCATATCCATGTGAAAATACTTCCGGATGAAGGCTTGCCGGTCGTTGTCGGTTTTCAGGACGTATTTTTCCGCCTCCTTGCGGGTCGCGTTCTGAACCTTCATGATGTGCGCGATCCGGTCTTCCAGGGGGGCCACCAGCCGGATTCGGAAAAGCTTCTCCGGAGGCAGAATGTAGTGGGCGCCCCGACCGACGATAATTGCATTTCCGTAACGTCCGATGGTGGCGATAATCTTGATCAGGTGGTCCAGGTACTGGTCCGGCCACAGGTGCTTGTGCTCGAAAAAGGAAGCTATCCAGGCGTCGCGTCGGCTCACCTCCTTTTCATCCAGCGATTCGATGACCCGTTTGCTGATCTGCGCGCTTTCCGCCACATAGTCGATAATCTGATTGTTCATCAGCTCCATGTTCAGCTCCCGGGAAAGACGCTGGGCGATTTCAGTCCCGCAGGCACCCGCCTCCCGGGAAATCGTGATCACGCCCCCGCTGGCTCCCTCTTTAAGTTCCTGTTCGGAAAGATTTTTCATCCGCTGCAATTGACTTTCGATATATCGCTCGATCCTGGAAGCGGCTTCTCTGTTCTGCTCTTCCACCTCTTCCTTCCTCTTCAAGGTCAGATCGCGGGTGAATTCATTGCAATAGACATTTCCCATGATATCTGTGCGAACACTGTAACGCTTCTGGCAGTTCTCCCGCCAGGCGCAAATGGCGCAGTATTTCGTTTCGCCTGCCATGATCGGTACCTCCTTGAAAATGGGGTCTTCTCGTCCGGGAACTTCCGTTCGGTCCGGATTTTCCCACTGCTTTCCGGCCCTTTATGCCTTACAGGGAAAAACGGGGCAAAATGACGGCCGTCAAAGGCCTCTGGGCCACTGATCCGCTGCCGGAAGGGGGACGATGCCTTCCCTATGAACCTTTTCCCTCAGGAAATACGAAAATCCGACAAAAAAGTGGGCCTAAATTCCCCAAGGTGGAAAAGAAGGACGGCACCGAAGCGTTAAAAAAAGACTTTACTTTTTAACATCAATTAAATATTGACTAATTTGCCTGGGAAATCAAGGCGATATTTTGAGTTGAAACAATCTGCAGGCCCTTTGCAATTCTTTTGCAGGAAATGATTGATATTTTTTCGCAATGCGAGTAAACATACATCGCAAATCAGTGGTGTACTGAGCGCGGTGTCAACTTAACGCATCGGAAAATCGGGACATGGACAGAGATGATCATGGCTTGCTGGGGAGGGCATGGTCACGCTGACCGGTTTTAATACATAAACATTTCTATTCAGGAGGAATACAGGTCATGATGAAAGTTTTTGCAGATCGCCTATTTGATGTGGTGGTGAAACACAAGAGGGACATTGCAGCAAATTGGGCAAAGGATGTACGAAAAAATCCCAAAACGCCATCATATCATGATTATACCCAGGATCAGTGCATCAGCTACGCGGTGGATTTTTACGAAAACTTCACGAATCTTTATTTCGAACCGAAACCTTACTCCGGGCAGGAGGAATATTTCTCCAAGTACGCGGAGCGAAGATTCCAGGAAGGGACTCCGCTTAACGAAGCCCTTCATGCCCTCATCATGATGCGCCGGCATCTCTGGCTTTATGCCGACATGCAGGTTGTCTTCACCAGCCCCCTGGACTCTTATCAGGCCATTGAGGCCATCACCAAGACCATGCGCATTTTCGACCACGCCATTTATATCATCAGCAGGCGATACGAAGCGTTCTGGAAAGGCGCAAAAAAATAATCCGGTTTCCCGGCTTCCGAAAAGAAACGGTTGTGTAACTCCAAATATGTAGATCGAACAGGCTCGCAGGACGGCTGAACAGGAGCGGTGTGGGTATGCACAACCGTGCATTCGGAAGGACGATCGCAAAACAACGTCGGGGGACGCTTTGATGTAAGGTGGAAAGAAATCCGGATCTCTGACGCCCGGTACATTCAGAGGAGCGGATCCGGAGAATTTTCAACCGGGTTTGATGTTGACGGCGTACCGTCCTCTCACATCCCTTTAAATTTAGCCTTAAAGGCGGTCTCGAGCGTTGCAACCGCCGCATCGATGCTCAGGTTTTCGGTGTTCAACACGAGGTCATAGTCCAGGGGATTCGTGACATCCCGGTGGAAGTACTGTTCAACAAAGGATCTCCGATCATATTCCATCTTCAGGACAAAGTCTTCCGCATCCTTCCGGCTTTGATTTCTTGCTTTCTCTGCCTTCTCGATCCGCATGTCCAGGGGGGCTATGATCCTGGTCCGGAATGTCGTTTCGCGGGGAAGGATGTACTGAGCGCCACGACCCAGGAGCATGGCATTGCCGTATTTCCCGATCGCACCGACGACACGGGTCAGATGGCGCAGATACTCATCGGGTGTAAGATGCTGAGTGGCGAACAGGGAACTGAGCCAGGAATTGAGTTTTGATGTTTCCTTCTCATCGAGAGATTTGACGGCCTCTTCGCTCTTTTCCGAGCTTTCTGCGATTCGCTGGATAATTTCACTGCCCAGAAGGTCCATTCCAAGCAACGACGCAAGTCTTTTGGCGATTTCGACGCCTCCGCTGCCGGGATCAATTGATATGGTCATGCAGGGTTTGGGTTTTTCTTCCTCCATTTTCTTTTGGGCAGCCTGCCGCGTATGCCAGCGGGCTAGCTGTGCGCTCACCAATTGGTCCAGAGAACGGGTTTCTTTTTTCATACGTCATTCCTCCTTTGAATGAAGATTCGGGCTGGCCGTCACGGATACTCTTCACAGCAAGAACTTAACAGCTTTCAGCTCCACATGCAGATGGATTTTTATAACAGATTCTTCAAAATGGGGCAAGCTTCATCAAAACAAATCATTGCGGAGCAAGGCGCCATCCTTCCGGGGAAAAATCCGGATCCGGCTCCGGTTCCAGCTTAAATGAGGATAGGGACGTTATAGGCGTACAGAGCCCCAGGGCGAGGAGCCATTTCGGAATCCGCCGCTCTGAATTGAAATGAGTCGCGTCAGGAACGGTTCTTCAGATACTCCCAGGCCAGGGTGATACCCAGGGCGGTTTTTGAGTCGACAATCCGACCTTCCTTCATCATTTCCATGGCCTCCGGAAAAGAGACGGGAACGAGCTCAATCACTTCGTCCACATCGGGCGGCAGCGCAGCCGCAAAAAGATCCATGGCCAGATAATAGTGCATGTATTCATTGCAGTAGCCGGGAACCAGATATCCTTCAAACAGTTTGACCAGCGTACGGGCCTGAAACCCGATCTCTTCCGCAAGCTCCCGCTGAACGCACTCTTCGATCGTCTCAGGCCCCTTGTCCACGGTGCCGGCGGGGATTTCGAGAAGCATCTGCTCAACAGCCGAACGATACTGCCGGATGAGGAGGAGCCGCCCCTCGGAGGTCACCGGAACAGCCGCAATGACGGGCTTGTGAGTAATCCAGCTCTGGTCGGCGACCCGCCCGTCCGGCAGCTGAATCTTTCCTTCGTAGACCTCAAAAATGCGGCACGTGTAGACCCTGTTTTCTTCCAATCTTTTCGGCTTAATTTCAGGCACTCCTTCCCATCCCCTTTGTCAATCCTGCCCAGATCTTCACTTCGTCAACCCTGATCAGCTCGTCTCCATGACGGACAACAGGTGGCGCTCGATTTCCTCCTTCGAAAGCAGTCCGACGAGGGTATTTACCAGCCTCCCCTTGGAGAAGAGCAGCATGGTGGGGATATTCCGGACATTGTACTGTTGAGCGGTCAGGGGATTCTCATCCACATTCAGCTTGGCGATTTTGATTCCGCCCCCGTATTTTGCGGCCAGTTCTTCGAGATGCGAGGCCAGGGAACGGCAGGGACCGCACCAGGGCGCCCAGCAGTCCACCAGGACGGAACGGTTCGATGTCAGCACCTCTCCTAAAAACGTGCTGTCCGTAACCTCCACAGGCGTATGCAGGCCGCTTTCCACGACCAGCGGCGCACCGCAGCGGCCGCAGAGGGGGTGAGCATTGAGCCGATTTTCAGGCATGCGATTCTTTGTCCCGCAATTCAGGCACCGGATGATCATGTCGTCCAACTTCGCATGGCATCGGCCGCATACGGGATTTTCCTTAAACCGCGTTCTGGGAATACGATTTTTTGTTCCACAGTTAAGACAACGAATGATGATATCGTCCGTATTCATGGAAAAACCCAAATCCTCGTCATGTTTGCTATGCTTTGATCTGCAG
This sequence comes from Syntrophus sp. PtaU1.Bin005, assembly GCA_002067745.1. Classification (GTDB taxonomy): domain Bacteria; phylum Desulfobacterota; class Syntrophia; order Syntrophales; family Syntrophaceae; genus Syntrophus; species Syntrophus buswellii. The sequence continues at coordinate 58,355 of MVRU01000006.1, forward strand.
CCGCCGCTGAACGGGCCAGCTGAAATTGCCCATAAATTACCCGAGTTGGATGGAAAAGTAAAGGCCCGAAGAGGGCGGCAAGGCTCAGATGAACAGGGCATCGAGAATCCTCAGCTCGACCCGTGAAAAGGGGTATTTCCGGATGTCAGCGGGGGATGCCCAAAGCCGGTTGCCGGCGGCAGGCGATAGCGGACCACCTTCCTGGATCGTCCCGGAGAAAACGTGAAGCGTCAGCCGGAAATGCGAGTAGAACTGCTGCAGGGTCATCAGGTGATCCTTCACGGAAATGGAAATGCCGAGCTCCTCCCGGCAGCGGCTTTTCAGGGCATCCGTAACCGTTTCACCGGGATGGAGCATCCCGCCGGGAAACTTCCAGAGCCCTCCCAGAAAACCGTCTGCCGGTCGTCGAACGATGAAAAAACGGCCCTTAGAATCGCGGAGAATCGCTGCGCCGGCTTCCTTGTCCGGCCGTTTCGCCTTCTTTCCGGCCACCGGCAGCCGATTCTGGCAGTTGCCGGCGTAGCCCAGGCAGTTCGATCTCAGGGGGCAATCCGGACACTGCGGAATTCCCGGCCGACAAAGAAGCGCCCCCAGCTCCATGAGAGCCGAATTGAACGGACCGGGCCTCTCGGCGGGAACCAGCTTCTCCGCCAGAGCAGTGATAAACCGCTGCGTCGCACCGTCGCTCAACGGACTGTCCACAGCGAAAAGCCGGCACAGAACCCGCTTTACATTGCCGTCGACGGCCGGAACGGCCTTCCCGAAGGCCATACTGAGAATGGCCCCTGACGTGTAGGGGCCGATACCAGGCAGCGCCTTGAGCTCATCGGGATTTTCAGGCAGCCGGCCGCCATGGAGGTCCACAATCCGCCGGGACGCCGCGTGCAGATTACGGGCACGGCTGTAATAACCCATATTTTCCCAGGCTTTCAGCACCTCTTCCAAAGGGGACCGGGCCAGATCCTCGAGCGTTGGAAAGCGCTCCAGAAACCGTCGGTAATGAGGAATAACCGCCTCAACCTGGGTTTGCTGCAGCATGATCTCCGAAAGCCATATGGCATACGGGTCAGCAGTATTCCGCCAGGGGAGGCGCCGCTTATTCCTTTCATACCAGGCCAGGAGGCGTTCCGCGATACCGCCTGCGGTCTGTTCCGCCCGCTTCAGGGATGTTGTCCGTTTGTCCATGTCGGAATCGTTTCTTCGCAGAAGGATTTTATTGATATTTCATGAGAGTTCCCGTATTTTTAAAGCGCCTCGGCACGATGGAAATCGTATATCACACGACGTGTTCCATCAGGAAGGCACTTTTTCAAGGGAAGCGTTTGATGTCCCTATTCCCCGTCGGGAGGTTCACGCCGTGCTGGAAGTGATGAAAGAACTGATGAAATCCAAGGACACCTGCGTATTGGCAACCGTATCCGGAAATGAACCCCATTGTTCGCTCATGTCTTACGCCGTTGATGAGGACTGCAGGGAGATCTACATGATGACCCTCAGAAATACCCGGAAATATGAAAATCTGATGGCCAATCCCGCCGTCAGTCTGCTTGTCGATACCAGGGGGCAGGACTCTCCGGAAAACCGGCCTCGCACAAAGGCTCTGACCGTGACCGGCCGGTTTGAACGGATTGAAAGTGAAGAGGAACAAGAGCGGATTCGGAATCGTCTGCTGGAGCGGCATCCCCACCTGAAGGCCTTTGCCGAAAGCCCGGAAACAGAGTTCTTCCGGATCAGGGCAAAATCTTTCCAGCTCCTGGACGGAATTACAGACGCCTCCTTCGTTTCTCTGGACTGAGAGCGCAGGCGGGAAAGAAGAAGTGACGGAACAACCGGTCCCAATGTATTCATCCATGCAGGGCCCAGATCTCAGCAAGGGAGAAAATCCATGAACATCTTCAAAGCGGCGGCCAATCAGCTTTACGAAACCGCCAGGAAGGAGGGCCGCCTCATCGAGGGCCGCTCTCTGGATGAATTGAAAGAAATCGCCCTGCGCCAGGAGGGTGTCATTCAAACCCAGATCGGCTCGGTGGCCGCGGATTCCGAGCCCATGTCCCGTTCGGCGCCCCACACCCGCAACAGCGTGGACCATCCCTTCGGCGAGGAGGAAGCGCAGCTGGCGGCGGAGATGCTGGAGCTCCTGAAAAAGGAAACGATCATCTCCCTGGACACCTTCATCGGAGACGGCCGGGACGGTGTTTCAGCACGGTTCCTCATCCCGGAGCAGTACGCCCAACTCGCCTACGGCTTGAAACTCCTCTTCAATCATCCGCCGGTCGTCCTGGACAACCCAACCTACACGATCATCTACTTCACCGACGGGTCCTTCGAGCGAAACCGCGAGAAGAAACTGCTGGAAAAGGACATCTCCGTCCGCCTCATGCTGGGCGAAAAACGCGGAGACCAGGTCAAGATCTGCCGCAATACGATTTATCTCGGTGAGGGGAAAAAGGGCATCTTCCAGTTTGAAGACTGGCGGATCAAGGCCATCGACAAAACCGGGCTCTTTCTCCACGCCGGCGCCCGCCGCGACTTTCTCTGGGTTTATGATCAGGCATCCGGCCGGCCGGAAATGACGGAGATCGTCACCGCGGCGGCAGGCCTGACCGCAACCGGAAAGACGACGACCCTCTGCCGCAAGTTCACGAAAATACCCAGGGAGCGCTCGGAAATGATCGGCGATGATGGAGGCGCCCTGATGTTTGACGGGGGTTACGCGGCCTTCGAAATGGGCGGCGTTTATGTCAAGACGGAAGGGCTGGACGCTAGCCAGCCGGAAATCCTCCGGGCGGCGGAGTCCAAGGAAGCCTTCCTGGAGAACGTGGCCCTGACCAAGTATCCCTACATGCCCAATTTCGCCGACATCTCCAAGACAGGAAACGGCAGGGCCGTCGTCTCCCGGGACAACCTGGAAATCGCCTCGCCAAGCCTGCGGGCCGATCGCCTGAACTACATCATCATCCTGACACGCAATCCCCTGGTCAACGTCATCAGCCGCCTGACACCGGAACAGGCCACCATGCAGTTCATCTATGGGGAATCCATCGAAAGCAGCGGGGGAAACCCTGAAGAGGCCGGCCGCTTCAAGCGGGAGTTCTTCCTCGATCCCTTCATGGCCGGCGAACGCCTGGAACATGCGATGATTTTTTACGATATCGTCAAGCGCAATAAAATCCAGTGCTATCTGGCCAACACGGGAACCATCGGAATCCGGGAAGACAAGGTTACCCTGCGGCAGTCCCTGTCCACCTACAACGACCTGGTCCGCAATCAGCTCCGCTTCAGCCTGGAGGCCGACCACCTGGGCTACCACTACCCCATTAAGTGCGACCGGGCCAACCTGGATCTTATGGCCGCACACCGGCTTTTTGACGACCAGGACCTTCTGGAAAAGCGACTCCGGGATTTTTACCGCGGCCGCCGGGAATATCTGGAGGAATTTGAAGGGACATACGGACGGATTCCAGAGGCGATTCGCGAGGCCCTTCCCTACCAGTACAAGGAATTTTCTCCAAGGGAAGCCTTCGATATCGAATAGCAGGATGGAGGAGGAGCCCCTTCAGCGCATCGGGCCCCTGGCCAGAGAGGCGAAAACTCCCAGACTGCAGAGCAGGGCGAGCAGGAAAAAAGTCCATGTCATGCTTGTTAAAAGCAGTGGATAGTAGAGTGGGGACAGCTCCACTTTTCCGATCAAGAGGGCGAACATCAGCATGGCGATCCCCATGCTGAACATCTGCCCCAGAATCCGCATCGTGGCCAGCGTTCCGGAGGCCAGCCCGAGGAACTTCCTGTCGACGGAACTCATGATGGCGTTCACATTGGGCGACGAGAACAGGGCAAACCCCAGCCCCAGCAGAACAAGGCTAAGCAGGATGGGAAACAGGGTCGAGAAGGTGGATATGAAGGTGAGCAGGCCCAGGCCGCAGACGGTGAGGGCCATCCCCAGGGAAGCCAGGATCCTGGGTTGAACCCGGTCGGAGAGGCGGCCGATCACCGGTGAAAAAACAGCCTGAAGAACCGGCTGGATCAGGAGAATCAACCCGGCGTACTGCGGAGACAGGCCTTCAATGAGCTGCAGATAGAGGCTCATGAGAAAGCTCACGGCATAGGTGGCGCAGTAGTGGACCAAGGCGGCCAGGTTGGAGAAGGTGAAGGCCCGGTTTTGGTAGAACAGGGAGACGTTGATCAGAGGGCTGGGATTTCCCTTTTCCCATCTCAGGAAAACCACGATCCCGGCAATCCCGGCAACAGCGGATAACCCGGCGGCCGCCGCCGGCAGGAACGAAATGCCAACCATCAGCAAAAGAAGGCTCAGGCTGTAAATGAAGGAGCCTGCCAGATCGAACCTCTCTCCCCGGGCTTCGGCCCATTCATCTTTCAGCTTCCACAGGGTGCAAAACAGGACGGCCAGCCCCAGGATGGCGTTCAACAGGAAGATGCTCCTCCATCCCAGATGCTGCGTCAGGATTCCACCGATCAACGGCCCCGCGGAAAGCCCGGTGTAGACGGCCGCAACGTTGATTCCCAGCACTTTCCCCCGTTCGCTGCGGGGAAAGACAGAGATGAGGATGGCCGTTGATGTCCCAAAGATCATGGCCCCGCCGATGCCCTGAAGAAAGCGCAGGATGATCAGCATGACGGCATCGGGAGCGGCGCTGCAGGCCAGGGAGGAAAGGGCGTAAAGGGCCACGCCCCAGAGAAAAAGCCTTTTCCTGCCGTAAAGGTCGGCCATCCTGCCCAGGGGGACCAGGCTCATTGCCGCCGCCAGCAAAAAGATGGTGGCCATCCAGTTCAGAAACAGGGCGTTCAGGGAAAATTCCCGGCCCAGGGCGGGAAGGGCCACATTGATGGCGGATCCCATGAACGGCGTAAGAAAAGAGGCCATGGTGGTGACAACCAGGGCCACGGTTCGGCTTGCTGCCGGATAGGATCTGTCAGAAGGTGAGGAAGTCAAAATTCTTTGCCTGCTGGAGCCGGCACAGCTGCAGACGGCTCTCTGGATAGGGAATTAAAGAGGCCCCGGGAGTCGGTCCCCGACGGGACAGACCTATCAGAGAGTCCAATCCTGATCAATCGAATTTTGACCCCTGCGAGGGACCGGAAGCCGTCTCCGGCTCATCCAGTGCGGGATTGCCGCCTGCCGGCGGGATCACGGAGCCTTCTGATCGCTCCCGGACAACGGTGATCGGCACGTTGACGGTCCCGGCATAAAAAACGACAAGTTCCGCTGGAATGGTCCCCTCATTCACGCCGTAATGGAGCTTGTTCACCACCTCGACGATGGGGTCCCCGGCCTTGAGGTGCAGCGTGTCTCCCCCGGTCGTCACGACCGTCAGCCCCCCGCTGAGCACAATGCCGGCATTGATCACGGGATGGCTGTGCGTTTCCAGCCGGGCCCCTGCGGGGATGGTGATCCTCCGGATTGAGATCTCCGGCTGACTTTGCGGATAGGCAGGCAGCAGCTGCCCATCCCAGCTCCTGGTCGTTTTGACGAGTTCCCTGGAGACAATGGAAACCGGGTCCGCCTCCGGACCGGGCCGAAAAGTAGAAGCGCAGCCGCTCAACAGAAACAGGACAACGGAAAGGGTTACCGGAAAGCCGATCCTTTTTTGGGGCATCATATGCACCTTCCTTCATTTTTGGCTACCCATGTTCCTGCACAGAGCGCACCAGGCACACCCATCAATTTTTTGCGGAGGGCGCAGGAACAGAAGAAACAGGCGGATGGATCCTTGAAATAACCGACCGTGTTCGGCTATGCTGCGCCGGAGCACAAAAAGGAGCGATCCTGCCGTGAACGAAGACCGCAAAAACCGATTCTGGGGAGAAACGACGGCGTTTCTCGCCCTGTTTCTCGACAACGTCGGGGTGCTCATCTTTCTCAGCGCCATTCTCGTCCACACCTTCAACTACCCGGCAGAAATCATCCTGACGCGCATGATCCCCGGCACCGCCATGGGGATTTTCTTCGGCGACCTCCTCTACAGCCTTCTGGCCCTTCGTCTGGCCCGGAAAACCGGCCGCAGGGATGTCACCGCGATGCCGCTCGGCCTGGATACGCCATCCACGATCGGGATCGCCTACGCTGTCCTCGGCCCGACGTACATCGCCTCGCAGGACGCGCTGCTCACCTGGCACGTCGGCATGGCCACCCTCTTCATGATCGGCATCGTCAAGATGGTCACTTCCTTTTCCGGCGCCTGGATTCAGCGGATTTTTCCCACGGCCGGACTCCTGGGATCGATCGCCGGGGTCGGGCTTCTGCTGCTCGGCTTTCTGCCCCTCATCGAAATCTTCAACGAAGTGGTGGTGGGGATGGTGGCCATGGGACTGATCCTGGCCGTGCTGATCGGCAAGCTCCAGCTTCCGGGACGCGTTCCCGGCGTTCTGGCTGCCGTCATCCTCGGGACCGCCCTTCATTTTGCTCTGGGATACGCCGGATACATCCCGGAATTCAAGACACCCGCCTTTGACATGAAGCTCTGCATCCCGCTTTTTTCCCTGGACTTTCTGCAAACCCTTCCCCGGTGCATCCCGTATCTGCCGCTGGCCATTCCCTTCGGCATCCTCACGATCATCGGCGGCATCAACAATACCGAAAGCGCCCGTCTGGCAGGCGATGCTTACCGGACAAGGGACATTCTCCTCACGGAGGCATGCACCTCCCTGATTGCCGCCTTCTTCGGCGGGGTGGCCCAGACCACGCCCTACATCGGCCACCCGGCTTACAAAAAGATGGGGGCAACCTGGCTGTACACGCTTTTTACCGCCCTTGCAGTCGGCATCGGCTCCGTCGTCGGCCTGATGTCCCTCTTTGTCGGACTGATTCCCCGGGCCGTTATCGCCCCCATTTTCCTCTTCATCGGCTTCGAGATCGTCCATCAGGCCTACAGGGAGTCGCCGGACGCCCACTCTGCCGCCGTAAGCCTCAGCTTCCTGCCGGTCGTCGCCCATCTAGTGACCATTATTCTTCGCCAATTCCTGGACGCGGCCTCCATTACCCCTGAGGCGTTACCGGTTCGCCTGCAGGTCCTGCATTCAACCCTCACGGTGCTCAGTAACGGCTTCATAGTGACCGGCCTGCTCTGGGGCAGCATGCTGGCCTTTCTCATCGACCAACAGGTCCGCCTTGCCGCCCTGTGCACCTTGACCTGCGCGGGCCTGACCCTGTTCGGCTTCATCCATTCCGTTCATCCCGGCGGAGAGATTTACCTTCCCTGGCAGATTTCCTCCCCCAGGCCCTTCATGATCGCCCTGGGCTATTTCCTGTTCTCCTGCATCCTGCCGGCGTTAACGAAACGCAGACAGGCCAATCCGGAGCCTTTATCGGCGGAATCTTCAGAAGGGAAATCCGTGACCAGCGGGTGAAGATCGGCTGAATGCCATCGGCGGTTCGATCCCGGAAGCATCTCCGGGGCTCTTTTCCATCCGCGGCCCAAGCACTCAAAGACCATCCCGGGATGATGCTACATGAAATGAAAGAGATACGCTCCGTAGAGGTGATATGTGGCAACGGCTGCGTACAAGAGGGTGGCGATTGCCAGAAGATTCAGTTTCCAGCTTTTAACAAAGGGCAGCAGCACAAACAGGACCGCCAGGAACAAGAGCTTCGTCGCCAGAACCGCATTGAATTCATCTATCTGGAAAAGCCTCGCCACGAAGGGGTTCAGTTCACGGCAGCCGTTGGATAACGCGTGCTTCGTCGCAAAGTAATCCAGCAGATTCAACGAGGTCAGCAGGATCCACAGGGCAGCCGGAACGGCAAACATGCGGCCCGGGTTCCATCCCCACATTTTTTCGCATTTGAATTCTTGAATCATCTGCCAAGTACACCTCACGATTTTTTTAAAAGGCAAACAGGCACGCCAGCTGACAGATGCTGATTCCCGCCGCGGCTGTTGTTTCATCGCCGGGCGAAAGAATCTCTGTTTTTTGAATACAGGAGTGTGAGGTGTTTCACAATCGGGAAAGGCCTGATTTATGGGCCTTGAAAATCTGATTTAAGCCTTTCCTGTTACTGAAATGGAGTAAGGAATGATAGGTATCCGAAGGCTAAGCCCCGGCGTTACGGGACAGGCATCCCCTCTTCAGGAAAGATGCTTTTCCAGGCGGTTGATGCGAAAATCCAGGAGCAGTTCCACGAACGCGCGGCGGGTAAGGGGAGGGTCCGTCATCCCGAAGAAGCGAGGGGGGGCCGGCTCCCCCGGAAATTCAGCGGTCGAAAGAGTCCAGTCGGCGACACGGGCGATGGCGGAGGCCAGTTCCGCCTCCAACGGCTCCGCCGTCCGGATCGGGATGATCTGACGGCTGTCCGCGGCAGCCTTCAGGGTCTCCAGAACGCCTCCACCGCCGACTCTCGCCGCCGCCGGTTTTCGCAGGGCCGATTGAAGACGGCGGGTCAACCCGGAATGGACGGAATCGACGGAAACATAGTAGCCCTTCCTGAACAGCAGGCGACCCGAACCGGACGATGAAAACGTCACATCCCCGGGAAGATGAAGGATCAGCAGGGTGCAGCCGAAGTCCCCGCTTTCCCGCTCCAGAAGAGACCAGGGGATCGACAGTTTCCGGATGTTCGGGCCGGGCGTCATGTCCGGCTGCCAGTCGACCGCGAGGGGATGAAACCGGACCAGGTCCCGCACAGCCAGAAAGGCCGACGCAAAGGCGAAGTCGGTGTGGTAGTCGGGCAGAAAGTAATCCGCATGGGGGCAGCCGACAAGAAACAGGACATGTGCCGGCGTCCCCCGCCGGGCAAGCTCGGCCAGTTCCAGCAGATGCCGCCGCCCGCGGGAGGTGACGGCATCGGGAAACATGGCGATCCGGCGGCCGAAGAGCGTGCAGGATTTCACCTCCAGCAGGTGCTGAAGACCGCCCTCCTCCAGCAGAAAGTCGAAGCGGCTGGAACCTCGGGTGACTTCACGCCGCACAATCCGCATCTCTTCGAAACCGGGCAGGCGGCGCCGGCCCAGGAGGTCGGCCACGATGTCATTGCAGGCCAGGGTATGGAGCATGACGGGACGGCCCTCCCGTTCGACGGCCACAACGAGCCCCTGAAGTTTGCGGTTAGCAGCGGTTTCCTGCCGGATGACATAAAGCTCGCTGTCCGGCAGCAGCAGCTCCCATAGACGTCCCGGATTGGGCAGATAGGCCTCCAGGATTTCAGAACCCAGAGCGCAGCGCACCGTGAACCGGTTCGGCCTGGCGATAAACCGGGCCTTTTCGATCGTCCTTCCCATTCGTTTCAATCCCTTTTCCGGATTTCAGCCGGCGTTTCCGCAAAGTCCATCTGGACTTGAAATCAGCCCCCCGTCCGAGGCATGCAATGTGAATGGAAAGTCCTATCATACCGTCGACGCGGATGCCAGGGTATCTTTCCCCACCGCTTTCCGGCGGAGTCCACCGCTGTGTTCCCTCTGAACACAATGAAAAGGCTTGACAAAATTCAGGCAAAAAATTAAAAAGTCGCCTTATTCAATGAATGAATGTTCATTCACCTACAGAAAAGAGAAAACCATGACGATGCCGGACAAACGGAATGACATCATCCAGGGCGCACTGGAACTGATCACGGAGAAGGGCTTTCACGGCGCCACGATGGCGATGATCGCCGAGAAGTCCGATGTCGCTGTAGGCACCATCTATCGGTACTTCGAGAACAAGGATGTTCTGATCAACGCGTTGTACCATGAACTGGAGGAAAAGATCCTCGGGGCTCTCCGGAAGGAGTACTCTGCGGAAAAGCCCTTCCGGGAGCGGTTTCTCCTCATCGGAACCACCCTTCTCCACTATTTCATATCGTTTCCGGTGCATTTCCGTTACATGGAACAGTACCACAACTCCCCCTACGGCATCTCCCTGCGCAGGGATCAGCTTCTGAACAAGGCGGATGATGTGGATATCACCAGGCAGCTCTTTACCGAAGGGATCATCCAGCAGGTTCTGAAGGATTTCCCCCTTGCCGTCCTTTTCGACCTGGCCTTCGGCCCCCTGGTCGCTCTGGCGCGGGATCATATCCTGGGGTTCATCGTCCTGGACGATACCCTGATCACACGGACCGTGGAGGCCTGCTGGGATGGAGTCAAAAGATAAGGAAAAGCGCTTCAGAATGAACTTTCATTCAGGAGAATCCAATGGTTCTTTTTTAAAACATTTCGCCGTTCATGGCCATACGAAATCCGGCATCTGGAAAACAGCAGAGGATGCAGACTCTTTCATTTCAAGCGGTAGAGGTGGAACATGCACATTCGTGACAGCGTAAGGCTCATAGCTATTGCAGGAGTCCTGGCCGGATTCCTGGTTGTTGCCGGCTGCGGGGAAGAGAAAAAGCCCCCGCAGGGTGGCCCTCCCGAAGTGGCCGTGGTAACCGTGCAAACGGAGCAGGTAAAGATCACCAACGAACTGCCCGGCCGGACATCCGCCTATCTGATGGCGGAGGTCCGGCCCCAGGTGAGCGGTATTCTCCAGAAGCGCCATTTCACAGAGGGATCGGATGTAAAGGCCGGCGATGTTCTCTATCAGATTGACCCGTCGACATATCAGGCAGCCTATGCCAGCGCCAAGGCCAACCTCGCCCGGGCGGAGGCCAATGTGACTTCCATCCGCTACCGGGCCGAACGCTACAAGGAGCTGGTCGGCAGCAAGGCGGTCAGCCGCCAGGAATACGATGATGCCGCCGCCGCCCTCAAGCAGGCCGAGGCGGAAATCCAGGCCGGCAAGGCGGCGGTGGAAACCGCCCGCATCAACCTGGCCCATACGCGGATTACCGCCCCCATTTCCGGCCGCATCGGCAGATCTCTTGTGACCGTCGGCGCCCTGGCAACGGCCGGCCAGGGAATCGCATTGACCACGATCCAGCAGATCGACCCCATCTACGTCGACGTCACCCAGTCAAGCAGCAGCCTGCTGCATCTCAAGAAGAGCATGGCCAGCGGCATCCTCAAGAAGGAAAACGTCAATTCGGCAAAGGTCAAACTTCTCCTGGAGGACGGCACGTTCTATCCCCTGGAAGGAAAGCTCCAGTTCCGTGACATCACGGTTGACCCGACGACCGGATCCTTCATTCTCCGCATTGTGTTCCCCAATCCGGAGGGAATTCTTCTCCCCGGAATGTACGCACGGGCCGTCATCGAAGAAGGGGTCAATGAGCAGGCCCTCCTGGTCCCCCAGCAGGGCGTCAGCCGCGACCCGAAGGGGAATCCCCTTGCCCTGGTTGTGGACGCCGACGGAAAAGTCCAGCAGCGGATGCTGAAGGTCGATCGAACCATCGGCGATAAATGGCTGGTGTCATCAGGTCTCGCAGCCGGCGACCGGGTAATCGTCGAGGGGGTGCAGAAGGTCAAACCGGGGATTCCCGTGAAGGTGGTCCCTTTTGCTGCCGCCAAGGCAACAGACAGCGGGGAGAGCGGGCGCGTGATCCCTCCGGCGACGAAAACAAACTGACGGAGGCTCACGATGTTATCACGATTCTTTCTGGACCGGCCGGTGTTCGCCTGGGTCATCGCCATCATCATGATGGCGGCGGGAGGCCTGGCCATTTACAATCTGCCCATTTCACAGTACCCCCCCATCGCGCCGCCGTCCATCGCCATTACCGCTTTCTACCCGGGGGCTTCCGCCGAGACGGTCGAAAACAGCATCACCCAGATCATCGAACAGAAGATGACCGGCTTCGACAAGATGCTGTACCTTTCAGCGACCAGCGATTCCTCCGGCCAGTCCCGCATCGAGCTGACTTTTGCCCCGGGAACCGATCCGGATCTGGCCTGGGCCCAGGTGCAGAACAAGCTTCAGCTCGCCATGGCGAGCCTGCCGGAGGTGGTGCAGAACGCCGGTGTCAAGGTGGCCAAATCCACGCGGAACTGGCTGCTGATCGTAGGCCTGATCTCGGAAGACGGAAGCATGGATGGCAATGACCTGCGCGACTATGCCCAATCCAACCTGGAAAAGGTGCTCTCCAGGGTACCGGGAGTCGGAGAGGTGGAAATTTTCGGCTCCCAGTATGCCATGCGGATCTGGCTGAACCCCGACAAGCTGACCGATTACGGAATGACCATCCAGGATGTCATTTCGGCACTGAAGTCATACAACGTGGAGGTCTCCGCAGGTCAGTTCGGCGGCGCCCCGGCTGTGGAAGGCCAGCGCCTCAACGCCGCCATCATCGTCCAGAGCATGCTCAAGACGCCGGAGGAGTTTTCCGCCATTCCTCTTCGCACCAATCCGGACGGCTCCGTTGTGCGGGTCAAGGATGTAGGCAGGACGGAGCTGGGCACGGAAACCTATGACATCCAGGCGCATTACAACGGCAAACCTTCCGCCGCACTGGCCATTCGGCAGGCCGCAGGCGCCAATGCCCTGGAGACGGCGGATAATGTTCGAAACAAGATGGCGGAAATGAGCCGCTTCTTTCCGACCGGCATGAAAGTCGTTTATCCCTACGACACCACGCCTTTTGTCAGCGTGGCGATTCATGAGGTGGTCAAGACCCTTTTCGAGGCGATCCTGCTGGTTTTTCTGGTCATGTTCCTCTTCATGGGAAATCTTCGGGCCACGCTGATCCCGACCATCGCCGTGCCTGTCGTGCTCCTCGGAACCTTTGCGGTGCTGGGCCTCTTCGGGTTCTCCATCAACATGCTGACCATGTTTGCCATGGTGCTGGCCATCGGCCTGCTGGTGGATGACGCCATTGTCGTGGTGGAAAACGTCGAGCGGATCATGACAGAAGAAGGGCTTTCTCCCAAAGAGGCCACCCGCAAGTCCATGGAACAGATCACCAGCGCCCTGATCGGCATCGGGCTGGTGCTCTCCGCGGTCTTCGGCCCCATGGCTTTTTTCAGCGGATCCACGGGGGTCATCTACCGCCAGTTCTCCATCACCATCATCGCCTCCATGCTGCTTTCCGTTCTGGTTGCCCTCATTCTGACGCCCGTCCTCTGCGCCTCCCTTCTCAAACCTGTGCCTGCCGGGCACGATACGGCGGAGAACTCCATCGTTTTCATGCGCCCCTTTTTCCGGTGGTTTGACCGCACGTTTTCCCGCATCCGTGATCTCTATCTCCGTCTGGTCGACCATTCTCTCTCCCGAAAGCTCCGCTATCTGGCCGTTTTTCTCGTGATTGTGGCCGCCCTGGGATTTCTGTTCCTCCGTATGCCCACCTCCTATCTTCCCGACGAAGATCAGGGATTTCTCATGGTTCAGGCCATGCTTCCGGCAAATTCAGCCCTGGAACAGACCGACGACGTCATGAAAACGGTGAGGAAGCACTTTCTGGAAAACGAGAAAGACGCCGTCAAATCCATCATGACGATTTCCGGCATCAACTTTTCCGGCCGGGGGCAGAACGCGGGACTGGCCTTTGTCCAGTTGAAGGACTGGGATTTACGAAAGCGGCAGGATCTGAAGGTGGGGGCCGTGGCCGGAAGGGCCATGGGGACATTTTCCGGGATTCGCAACGCCATGGTTTTTGCCTTCGCACCTCCCGCGGTGATTGAACTGGGCACGTCCAAAGGGTTCGACCTCCAGCTCCTCGACCGGGGCGGCATGGGGCACGCCCGGCTGATGGCGGCCCGGAATCAGCTCCTCGGCATGGCGGCTCAAGACAAGGTATTGACGAAGGTCCGGCCCAACGGCCTGGAAGATGTGCCGGAGTACCGGGTTGACGTCGACTGGGAAAAGGCCGGCGCGCTGGGATTGCCGATAACGTCGATCCACGGCACGATCTCCTCGGCCTTCGGCAGCGCCTATGTCAATGACTTCATCCAGGCCGGCCGGGTCAAACGGGTGTACGTCCAGGCGGATGCCCCCTACCGCATGCTGCCCAGCGACCTGGAAAAGCTTCACGTTCGCAATAACGCGGGCCGGATGGTTCCCTTTTCCTCCTTCGCCACGGGACACTGGACATCCGGCTCTCCCAAGCTGGAGCGATACAACGGCTTCCCGTCCGTCAACATCGTGGGAGAGGCGGCGGCGGGCAGGAGTTCCGGTGAAGCCATGGAGGCCATGGAAGGGTTTGTCGCGAAGTTGCCGCAGGGCGTCGGCTTCGACTGGACCGGCCTTTCCTACCAGGAGCGGATGGCCAGCTCTCAGGCCGGATTGCTCTATGCCTTTTCCATTTTCGTGATCTTCCTCTGCCTGGCCGCCCTCTATGAGAGTTGGCCGATCCCCTTTTCGATCCTGTTCGCCCTGCCTCTCGGGGTCATTGGCGGCGTCATCGCCTCCAGCCTGCGGGGATTGCCCAACGACGTCTATTTTCAGATCGGCCTTCTGACGACCCTGGGGCTCACGACCAAGAACGCCATCCTGATCGTCCAGTTCGCGAAGGCCGGACGGGAAAGGGGAATGGATCTTATCGAAGCCACCCTGGAGGGAGCCCGACTGCGTTTCCGGCCGATCGTCATGACCTCCCTGGCTTTCGGTTTCGGCGTTCTCCCCCTTACCCTGGCCACAGGAGCGGGAGCGGGCGCCCAGAATGCCATCGGCACCGGCGTACTGGGAGGAATGGTCACCGCCACGGTCCTGGTGATCATTTTTGCTCCCCTCTTCTACGTGCTGATCGAAAAACTGTTCGGGAAAAAACTGCAGCAGAAGACGGCCGGAACAGATCCGCTCAACGCATCCCACCGCATTGGCGTGATCGATCAGGAACTGACGGAGGAACTCAAGGCCGTCGAAGAAGAGAAGAAAAATCCAATCGAGGATTGAGAAGATGAATCGAAACAAGAATAGATGCCGGCTTTTGATGCTTGGAATCCTTGCGGTCCTGCTGGGAGGATGCACCCTGGCCCCGAAGTACGACCGCCCGGCGCCTCCCGTCCCCGGCAACTGGCCGACGGGCGCCGCCTACCAGGAAGAAAGGCCTGCCCTTTCCGAACCGGCAGCCGATTTGCCATGGCGGGAATTTCTTCCCGAGGAACGCCTGCAAAAGACCGTCGAAATAGCCCTGAAAAACAGCCGCGACCTGCGCCTGGCGGCCTTGAGCGTCGAGAGGGCGCGGGCGCTCTATCGCGTTCAGCGCGACGAACTGCTGCCCTCGCTGGATGCGGCCGGAAGCGGAATCAAGGAACGGGTGCCGGCGGATCTCTCCTCAAGCGGGCGCAGAACGACCCGGGAACAATACCGTGTCGATTTCGGCGTCAGTTCCTGGGAAATCGATTTTTTCGGACGCATCCAGAGCCTCAAGGACCGAGCGCTGGAAGAGTATCTGGCAACGGACGAGGCCCGGCGCAACGCACAGATTCTGCTGGTATCGGAGGTGGCCAACGTCTGGTTTGCCCTGGCGGCCGATGGGGAGAATCTCGCCCTCTCCCACTCCACGCTTGAAACCCAGCAAACCGCCTACAATCTGATCCGAAAGCGCTATGACGTGGGGCTCGCATCGGAACTGGATCTCAGCCGTGCGCAGACCCAGGTGGATACGGCCAGGCGAAACGTCGCCATTTACACACAATGGGCGGCGCAGGATGTCAACGCCCTGAATCTTCTCGCGGGGACGCCCGTTCCCGCGGAGTTCCTCCCTTCGGAGCTCAGTGGGATCAAACCTCCGAAAGAGGTCTCGGCCGGCCTTTCTTCCGATGTGCTGTTAAGCCGGCCCGATGTGCTGGCGGCGGAACACCGGCTCAAAGCGGCCCACGCCAACATCGGCGCCGCCCGGGCGGCCTTCTTCCCCCGCATCTCCCTGACAACCACTGTCGGAACGGCAAGCGCCGACCTGTCCGACCTGTTCAAGTCCGGACAGGGCACCTGGACTTTCGGCCCGCAGATCGTCATGCCGATTTTCGACGCCCGCACCTGGTCCGCTTATGATGTCACAAAAGTGGAGCGGGAGATCTCCGTAACCCGGTACGAACAGACGATTCAGGCGGCCTTCCGGGAAGTGGCGGATGCCCTGGCTCTGAAGGGTACCCTGGGAGAGCAGTTGGCGGCACAGCAATCCCTTGTGGAGGCGACCGCCAAGGCTTACCGCCTCGCCGACGCCCGCTACGACAGGGGAATCGACAGCTACCTGAGTGTCCTGGACGCCCAGCGTTCCCTGTACAGCGCTCAGCAGGCCTTGACCGCCCTTCGCCTTGAGGGGTTCACCAGCCGGATCACCCTGTACAAGGTGCTGGGCGGCGGATCAACGGAGGACTTCCGTTACCAGTAACCCCGCTCCATGCAGTTGCTGATGAAGGTGATGGACCGGCGGGGAGCTTCGGAGAGACTGATCGAAAGCTGTTTGCCCACGTCGGGATACAGGGGAAGCGAAGGTAATCGATCCAGGGAAACCCAGGCGACATCCAGGGAATGAGTGGCGTCAGGCCGCACTTTCGGAGCGCCGCGGATTTCCGTTGCCTCGAAGACAATGTGCAGGGTCTGGGGATGCCTCTTTCCGGCAGGGGCTTCGCCGATCAGGATAATGTCGCCGATATCGACCTTCACCCCCAGCTCTTCCTTCCATTCGTTCACAATGGCTTCCTGGAGCGGTATGTCCTTGTCCACCCCGCCGCCGGGAAGGGCAAAGACCTCCTTTCCGCCGTAGACGTACTTCATGCAGAGAATTTCACCGGCCTGTTCAAATACAGCGGATACGCGAACTCTCATAAAAACCTCCTCATGCCATTGGCTGTTGATAGATTTCTTGGTAACACATTTCCCGATTTTATTCGAGGTTTAGCTTTGGGAAGGCCGATGCCGCCCTGCCGGAGGGAACCGGCATTTTCCTGATAAAAATTCTTGCATGATGAATGCAAATAAAGCAGAATCCCGGCAGAATAGGTGATCCAGAAATAGGATTATTGAGCATTTATGAATCGGCAATTTACTTCGGCATCCGTTTCAAAAAAGAGCGAGCAGCTTTCATCACTCTATAACGCATTATCCCCGGCGGAGAAGCTCCTGGTCCAGTTCTGTTCCGTTGCGATGGAACCGATGAGCATGACCACGGTCATCCGCTGCTTCGATGTCACGGGAATTCACTCCAACGGAACCGGCAGGACCAGTTGGCAGAACCTGCAGCCGGCCCTGAAGCGGATCCTGAAGCTGGGCCTGGTGGATAACCACTATCAATGCCCGGAAGGATTCCGGGAAATCGCCACCCGGCTGGCCGTTGCAGACGGGCACTTTGAGAAGATGGCCCGGACGATTCAACGGCTCATGCCCGGAAATCGCTATCTTTCCCGCTATTCTCCGGAATACGACTGGAAGCGCGTTCTGCGGGATTTCCGCATCGCCCTGTACCGAGGGGATTCCCGCGAGGTCAAGGTGCTCTACGACCAGATGCTGCGTTACTGCCCGGTACCCTTCCGCATCCCCGACCCTTTTCTGCGCATCTGCAACGCACCATTCGATCCGGCCTGGTTCGCCACACTGCCCCTGGATCTCCGCTCCGCCGCGTTATCCCGAATCCTTTTCCAGAGTCTCATCTTCCTTGAACCTGACGAGGCGCCGCTCAATGACGCCCTGGCTCTGGCCTTCGGGGAACAGCCGCAGGGGTACGGAGAGCGCCCCCTGCTCCATGTCCTGGCCCTTCGCCTGCTGCTGGGAGGCCGCCTTGATGAAGCCGGGCGGCTTCTGGACAAGTTGAGAAACGAAGCAGAAGGCTCAACGGATGGCCTGCAGGGATGCCTTTACTTCCTCGAAGGGAAGAACGAGGAGTCCATCGCCGCCTACGAGGCGGAACTCCGCCAACTGATCCGGAGATCCGGCATTCGAAACAATTTCTTTATCGATCCGGCGGGCCTTTTTTTCCTGCTGGCCTTGCTGAAGTCCTATTCCGCATCCCCGGACACGGCAGGGGCGGCGAAAATCAAAAAATATCTGTACCTGACGGCCCACCGCAACAATCCCAACAGCTTTTATATTGCCGGCCTGACCGCCCTGCGAAAAATCGCCGCTACCCTGATGATGGACCCGGACTACCCCGCTTACGACTCGCCCCAGGAAGGGACCGGCATCGGGGCCATTTTCACCGCCTTGGCGGAATACTGGCAGAAGCGCCGCCTGGGATCAAAGACCATTGTGTCGCTGCAGGAGTTGTATCGGCAGGCCCGGGAAAGCGGCATGTCCTGGGCCGCGATGGAATGCGCAGGCCTGCTGGACGCCGGCGGCGTCAATACGGCCCTGTACCGGCAGCAGGTCCGGGAGATCGGTGAAGCTACAGGGCTGGTCTCTCTGATCCCATCGATCCATTTTGAAGAGCCCTGGAGGAAAAGCCTCCGTGCCCTGAAGCAGGCGGCGGAGACGGAGCGTCCGGCTGCCGCGTCCGCTGAAAAACGGCTGATCTGGCTTTTCCGGCACGGAGAGGAAGGGCTGTCCCTCAAGCCGCTGGAGCAGAGGCAGAAGGCCCGGGGGGGATGGACTTCGGGGCGGCCCGTCGCCCTCAGCCGGCTGCACAAGGGAACCAACCTGGAGTACCTGAGCCGTCAGGATCACATGATCCGGGCGACCCTGAAAGCGGAATCACGATATTACGGGGGATACAGCAGCGCAGAGTATTATTTTGACTGGGAAAAGACCCTGCCGCTGCTCGTGGGCCATCCCCTGATTTTTTCCGAAGAGAACCCGGAAAAATCCGTGGAATTTCTCCGAGGGGAGGTGGAGCTGGTGGTGACGGAATCCCAGGAAGGATTGTGCCTCCACTTGAGCGTTCCCCTTTCGGAATCCCGGGTGACCCTGCTGCCGGAAAGCCCCACCCGCTTAAAGGTCTGCGAGCTGTCTGACGCACATCGACGCATCGGGCAGATCCTAGGCGGCAAGGGATTGACGATCCCGGAAACGGCCAAAAATGAGCTCATCGAAGCCATGGCGGAGCTTTCCACCCTGGTGACCATCCATTCCACCATCGGCGG
>MVRU01000007.1 GCA_002067745.1 Syntrophus sp. PtaU1.Bin005
GATTCCATGGGCCTCTCGAAAAGGGACGCCTTTCATGACGAGATACTCGGCCAGATCCGTCGCCGTCGAAAAGCCGCCCTGGGCTTCCTGAACCATCTTTTCCCGGTTGAAGTTCAGATGCCGTACCATTTCCGCCAGGATGTTCAGGCAGGCTTTGACCGTATCAACGGTATCGAAAAGGGGCTCCTTATCCTCCTGGAGATCCCGGTTGTAGGTCATGGGAAGCCCCTTCAACAGGGTCAGCAGAGCCACAAGATTGCCGTATATCCGGCCCGTCTTTCCCCTGATGAGCTCTGCCACGTCCGGGTTCTTTTTCTGGGGCATAATGCTGCTGCCCGTCGTGAAAGCATCGGAAATTTCCACAAAATGAAATTCCCCGGTGGACCAGAGAATGAGATCTTCGCAGAAACGGCTCAGATGCATCATGATCAACGAGGCGTCAAAAAGGAACTCCGCGATAAAATCCCTGTCGGAAACCGCATCCATGCTGTTGTGGGCTATTTCGGGAAACCTCAGCAGGCGGGCGACGTAGGCCCGGTCAATGGGAAGAGAGGTGCCTGCCAGGGCGGCAGCCCCAAGAGGCATCACATTGACCCGGCGATGGCAGTCCCGCAGACGCGACTC
Source organism: Syntrophus sp. PtaU1.Bin005 (assembly GCA_002067745.1). Taxonomy (GTDB): domain Bacteria; phylum Desulfobacterota; class Syntrophia; order Syntrophales; family Syntrophaceae; genus Syntrophus; species Syntrophus buswellii. Next base: position 625 of record MVRU01000007.1, read on the forward strand.
GTCACGGTCGAGCATTTCCCGGTAAGCCAGGAGATAATGGGAAAGAAGGACCGGCTGAGCCTTCTGCAGATGCGTATAACCGGGGAGGATCGTTTCCGCCTCCTCCCCGGCGAGATCAAGAATGACCGCCTTGAGGGATGCCACACCATCGAGGATCGCCATGATTTCGGCCCTGAGATAGAGCCTGACATCCAGTGCGACCTGATCGTTGCGGCTTCGGCCAGTATGAAGCTTTGCCCCTGCCTCTCCCGTTCGCCCAATCAGGGCTTTTTCAATCGCCATGTGAATGTCTTCGTCTTCAGGTGAAAATTCGAAAACACCCTGTTCGATCTCCCGCAGAATGTCCTTCAGGCCGGTCTCAATGGAACGGGCCTCGCCGCGGCTGACGATCCCCTGGCGGGCCAGCATCTTTGCATGTGCGATGCTGCCTTCGATATCATAGCGAAAAAGCCTGCGATCATAGGAGATCGAAGCCGTAAACGCCTCGACAAGCTCATGGGTCGGCTCCTGGAAACGCCCTCCCCAGGGCTTGCTCCGCTCCTTTTTATCCTTCATGGCCCCTACCCGATATTCCCATTTGCAGCGGAAGCCGGCCGCCTTATTTCTTCATTGCCGCAATGCGCAGCCTCAGGGCATTGAGGCGAATAAATCCCGTTGCGTCCATCTGATTGTAGACTTCATCCTTCTCGAAGGTGGCAAAGTCCTCACTGTACAGGGAATAGGGAGACTTTCGACCCACGACGATGCAGTTGCCCTTGTAGAGCTTTATCCGGGCTGTTCCCGTTGCCTTTTTCTGTGTTTCATCGATCAGGGCCTGCAGGGCTTCCATCTCCGGGGCGAACCAGAATCCGTTGTAGGCCAGCTGGGCATACTTCGGGATCAGGGAATCCCTCAGGAGCATCACCTCCCTGTCCATGGTGATCGATTCCAGGGCCCGGTGGGCCGCCCAGAGCACCGTTCCCCCGGGTGTCTCGTAAACCCCCCGAGACTTCATGCCGACGAACCGGTTCTCTACCATATCGACGCGGCCGATCCCGTTCGCACCGGCAATTTCATTGAGCTTTTCCATCAGAGTCGCCGGACTCAGGCGCGTGCCGTCAAGCGCCACGGGATTGCCCTGCTCAAAATCAATCTCCACGTAGGTCGGCTTGTCCGGTGCGGCTTCGGGAGACACGGAGATGGTAAAGATGTCTTCCGGAGGCTCCGCCCATGGATCTTCCAGAATGGCCCCCTCATGGGAAATGTGGAGAAGATTCCGGTCGCTGCTGTACGGCTTTTCCCGGGTAAGCGGCAGGGGAATGCTGTGCTTCTCCGCATAATCGAACATATCCTCGCGGGATTTGAAGTGCCAGTTGGGATCCTTCCAGGCGGAGATGATCCGGATGTTGGGCTCCAGGGCCATGTAGGTCAACTCGAAGCGGACCTGATCGTTTCCTTTTCCTGTCGCCCCGTGACACACGGCATCGGCCCCCTCGGCCCGTGCGATCTCCACCTGGCGCTTGGCAATCAGAGGCCTGGCCAGCGATGTCCCCAGAAGATAGGTTCCCTCATAGATGGCATTGGCTCTCAGAGCGGGAAAAACAAAATCCCGGGCAAATTCTTCGCGAAGATCATCGATGTAGATCTTGCTCGCCCCGGTTTTAACCGCCTTCTCCCGGAGGCCTTCCAGCTCTTCCTTTTGACCCACATCCGCCGCAAAGGCAATGACTTCACAACCATATGTTTCAATCAGCCATTGAACGATAACGGATGTATCCAACCCGCCGGAATAGGCGAGGACAACTTTTCTGATCCCGGTGTTCACTGTTTTTCTCCTTTCCTACATCAATAGTTCCATGATCGCTTTCTGAACATGCAGCCGGTTTTCGGCCTGATCGATAACAATCGACTGGGGACCGTCAATGACTTCCTCTGCTATTTCTTCTCCCCGATGGGCGGGAAGGCAATGCATCACGACGGCATCCTTCCCTGCCAGGGACAGCAGATCGCTGCTGATCTGATAGGACTGAAAGGCTTTGACGCGCTCCTCCTGCTCCTCCTCCTGTCCCATGCTGGCCCACACGTCCGTATAGAGTACGTCGGCGTTTCTGGCCGCTTCAGCCGGATCCCGGTGGAGAACGATCCCCTCCTGTGCCTCCCTGATCCCCCTGGCGAGAATGGATTCGTCCGGATCATAGCCTTCCGGGCAGGCCAGCGCCAGGTGAAAAGGGAGCCGCGCGGCGGCATTGATCCAGGAATTGGCGATGTTGTTCCCATCGCCGATGTAAGCGATTTTTTTCCCCTGGAAAGTTCCCTGCTTCTCCATGAGGGTAAAAAGGTCGCTCAGGATCTGACAGGGATGGAGAAGATCCGTCAGCCCGTTGATCACCGGAATGTCGGCGAAGGCGGCAAAGTCTTCCACCATCTGCTGGGAATAGGTCCGGATCATGATTCCGTCCAGATAACGGGACATGACCTGGGCCGTATCGCTCACCGGTTCGCCCCGGCCGAGCTGCGTATCGCGCGAGCTGAGAAACAGCGCCAGACCGCCGAGCTGGTAGATGCCGACTTCAAAGGACACCCTGGTCCGCGTCGACGATTTATCAAAGATCATCCCCAGCGTCTTACCCTTCAGGGGAGCGTAGGCGACCTTCTCTTTGTACAGCGACTTGAGATGGCGGGCTTTTTCAAAAATCTCTTTGAAATCCTCAAGACCGAGATCATAAACGCTTAACAGATCCTTCTTCATGGCATCTCTCCCATCGCCCTGTCCAGAATGTCGACCGCCCGGTCGATGTCGGATTCCGATAGAATCAAAGGGGGAACGAAGCGCAGCACGTTTTCGTTCGTGCAGTTGATCAGCAACCCCTTTTCCATACAGGAACGGACAATGTCGCCCCCCTGTATCGTCAACTCCATTCCAAGGATCAATCCCCGTCCACGAATTTCCTTGACGAAGGAATATTTCCCCTTTAATTTTTTCAGGCCCTCACGAAAACAGGCTCCCTGCCGGCGGCAGTTCTCCAGAACACCCTGCCGCAGCATGGTATCCAGTACCGCAAGCCCCGCAGCCATGGCCAGGGGGTTTCCGCCGAACGTGGAGGCGTGAGTGCCCGGGACGAAGGTGGAAGCAACCTTTTCTGTCGCCAGAACCGCCCCGAGAGGAAAACCGTTGCCCATGGCCTTGGCCAGCGTCATGATATCGGGCTTCACCGAATCATGCTCATGGGCAAAGAGATAGCCGGTGCGCCCCATCCCGACCTGCACTTCGTCGAGGATCATCAAAATACCCTTCTCATCGCACAGCTCCCGGACCTGCCGCAGGTAGTCCTTATCGGGAACCCGGACTCCCCCTTCCCCCTGGATGGGCTCCAGGAGCACGCCGCAGGTCCGCTCCGTCAGGGCGTCCTCGAGGGCCGCCAGATCGTTGAAGGGAACGTACTTGAACCCCTCCGGCAGCGGCCCGAAACCGACCTGAAATTTATTCTGGCCCGTGGCGGCTATCGTGGCCAGGGTTCGACCATGGAAGGAATCCTTCATGGTGACCAGCTCACGACGTTCCGGCGCCATATGCTCAAAGGCATACCTGCGCGCCAGTTTGATTGCACCCTCATTGGCTTCGGCGCCGCTGTTGCAGAAAAACACCTTGTCCGCAAAGGAGTTTTCCACCAGCCGGCTGGCAAAGTGGATCTGGGGCTCAATATGGTAAAGGTTCGACACATGCATGAGGGTTTCTGCCTGCCGCTTGATGGCCGCGACGACCGCAGGGTGCGAATGTCCCAGGCTGCAGACGGCAATGCCGGCCACGAAATCAAGATATTCTTTTCCGTTGCTGTCCCAGACCCGGACTCCCTCCCCTCTGGTCAAAACCACGGGGAACCGCCGATAGGTCCCCATAAGCGTCTTTTCTGAAAGGGCAATCAGTTCTTCTGTCGTCATCTCTTTTCCATTTCTGCCGGCGCCCGTTTTTTTCCCTCGGGCGAAACACTCTCGGGACTTTTTCCGAATTAAACCACCAGCTCCGTTCCGATTCCCTTATCGGTAAACATTTCCAGGAGAATGGCATGCTTCTGCCTTCCATCAACGATGTGAGCCTTGCGTACGCCCTCCCGGAGGGCCTTCAGGCAACACTTGACCTTTGGAAACATCCCCCCGTCAATGGTGCCGTCTTCGATCATTCCAAGGGTTTCCTGGTTGGTCATCGTGTTGATCAGTTCTCCCTGCCTGTTCAGAACTCCCGGCACATCGGTCAGCAGAATGAGTTTTTCCGCCTTCAGGGCGGAAGCGACGGCGCCCGCCACGAGGTCCGCGTTGATGTTGAACGTCTCTCCGTTGTCACCGGCGCCCGTAGGGGCGATCACGGGGATGAACCCGTCACGGACCAGTACGTTGATCAAATCGACATTAATCTCCCTGACCTTTCCGACCAGGCCGATGTCGATGATCTCCGGCGGCGTGTCCTTGGCCTTCTCGTCGCTGAGGTAATACTTGACCGCCGAAATGAGATTGCCGTCCTTGCCGCTCAATCCCACGGCCTTTCCGCCCTCGCGGTTGATGAGGCCAACAATCTCCTTGTTGACCATGCCCACCAGAACCATTTCCACGATGTTCATCGTTTCCTCGTCGGTTACCCGCATCCCCTGAACGAACCTGGCGTCCTTCCCCAGTTTTTTCAGAAAGGCGCCGATCTGCGGACCGCCTCCATGGACGACGACCGGGTTGATCCCGATATATTTCATCATGAGGACATCCCTGGCGAAGGATTGCTTCAGCTCTTCATCCACCATGGCATGGCCGCCGTATTTGATCACGACGGTCCGGTTATAGAAACGTCGAATGTAGGGAAGGGCTTCAAGCAGAATCTCCGCCTTCTCCATGGGCTTTTCAATGCTGTTCATACCAACCTCATGACCTCGTAAAATCCGTCAACCGATTTCTGTTTCAGCCGCAGGAACCAGGGGTGCCCGTTCCTCCCGAAGGTTCGTTAAAGAATGTAACGGCTGAGATCTTCATCTTCAATGATGTCGCAAAGCTTGTCCTCTACGTATTGCGCATCAATGACCACTTCCTGTCCCGAGAGCTCCGGGGCGTCGAAGGAGATGTCCTCCAGCAGAATTTCCATGATGGTATAGAGTCTCCGTGCGCCGATATTTTCCGTTCGTTCATTGACCACTGCCGCGACATCGGCGATTTCGGCGATGGAATCCTCCTTGAAAACGAGCCGGACGCCTTCCGTGGCCAACATTTCCGTGTACTGCCTGAGAAGCGCGTTGTTGGGCTCCTGGAGGATGCGGATAAATTCCTCCTTCCCGAGGGAATCAAGCTCCACACGGATGGGGAAGCGCCCCTGAAGTTCAGGGATCAGATCCGAGGGCTTTGACGAGCTGAAGGCCCCCGCGGCAATGAAGAGGATATGGTCGGTTTTGACCATGCCGTAACGGCTGTTCACATTCGACCCCTCCACAATGGGCAGGAGATCGCGCTGCACCCCTTCCCGGGAAACATCCGGCCCGGAGGGCGTGTCGCTTCCCACGACTTTGTCGATTTCATCGAGAAAAATAATCCCCGACTGCTCCACTCGCTCAATCGCATTGCGGGTCACCTTGTCCATGTCGACCAGGCGCTGCGCCTCTTCCTCCTTCAGTATTTCCATGGCCTCGGAGACGTTTACCCGGCTGATCTTTTTCTTCTGCGGCAGGAAATTCCCAAACATTTCCTTCAAGTTGAGGCCAAGGTCCTCGATGCCCGACGCGGAGAAGACCTCAATCATCGGGCCGCTGCGCGATTCGGTCAATTCGAGATCCACGTGGCGGTTGTCGAGTTTGCCTTCATGGAGAAGACGCCTCAATTTTTCTCGCGTCGAATCATAGGTCTGGGGCTTATCGTTCTCCTCCGTCAACCGGGTGTGGTTCCCCATCATCTCTTCAACGTTCCGCTCGACCGGTTTTGGAGGGAGCAGGAGATCCAGGAGCCGTTCCTCGGCAATCTCAGCCGCCCTCGCGCCGACCTTTTCCTGCTCTTCCGCTTTGACCATGTTCACAGCCAGATCCACGAGATCCCGGATCATGGATTCAACGTCCCGGCCGACATATCCCACTTCCGTAAACTTCGATGCCTCCACCTTGAGGAAGGGGGAATTATCGATTTTGGCCAGCCTGCGGGCAATCTCCGTTTTTCCCACCCCCGTGGGTCCGATCATGATGATATTCTTGGGGGCGATTTCATCACGGAGCTCGTCGGGCACATTCTGCCGCCGCCAGCGGTTTCTCAAGGCAATGGCTACCGCGCGCTTGGCATCATCCTGACCAATGATGTGCTGATCCAGCTTTTCAACGATTTCCGCAGGTGTTAATGAATTTGATGACATGCAGCGTCTCCTTCCAGCAGCTTCTCAGCTCCGAGCCCTGGTCTTGCGAGCCTTCTTTCCTTCTCCTTCGTTATCCTCTTCGATCTCCAGCTCTTCCACCGTGATGCGGTCGTTTGTATAGATGCAGATTTCGGAAGCGATCTTGACCGCTTCCCGGGCAATATCCGTTGCCGGCAAGTCGGTATAACGGACCATGGCGCGGGCTGCAGCCAGGGCGTAGGGTCCCCCTGAACCGATCGCCATGACGTCATCGTCGGACTCGATAACGTCTCCATTTCCGGAGATGATGAGAAAATGCTCTTTGCTCACGGCGATCATCAGGGCTTCAAGATGGCGAAGCACCCGGTCCGTCCTCCAGTCCTTTGTGAGTTCCACCGCTGCCCGCAGCAGATTTCCGCTATACTGCTCCAGCTTGGAATCGAAACGGTCGAAAAGGGTGAAGGCGTCGGCCGTTGTTCCGGCAAATCCGACGATCACTTCATCATGATACAGCCTCCTCACCTTCCTGGCTCCGTGCTTCATGACCGTTATGTCCAGAGTGACCTGCCCGTCACCGGCCACAGTCACCTTGCCCTTGTGCCGAACCGCCAGTATGGTCGTTCCTCTCATTTTTCCCATCCTGTCCTCATCAACCTCCCCGGGCTTTTGGATGTGCCCTGTCATACACGGCCATCAGCTGATTTACACTGACCGCCGTGTATTTCTGCGTCGTCGAAAGACTTTCATGGCCCAGGAGCTCCTGGATCGACCGCAGATCCGCCCCCGCATCCATGAGGTGCGTGGCGAAACTGTGACGGAGCATGTGAGGGCTCACCCTTTTTTGAATGCCGCTCCGGGAGACATGCTTGCTCAAAATTCTGGCGACGCTTCGTGTCGACAATCGTCCGCTCCGGCGGTTGACAAATACAGGGACAGGCAATGGGGCTCCCCGGTCCTCCGCCGGCCTCTGCCCCTGCTTTTCCCCGAGGTAACTCTTAAGCGCCGCCTTGGCCGTCCCTCCCACGGGCACAATCCGCTCTTTCCTCCCCTTCCCGCGGATCTTGACAAGCCCTTGGGACAAATCAAGATCCTCCTCATTGATCCCCGCCAGCTCACTGAGGCGGATACCGCTGGAGTAGAAGAGCTCCAGGATGGCCTTATCCCGCAAGCCGAAGAGATCCCTGCTGAAGGGAAGATCCAGCAAGGCAAAGACTTCATCGACAGAAAGAACGGAGGGGATGTATTTCTCCCTCCGTGGGGATTGAATGGCCTCCAAGGGATTTTGACGGATCTCTCCGCAAGACACCAGAAATCTGAAAAATGCCCTCAGGGACGCCAGTTTTCGAGCGATCGTCACCTTTTTGAGTTTGTTCCGGAAGAGACTCCCCAGAAAGGATCTCACCGTTAAATAATCCACCTGATCCCAGGAAGCGGCCGATGAGACCTGCGCCTCAGGGCAATTCTCCTGAAAATATCTTTTAAATTGCCTCACATCATCCAGGTAATTTCTCCGCGTGTGGGCCGAGAGGTTTCTCTCCAGGTCCATATAGCGATCAAACCCCTCGATCCGTTTATCCATTCTCAGCGCCTCACGGAGCGTTCCCGGATTTTCTCCCTGGAAAGAAAAACATTACATTTTATATTTGCCGAAATCGTCATTGGACAGATTTTCAAGAAACTCCTTCATCTTTTCCTGCTTGAGCTCATCCACATCACTGGCGTTCGGATCAAAGTCGATACTCCTCGCTTTTTCAATAACCTTGTCATGGACAAAAATAGGCGCGTTCACCCGCAGAGCCAGGGCAATGGCGTCACTGGGCCGCGAATCCACGGTATAGTCCTGGTTGTCCCTGGTGAGGATAATGCTCGCGTAAAAGGTATTGTTTCTGACATCATGTATTTCAACCCGGGTGACCACGGCTTCCAGGGTCGTCAGCACATCCCGCAGCAGGTCGTGAGTCATGGGGCGGGAAAATTTGATCTTCTCCAGTTCCGTCGCAATGGCGCTGGCTTCGAATATACCGATCCAGATGGGGATGGCCTTTTTTTCCTGAAAATCCTTCAGGATGACGATCGGGGTGTTTGTAATCGGATCAATCGTTAATCCGGATACTTTCATTTCAATTTGCACGAAGGTATCTCCTTTCAGAGCATTTCTCCCCGGAGGGAATGCAGATAAGCTTCTTTGATGCGCACAGGAACAATCGTTCCAACCAGATCCCCGTGACCAGTGAAATTTACGATTTTATTCGTACTTGTCCGTCCCATGACATCCGACCGGCAATTCTTGCTGAAGCCCTCCACCAGGACTTGTTCTATGTGCCCCTCCATCGCCTTGTTTTTCTCCAGTGTATGCAACTCCTGAAGGGACTGCAAGATCCGAAGCCGCTCCTTTTTAAGAGGCTCGCTGACTTTTCCTTCCATTTTCAAGGCTGCCGTTCCCTGCCGTTCCGAGTATTTGAACGAAAAAAGAGTATCAAATCTGATTTCTTCCATCATGTCAATTGTTTCTTGAAAATCCCCGTCCGTTTCACCGGGAAATCCTACGATCACATCCGAAGAAATGCTGATTTCCGGGCAGGATCTTCTCAACTTTTCCACTTTTTCGAGATAGTCGTTTTTCGTATACCGCCTGTTCATCAGGGAAAGGATGCGATCCGAGCCCGACTGGACAGGCAGATGAATGTGCTTGCACAGCTTGCCCAATTGAGAAAAGGCTTCAATAAGGGAATCCGAAATATCCTTGGGATGTGAGGTGGTAAAGCGGATCCGTTTTATCCCTTCAATCTTTTCAATTTCGCTGAGCAGTTCGACAAAACCCGTCGCCCCTTTCGTCGACCTGCCGTAAGAGTTGACATTCTGCCCCAGGAGAGTGACTTCTTTCACGCCGGACCGGGCAAGACCGGCAATCTCCTCCAGGATATCTTCCAAGGGTCGGCTCTCCTCCCGCCCCCGCAGGTAAGGAACCACACAATAGGCGCAAAAGTTGTTGCACCCCTGCATAATCGTCACAAAGGCCGTCACCTTGCTCTTCCGAGGCGGGGTCAGGATTCCCAGGGACGGTGTTTTTTCGGAAAGCGACGTTTCCACGATCTTTTTTCCGGTTTTTTCTATTTCGGAGATGAATTCCGGAAGCCTGTGAATATTGTGTGTGCCAAAAACAAGATCGAGATCCGGTACTTTCAGCAAGAGCCGCTCGCCGAGCTGTTGAGCGACGCAGCCGCCCACCCCGATGATCAGGCTCGCCTTTTTTGTTTTCAGCCTCCGGTATCTTCCCAGTGTGCTCATGACCTTCTGGGCCGCTTTTTCCCGGATGCTGCAGGTGTTGAGAAGGATCAGATCCGCCTGGCCGACGTCATCCGTACAGACGTATCCTTCCTTTTCCATCAGCGCCGCCATCTGCTCAGAGTCGTGAACGTTCATCTGGCAGCCGATCGTGGAAATATAGAGATTCTTCTTATCCAATCGAACTTGTGATCCCGAATATTTATGAATATTTTTAATTACTAATATGCACCTTATGGTTAGTCAACACATTTTTATCTGCAAGGTGTTTCAGCCTCAGACCGTCTTCGAATCCGGACAGACGGGGATATGAAATTCCGCCGCTGGGGAACTTCAGGCTCGATTGACGGGATTCAGATCCGTCACAACGGCCTCTTTTTATATCCGATTGCAGGATGAACGATGTCCGGCTGATAACCCCATCGCCTTTACGCTCAGGAAAATCAGGCTTTCCAAACGCTCTCCAGAACACTCTTTTTGTGTTGACCCCCGAAAACAGAGGGGGCAAAATATAGGAACATCGTAAAATAAGCAAGAGGGAAAAGCGGCTCGAGTAAAACAAGAATTGGAAATTTTTTCACCGCATTTCCGGCCGTCGCGTCTCCAGGGTATACGTCCCGGCGGCCGATCTTCCAACCGAAATTCATCTTTATTTTCTAATACATAAACAGCATGAAGGCTGCTTCGCCCCCCTCTGCGATCCTGGAAGGGCGGTCCTGATTGTTACAGAGCTCACCGGGCAGACGTTATTTATCATTTGCATACACAGATATTTCCCTTATAATCTCTTCTATTACTACTATATATGGAAAGGAGGATGGCTTCGCATGAAGATTTTCGGAATCATTTCCACGGCCGTCGTGACGTTGCTGCTTGCCTTGTCGCCGGTCGCCGAGGCGGACCACAGCGCCCTCGTCGGTAAAGGGCCTTTCAAGAACGGCCCTGAGGTCACCAAGCGGTGCATAGAATGCCACGAGAAGGAAACCAGGGACTTTATGAAGACCGTTCATTGGACATGGTCCAAAGTTCAGTTCGACAAAAAAGGCAGAAAGGTCGACATCGGCAAGGTCAATGCCCTGAATAACTTCTGCGTGGGACTTCCCGGAAACTGGCCCCGCTGTACGAGCTGTCACGCCGGGTACGGCTTCAAGGATGCCAGTTTCGACTTTTCCAAGGCGGAAAATGTCGATTGCCTGGTCTGCCACGATACAACGGGCACGTACAAGAAATTCCCCACCAGTGCGGGCCATCCTGTTTATGAAGGGGAAAAGAAAGAATTTCCCAAGGGAAAGCTGTGGCTGCCCGTCGACCTCGTCAAGGTGGCCCATTCCGTCGGCCCCACCTCACGGGCCACTTGCGGCTCCTGCCATTTCTATGGAGGCGGGGGCGACCATGTAAAGCATGGTGATCTGGACACATCCCTGATCAATCCGACCCCGGAGATCGATATCCACATGGGTGGTGCGAAGAAAATGGAGTGCCAGGAATGCCACCAGGCCAAGGACCACCTCCTGAAGGGCGAAGCCGCCTCCGTTACCATCTCCCATGCCGCCCCCACCCACATCGACTGCAGTGATTGCCACACGGGCAGCGTTCATAAAAACGCCCTGGTCAACAAGCACACCGAGAGGGTGGCCTGCCAGAGCTGCCACATTCCGACGTTTGCCAAGTCCATGCCCACCAAGGTCTGGTGGGACTGGTCCACGGCGGGCCGTGAGGTTAAGCCTGAAGACGCCCCGAAGGACCAGTACGGCCAGAAGACCTATGACCGGATGAAGGGAGACTTCAAATGGGAAAAGGACGTCGTTCCCACCTACATGTGGTTTAACGGAACCTTTGATCGCTACCTGGCGGGAGAAAAGATCAACCCGGCCGAACCGGTCCGGCTCGCCACCCCGATAGGCAGCCGAAACGATCCCAAGGCAAGGATATACCCCTTCAAGATCATGAAAGGAAAGCAGCCCTACGACAGCGGGAACAACACGATCGCCTTTGTACAGGTCTTCGGTGCGCCGGACAGCAACGCCTACTGGGTGAAGTACGACTGGAACGCCGCCATCGCCTCCGGCATGAAGGCAGCCGGCCTGCCCTACAGCGGCAAGTACGGTTTCGTGGAAACCGACATGGCCTGGCCGGTCCATCACATGGTGGTACCCAAGGCGAAATCGCTCAAGTGCCTTGACTGCCATAGCGAGAAAGGCCGCCTTGACTGGAAGGCCCTGGGCTACAAGGGGGATCCGATGAATGCGAAAAACCGTTAGTCAGGAAGAATTGCCGGCATGGCGCAGATCCATGAACGGAACAGTCCGCTTGCTCTTTAAAAATCAGCTTTTAGGGAGAAGATTTCAGCAGAGGGGAAAGGGCTGAAGTTTCGATGCTGAAGACACGATGACCTCTGAAAAGCATCGATTTTTCAGAGGTCACTTTTTGTTGGGTACGTGCTTTGCCGCAATGCGGAATTATGGCGCGCCCGGTAGGATTCGAACCTACGACCAACAGATTCGAAGTCTGCGACTCTATCCAGCTGAGCTACGGGCGCAAGCTTGTTGGTTACACATGTCTCTGTTCCGGGATAAGCGAGTCAGGACTTTTCCCATTCAGAGCCCATGTTTTGAGATCCTGTTGAACGTCAGGGGGTCCTGGCTTTGAACGGGCACCCGGAAACACAAGGGAACCGTATATATGAGGTTCTTGATGTTGTCAAGGATCAAAACGGGAAAGGATCTTCCTGAAAGGATGTATCCTTGACTTTTCATGGAATGAAGGGCCGAAGTAAGAGCCATGAGGTTGTCGGTGGCTTGTCAACCCGCTTGAACCCTGGTTAAAAGGTGACGCCTTGAAAAGCTTATGAAAGCCCTGTTTCTGGTGGGAATAGAAATGGGGCTTTCTTGTAGCAGGGGATTCGTTGTACAGGGAAAATGGGGTTCTTTTTTGACATTGTGTAAATTCAATATCGTTTAACGAAAGGAGGTTACACTATGAAACCAGAAAAGGAAAGTATGGAAGGCAACGGCGTAAGCAGGCGATCGGTCCTCAAGGGGGCTGTCGCCATGGGCGCTGTGGCGGTGGGCGGCGGCCTGGCGCTCAACATGTCCGCACCCGATAGGGCAGAAGCGGCCGTCAAAAAGCTTCCCTCCAAATGGGATGAAACGTGGGATGTTGTCGTGATCGGTTCAGGCTTCGCTGGACTCGCAGCGGCGGCGGAAGCGGCCGGCGGAGGCGCCAAGGTCATCATCCTCGAAAAGATGCCGACTTACGGGGGGAATTCCATCATCAACGGCGGTGAGTACAATTCCTGGGACGACCAATTGCATTTAAGGGAAAAACTGCAGTTGGGAGAGGACAGCGTTGAACTGCACAAAAACGATACGTTGAAGGGTGGAGACTTCTACAGTTTTCCTGAACTGGTCGAGGTCTTCGTCAACGGGGCGACACCCGCCCTGAACTGGATGATTGAGGAGGGGGGATGCAAGCTCAGGAATATCCTGAACCGCACGGGCGGTCATTCCGCCTATCGAACCCACACCAACGTCGAGGGTGTCGGTCGGGGCTACACGGAACCCCTGAAAAAAATCGCTGAGAGCCGCGGCGCTAAAATCCGCCTCAACACAAAATTAACCTGGATTTGGAGAAGGGATGCCGATTCCCAGAGCCCCATCGAAGGCGTGGAGGTCGTAACGGGAAGAAAAACGGTTAACATCCGGATCGGCAAGGCGCTGATCATGGCTTCCGGCGGCTTTGGCAGAGACAAGAAGATGTTGAGAGAATACAATCCCGGCATTCTGGACGAGTACAACTGCACGAATCACCCCGGCGCAACAGGGGAAACCATCCGGATGGCCCAGGCCATCGGCGCTGATTCCCTTCAGCTTGCGTTCATTCAGTTGTACCCCTATGCGGCACCCGACACGGGAATTCTCGATGTCCCCGCCATCTATCCCTTCCGGGGCCCTGGTTACGGCATTGTTTACGTGAACAAGCTCGGTAAGCGTTTCGTCAATGAAATGGAGCGCCGCGACGTTGTTTCCATGGCCCAGATCAAAACCAAGATGAAACCGACCTATTCTCTGTTCTGCGAGGCGATGATTCCAAAAATGGGAACAAAGGAGGAAGTGGAAAAGGGAATCGCCAAAGGCCGCTTCATCAAAGCCGAGACAATCACGGAGCTGGCTCAAAAGCTGGGAATTCCGGCAGACAGCCTGGGGGAAACCATCAGGAACCACAATCGGTACATGGCCGAAGGTAAAGACCCCGAATTCGGCCGCCAGTTCACGAAGGTGATGATTCCCCTGACGGAAGGCCCCTTCTATGCCGTAGCCCAATGGCCCGCTGTGCATCACACCATGGGGGGGCTCCGCATCAACAAGGATGCCCAGGTCATTGATATCTGGGGAAAGGTCATCCCCTGTTTTTATGCGGCAGGAGAAGTCACCGGCGGAGTGCACGGCGCGAACCGCCTGGGTGGAAATGCGATTCCCGATGCCATTGCCTTTGGACGGATGGCCGGTACCAATGCGGCAAAAGAGAAGAGGAGAACATGACCGGAAGGTAGGTGCGGTTATTTCATCATCCACTTTCCTTTTTCTTCACATCAATGAAGGTGACGTATGAAAAAATTACTGTTTCCAGCGTTTTTGATTGCATCGCTGTTCTTCCTGCCCTATGTCCTGGTGGGGGATTTGAGTGTCGAAGCGGCCAAACCTGAAGCGGTTTCCTGCAAGACCTGCCATGCCGATCTGGCCTCCGTTCTTCCCAAGGGACACCCGCCCGTCGCAGAGAACAGCCTGGCCTCCTGCATGCCCTGCCATCCGAGTGATTTCGAGGGGAGGGCGGAGAAGAATCTCTTTGCGACGCGGATGCACATGGCCCATCTTCCCCCCAGGGGATCTCTGGACTGCACGGCCTGCCATGAATGGATGCCGGGCAAAAGCTTTGGGCTGATCGGCCGGGAGGGATCCTGGGGAGCACCGGATGCGAAAGACATGGATTTTTTGCGGACCATATTCAAGTCCTGGGCAGGCTCCGGCTATATGGACCATCTGCATGCCGCGGCAGGGATCGGTTGTACCCAATGCCACGGCAAAGGATTGCCCAGAGCCGATGACACGGTAGAGAACGATCGCTGCCTTGTCTGTCATGGTCCCATGGACCGGCTTGCCCAGAAAACGGAGCCGAAGGAGTTTAAAGACCGCAATCCCCACAAGTCGCATCTGGGAGACATCGCCTGTACAGTCTGTCATAAAGGACATGCGGAATCCAAGGTCTATTGCCTGGAATGCCACAAATTTGACATGAAGATCATGGGGGCCGGTGAAGCCAAAAAATAAACGCAACAGGCTTCGGGTCTGACTTCTCGAAGGGGGGAAAAGGTGACGGTCGTTCCCTCCCCCCTTTTTTCCTTCGGCGGGGAATCCCCGGATCCCGACATTCCCCGCGTGTCGATGCCCCCGGGACGGAGCATCTCCCTCCAGGAGATCAGCGCTTCTCCAGGCGAGGGAGCCGTCGATGCTGAGTCACCTGGATGAACCTACTTGAAATGAAAGGAAAGGAAAGGCTATGAAGACGATCCCCTCGATGATTTGCTCCTTTTTTCTGATCCTCCTTCTGCTTCCAGACCCGGCGGTCGGCTCATCGGACTGGGTGGAATATGGAAGGTCCGATCAGGGGGACATTTACCTGTATCACCCGGCGACCATGAAACAAAAAACGAAGGATATCATGCAGGTGTGGGTCAAGGTGGTGTTCTCCGATAAAGGGAAAAAGCATTACGCTCAGTGGTTGAAAAATAAAGGTGAGCCGGTCGAAGGATATGAAAAGCTTTCTCACACGCTGTCCTTGATGGAAATCGACGCGAAATCCCCGAGATTCCGTATTTTATATGGCTCTGAATACGATATGGATGATAAAGAACTCTTCAGGGGATCTCGTGATGCCCCCTGGAAAGACATCCTTCCCCGTTCCACCCAGGAGCGTTTAAAAAACAATATCTTGAAATAAGAACGTTGCCCTTCCTCAACACAGGGCATTCCTCAACATCAGGACGGCGCTGCGATCCTTGCACAGAAGAACGGCGCCGTCTTTCTATATGGAAGCCCTGAAGGGCCGCCGTGTCATCCCCCTGCGGTCAAAAAAGGACAGAGCAACCCTCCCGTCCAGCCGGCGGATTTTTGCGCACGACGGTGCGCTCCGGGCGCCTCCGCCGCCAGGCAGCCGCCCGGCAAGTGCACCACTGCAGACCCTTGGCGTACCTCTCTGATCCTCACCCATCACAACGTGAACACCGCCCAGAAAATGAGGACCGTCAAGAGCAGCCCAAGAAGAACGCTTGCGATTCCGAATATGCCGGCAAAGAGCTGGATGCCCGTTCCCGGCCCCTTGCAGGCAACCTCCTCCAGTCGGTTTTCCCGAAGGATCCGTTCGTATTCCTGCGGCCGCTCTCTCCTGAGCGCCTCCAGGGTGTAGCTTCCCGTGAAGATGTTCTTCTCCAGGGGAAATTTGTCCGGAATCAGGTGGTTATTGAAAAAGTGAATGGTGAAGATGAAGACCGACGCCAGGAACGCCTCTTCTGAATGAGCCAACGATACGATGTTGATCATCCAGCCCGGCATGACATAGGAGGAAAGCTCCGGTATCCACATGATAATGCCGGAGAGCCCGATGAGGAACATCCCCCAGAAAACAGCCATGAAATCGAATTTTTCCCAGTACGTCCAACGATCGAACTGTGGCTTTTCGCCCCGGTTGAAGAACCATTTGAACATCCCCCCGATATCCTGGACGTCTTTGAGGCGCGGGAAAAGAGAATCCGGGCCGAAGAGCCTTCCTAACCAGCCCTCGAACCTGAAGCCGGGAAACAGGAATTTAAGGGACAACCAGCAGGTATAGAGGAATAGCAGCCACATGACGACCGCGCTGACACGGTGCACGGTGCCTGCGTTCTCCACGCCTCCCAGGAGGCCGACCAAGGTCCTGGCCCATGCGGCATCGGGATACTTCAACGGAAATCCTGAAATCACGACACCGAAGAATGAAAGGATCAGCACAATGTGCATCAAGCGATCCCGCGTTGAAAAACGCCTGACGTACTGGCGGCCCAGATCTCCGGGCACGGCCGTCTCGACGTTCAGACCTTCCTTGATACGACAGCTCTGCTCCACATAAACCTTACGGCACCAGAGAAGAGAATGAACCCAGAAGAAGGCAAAGACCGATACCAACAGGCCGATCATGAATTTCTCCGTCAGGTAAAGGGAAAGAAACTTCTCGGGATTCCCGGGGTCCGGGTGCGGTACATAAGAAACGAATCTGGGGTGAAAATCAGAATGGCACTTTCCGCAAGTCCCGACCAGCACCCGGGGATGCAGGGCAGAATCGGGATGGTCGGCCGGAAGAATGTTGTGCCCCGTATGACAGTCCTGGCAGCCCGCCACTTTTTCATAGCTTCCCAGCCGTCTCGCTTTTCCATGATACGTCTCTCCATAGCCGCTCACCGCATGGGGAAATGCCCCATACTTGCCGGCAATGCCTCCCTCACGGTGACACGAAACGCACAGGTTCGTATAGTGTTCTCTCTTATCGGCCAGGCCTTCCGCCGTCGCCGGAAAGACGGGAACGTCATGAACGCCGTGACAGTCGCCGCAGGAAGCGGCCTCCTTACTTCCGGCAAGAAGCCGGGCCCCATGACCCTTTGTCAGGTATGTGCTCTGGTCATGGCACTTCGTGCAGGTCTGCATTGCCGCAGCTTCGTCCTTCCCCGCCGATGCGGATTCTGAAGGATGGATGTCGGTATGGCAATCGAGACAGGTGAGTTTGGCCTTCACGGCATGGGCGCTCTTGGAATATAAGCCGTCCGTGTCCCGATGACAGACGGCGCAGGAAATCGACTTTTGGGGTTCCTTTCCGGACATGTGCCGATTCAGATCCTGGATGCCCTGATGACAGGCGGCACAGCCCAGTACCCCATGGGATGTGGAGGCAAAATGCTCCTTGAACTTGGAGTCCGAATGGCAGGAGGTGCAAGCTGCAAGCGACAAGGGGGGCGGCGCTTCGACTTTGGCCTTCACAATCATTTTCCCGGGTGCTTCCTTGGGATGGATTCCCGAATGGCACTGTACGCAGGAAAATTTTTTGACCGTCGCATGGAATCCCGTTTTCGAGATATCCCCGTGGCACGATGCGCAGGAGGCCGTTTTGACGGGTTCAGTCCTTTTCATGTGCTTGGCGATATCTGTTACACCCTTGTGGCAGGCGGCGCAGCTGAGCTTCCCATGCTTTGTCTGGGAAAAATACTGGCGATATTCCGGTTTGGAATGGCAGGTGATACAGCTCGGACCTGCAGCCTCCTTTGCCGTTGCGGCTTTTTCCGAAGAAGAGGGTGGTCGTGCGGCGGTCTTCGGGCTTTTGCCGTCTGCGGCCGGAGCTTTTTCCGTCGCGGTTTTGCCTCGATTTTCCGCCGCCTTGCCCGCATCGGGCTTTGGGGCAAAGCTCAGGGGGAGCAGCGGCGATGGAGTTACATTGCCGAATTGGTGGCAGTTGGAGCACATGAACTCGGATTTTTTGTGCTGGAAATGGCAGAGAAGACAGTCCACGTCAGTGCCTAAATGCGAGTTGTGAGGGTTCGGCAGCGAAGGCCCTCTGGCCGGCGCCTTTGCAAGCCCCTCCCTGCTGTGACACTTGATGCAAACCTCTTGACCGATTTTTCCGTAAGGGGTTTTCGGGCCGTGGCATTGTTCGCAGGAAATGCCTGAAAGCATGTGGACATGACTTGTCGGCATCTTGGATTTAATGGAAACCTTGTCCCTTGCATGACATGGCATGCAGCCCTTGAGCGTCATGCTCCTTGTGTCCATGTGGGTCCCGGGAAGGACTTTTTCCTCGCCATGGCAGGCCTGGCAGTCTCCGGGCGGAACATTGGACAGGCGCTTCGGCATCCCGGAAGCGGCGCCAGAAAGGGCGAAGAAACAAAAAACACCGATAAAGGATAGGATGGTGAGAGAAAGAAAGGGCTTGATACTTCCTGACAGAGACTTCCGTTGTGTTTTCATGGATGGCATCTCCGAGGTAATGAGGAAGCGGTTCAACTTTGTTCCTGCCTGGGGTTACCCGCTTCAGGCCAGGATATGAAAAATCTTCGATACGGCCTCATGGACCGTTGACGGGAGCAGCAGGGGCGTCCC
The DNA here is from genome assembly GCA_002067745.1 of Syntrophus sp. PtaU1.Bin005. Lineage (GTDB taxonomy): Bacteria > Desulfobacterota > Syntrophia > Syntrophales > Syntrophaceae > Syntrophus > Syntrophus buswellii. Next base: position 19,411 of record MVRU01000007.1, read on the forward strand.
ATCCCGTATCCTTCGGTTGCAGCTTTTTTCACTGCATCGTTTCCAGTGATGCACCCGAAGGCAACACAGTCTGCCATGGCCACCGTTTCTTTAGAGGCTTCGATTCCCGCGTTTGCCACGCCCGTGAGCATCCGTCGCCGGACCACTGCTGTTTTCTTTGCGGGATGGGCGCTCTTTTCATTGCCAGAAGAGATCCTCCAGGAAGATTTTCCCTGTCAGAGGGTTCGTCAGGAATATCCGGCCACACGGATCCTTATGGAACTATAAAAGCACGAATTTTCCATGTCAAGCGTATTCTGGCCGGTTCTATCCTGAAAGAAAGGTCGCAACTCCTGTAACTGCAGGCATGAAGAGAGCTTTTTCCTGCGGGAGATACACGTTTTCATCGTCCGGGGCGCTGCGTTGCTCTTTTTCCCCGGATAAAATTCAGAAAGAGCGCCACAGACAGAATCGAGTCCCGCACGGAAGATCCCCTGTGTACGAAATCTGATGGTCTGGAGACCTGGAGAACAGTCAGTGCAGGGCTGCACACGTTATGGGGATTATAACAATTGACAGGGGAGTCAGAGTGCGAGAAAAGCCCTTTTCAAGGGGCTTCTCTTCATCTTGACAGGTTGGAATTCTGAATTTGTATATGGGGTGAGTGAAGGGACTTGAACCCTCAACCTCCGGGGCCACAACCCGGCACTCTGACCATTTGAGCTACACCCACCACACAATATGGTACGCCAGCAGGGATTCGAACCCGGGACCTACGGATTAGAAGTCCGTTGCTCTATCCAGCTGAGCTACTGGCGCATGAAGACATGCGATCCATCAATCAGGGAGGTGAGTATCTAAACTGCTTTTCCTGTTTTGTCAAGGCCGAATATATCATAGTTTTATATGTTTAATTTCATATCATTTCTTTTCCCCGATCCGCTGGCCGCACCGGCGGCCTGTCCGATGTATCCCGGAGCGGAAGCAGGATGCATTGCCTCGTCTTCTTGCTAAAAAGACTTGACACCATGCTATTATTCTATAAAGTACAAAGCCTTTTATCCGCTCATTCGATGGCGCACGGATATTGCACCGGCATGATCATGGATCCGCAGAGTTCAGCAGCATTCGCTCTGTTCAACTCCTGTTCCGGCGGCACTCCGCTTTCCGATCCATGAAGTGATTCTTTTGCCTTGACCACATGAATCTGGATGTTCGGAAGAACTTTAGTCATGGAGAACAATGAGCTCTTATATTGGCTGGCCTTGAGATCCGCAAGCGGCATCGGGAACGTTACATTTAAGTCCCTTCTTGGATTCTTTCCATCCCCCTACCACGTCTTTCAGGCCGCCTATCCGGAACTCCTGAGGATTCCGGGTATCGGCCCCAAAACGGCATCAGCGATCAAAGGGTTTCATCAGTGGCAGAAGCTTGAAAATGAGTTGAAAGAGCTGAAAAAATTTCATATCCATCTGGTGACTTTACATGACAGAGAGTATCCGGGTATCCTGAAGAACATTTTTGATTATCCCCCCCTCCTCTATGTCAAAGGAACACTGGAAGAGGGTGATCTGAATATTGCCATGGTCGGATCACGGATGGCAAGCACCTATGGTGTCTATACGACGGAAAGGCTCGCCAGGGAGCTGGCCATGAATGGAATGACCATCGTCAGCGGAATGGCCAGGGGCATTGATTCTGCAGCCCACAGAGGGGCGCTTGCCGGCAGGGGCAGAACGATCGCGGTTCTGGGCTGCGGTCTGGATGTAATTTATCCTCCTGAAAACAAGGATCTTTATAAGAAAATTTCGGAAAACGGCGCGGTGATCTCCGAATACGCCCCGGGCACACCACCCAACGCCCCGAATTTTCCCATGCGCAACCGGATCATCAGCGGCCTGTCCCTGGGTGTTGTGGTCGTTGAAGCGAACGAGCGCAGCGGCTCTCTGATCACGGCGCGCATCGCCATGGAGCAGGGACGTGAGGTTTTTGCGGTTCCGGGAAGCATCGATTTTCACGGATCGCGTGGAAGCCACAGGCTGATAAAGGAGGGGGCGAAATTGATCGAGAATGTCGATGACGTTCTGGAAGAAATTCTGCCCCAGATAAGGCGAACACGAAGGGAGCTCCTCCCGGGCGAGAAAAAGGGGAGCACGGATCTTCGGGAAATGAGGCAGCCGGACCAGGAGACTTCCGTTTCCCATCCTTCATCAGAGCGTTCATTCAGCGAACATGAAACAATGATTTTGAATCTCCTGGCATCCGGAACCGTTGACATTGACACGATCATCGCTAAATCAGGACTCAGTGTCAATGAAACGATGAATTGCCTTTTAAATCTGGAACTGTACGATGCCATTCTGCAGTTGCCAGGAAAGCTTTATAAACGTAAGGAGACTCCATGCCCGATTCCCTGATCATCGTCGAATCGCCGACGAAGGTAAAAACCATCAAAAAATATCTCGGAGCGGATTATGATGTCCTGGCTTCGAAAGGGCACATCAAGGATCTGCCCAAAAAGACGCTCGGGATTGATCCGCAAAACGAGTTTCAGCCCACTTACAGCATCCTCGATGACAAGAAAAAGGTCATCGCCGATTTAAAAAAGGCGGCGAAACATGCGAGCCGGATTTATCTTGCCCCTGATCCCGATCGTGAAGGCGAGGCAATCGCCTGGCACATCGCGGAGGAGTTAAAGGCCAAGAACAAGGAAGTGTATCGTGTTTTGTTCAATGATCTCACAAAAAACACCGTTCTGGACGCACTAAGCCACCCGGGAGAGCTGGATTTCAACAAATACGAAGCTCAGCAGACAAGACGCATTCTAGACAGGCTGGTCGGCTATCAGATCAGTCCGATTCTGTGGGAAAAGGTAAAAAGGGGGCTCAGCGCGGGGCGTGTCCAGTCCGTCGCCGTCCGGATGATCTGTGATCGCGAAGAGGAAATCAAGGGATTCAACCCCGAAGAGTACTGGAACATCTCCGTGCAACTCAAAGGCGAGAACCCTCCTCCCTTCGAAGCCAAACTGGTCAAGATCAACGGCAGGAAGGCCAAAATCGCCAATTCGACACAGGCCGAGGGCATCGTAACGCTCTTGTCCGCTCCGATTTCTGCGGGAGGCGACCCGTCTTCACCTCCCCGGTTTGTCGTCAGCAAGCTGGAGAAGAAAGAAGTCAAGAAGGCCTCCCTGCCTCCCTTCACGACGAGCAAGCTGCAGCAGGAAGCATCCCGGTTGCTTCGCTTTTCGGCCAAAAAAACCATGATGACGGCCCAGAAGCTTTATGAGGGGATTGAGCTGGGAGAAGAGGGGCCCGTGGGACTGATCACCTACATGAGGACCGATTCCGTGCGGATCGCCGACGATGCCCTCCAGGAGGTCCGCTCTTATATCCGGGAAAATTATGCCCCTGCTTTTCTGCCTTCAAAAGCACATACCTATAAAAATAAAGGAAAGACCCAGGATGCCCACGAAGCGATCCGGCCGGCCTCGCTGAATTACAAGCCTCAGGATGTCAAAAAATTTCTGACGCCCGATCAATTCCGCCTATACTCCCTGATCTGGAATCGCTTCGTCGCAAGTCAAATGAACCCGGCCCTTTACGATCAAACAACGATCCATGTATCGGCCGATCCCTATCTCTTCCGCTCCCAGGGGGCGATTCTGAAATTCGCCGGTTACACCATCGTGTACACCGAGGGAAAGGAGGAGAAGGAGCAACCCGAGGACGCGGAAGCGGAAGGCATTCTTCCCGATGTCAAGGAAGGGGAACAGCTTACCCTTTTGAAGGTCAAGTCCGACCAGAAATTTACTCAACCTCCGCCGCGGTTTTCCGAAGCCTCACTGGTCCGTGAGCTTGAAGAAAAAGGCATCGGGCGGCCCAGCACCTATGCGAACATTCTGAGCACCATTCAGGACCGGAATTACGCAAGGCTGGAACAGGGAAAGTTTCACCCCACCGAACTGGGAATGATCGTCACGGAACTCCTCGTCAAGAACTTTCCCAAGGTGCTGGATATTTCTTTTACGGCTTCAATGGAAAACCAGCTCGACCTGATCGAAGAGGGAAAACAGAAGCGTCTCGATACCCTGCAGGAATTTTACGCCCCTTTTGAGGAGGATCTGAGCAAAGCCAAGATCGAAATGAGGAACATCAAGCGGGAGGAGACGCCGACGGATCTGATCTGCGACAAATGCTCGAGCCCCATGGTCATCAAATGGGGAAGAAACGGCAAATTCCTTGCCTGTTCAAACTACCCCGAGTGCAGGAACACCATGAACATTCCCCAGGGCGACGGCACCGAAAAAAGGAGCCCCGGGGGGGAGATGACAGAGACCCTCTGTCCGCAATGCGGCAAGAACATGTTGATCAAATTCGGCCGATTCGGCCGTTTTCTGGGATGCTCCGGCTATCCTGACTGCAAAGTTACCATGCCGATCAGCCTCGGGGTCAAATGCCCACAGGAAGGCTGCAACGGCGAGATCATCGAAAAGCGGACCAAGAAGGGACGAAGTTTCTTCGGATGTTCCAACTATCCCGACTGCACGTTTGCCCTGTGGGACAGGCCCGTGCCCGAATCCTGCCCCCGATGCCATTCCCCCTTTCTGGTTGAAAAGTACTCCCGCAACGAGGGAACCTACAAAGCCTGTCCCAACAAGGAGTGCGGATACACGGACAAGGACCAGTAATTTCAGTGGGCATTTTTAAAAAGAAGGACATGCACGAAGAGGACCCCGTCACCATTATCGGCGCAGGTCTAGCGGGATGTGAAGCGGCTTGGCAGCTCCTCAACCGGGGGCATTCTGTTGTCCTTTATGAGATGAAGCCGGAAAAATTTTCTCCGGCCCACCGGTCCGGGTCTCTCGCAGAGCTCGTCTGCAGCAATTCGCTCCGCTCCAACGTGTCGGATCATGCAGCAGGTCTTCTGAAGGAAGAAATGCGCAGGATGGACTCGCTGATCATGAAGGCGGCGGATGAAACCTCCGTTCCCGCCGGAAAGGCATTGGCTGTTGATCGCCATGCCTTCTCCCGCGTTATTGAAAACCGCCTCAACAGCTTTACCAACCTGACGATCATCCGCAAAGAAATGATCGAAGTCCCTTCTGAAGGCATTGTGATCATCGCCACGGGGCCGCTGACTTCCGATGGCCTGTCTCAGGAGATCGCCAGACTCACGGACAGCTCCTATCTCTATTTTTACGATGCGATTTCGCCGATCATTGAAGGAGATTCCATCGATCTCGAAAAGGTTTTCAGAGCTTCTCGATATGACTCCACAGGACAGGGTGACTACCTGAACTGCCCCATGGAAAAAGAGGAATACGAAAACTTCTGGCGGGAACTGATGGGCGCACAGACCGTACCCCTTCGGGATTTCGAGGATCCGAAGTATTTTGACGGCTGCCTTCCCATCGAGGTGATTGCCTCTAGAGGCATATCCACGCTGGTCTTCGGCCCCATGAAACCGGTGGGAATTCTCAACCCGAAAACAGGGAAAATCCCCTATGCCGTGATACAGCTCCGCCAGGAAAATCGGGAGGCGACCCTTTTCAACATCGTCGGGTTTCAGACCAAGCTGACCTGGCCGGAACAGCGCCGGATATTCCGGAAGATCCCCGGCCTTGAAGAGGCGGAGTTTGCGAGATACGGGAGCATTCACAGGAACACCTTTATCAATGCTCCGGCACTGTTGAAACCAACCCTTCAATTAAAAAAGAATGAGCACATCTTCTTCGCCGGGCAGATCTCCGGCGTTGAAGGATATATCGAATCCACGGCCATGGGACTGATCGCCGGATTGAGCGCGTCCGCATTTCATCGCGGCAAGGCCTTCCCTCCGCCGCCGCCGGTCACCGCCATGGGTGCGCTTGTCAACCACATCACGTCCGCAGAGAGCCGGAATTTCCAGCCGATGAACATCAATTGGGGATTATTTCCAGCCCTGCCTCAGAAATTGAAAAAAAGAGAGCGCGGCGCCTGCCACGCCCTCCGCGCCCTGACATCGCTGGATCGGTGGAAATCGGAGACGTTGCGTGAGCTCTGAAGGTGGGTTTCGCAGTCTGATTTACACTTCCGTTGCCCTGGAGTAGTTCGCCGTGACCCGGGCCACGTAATTCCGGGTTTCCGGTGGCATCTTCCCGGGGTTTTTCTCGACGTTTCCCATTCCCCAGTTATAGGCGGCAAGGGCGAGTTTCACATTGCCCTGATAACGGTCCAGAAGCCCCTTGAGGTATCGCGTACCGCCCATGATGTTTTCTTCGGGATTGTAGTAATCTTTCACCCCGAGTTCCCTCGCCGTTGCCGGCATTAACTGCATCAGTCCCATGGCCCCCTTGGGTGAGGTACTGTCCGCCTTGAAATTGCTTTCCACCTTGATGACACTTTTTATCAACTCAGCATCCACTCCATAGGTTTCGGAAGCCTTCCGGATGAGGGTATCGTAGTGGCCGTTCGAAGAGGGTGTGTCAGGCTTTTGTTCCTTTGATACGGGAATTGACGTTTCTTCGCTCCCCTCCGGTTCCGGAACATAACCGGAAAGCACGCAGCGCACCTCCTCGAAGATCTGGGCCGCCCCTTCGGTCTCTGTTTCCCCTGACAAAATCCTTAACAGATGACCGTTCATTCTGAGTTCAATACGCTTCAGCAGCAATTCAATCGCCGCCTTGGAGGACGGTGGCGAATCTTCTGAAACGGGCTGAGCGGCCGGCGAGGAACGTGCGGCCTCGTCAAGCATCCCGCGGAACACAGTACCGGAATCCTCACCGTCTTGGTCCTGGCTGCCGGCCTGCTCTTTTTGAAGATTCCGCAGAAGGGCCTGATTCCGTTGCGCGATCTCCATCATGGAATACGGTGTTGTCATAAACTGGATCGATGCCTCGTTTCGAAGTTTCATGTTGGAATGGATTCATCAATGCTTACAGGCTTTGCAAAAAGCATTCAACAAGAGTGCCGTCAAACTGCTTTCCACTGTTCTTCTTGAGTTCCTGAATCGCGCGATCCACGGACATGGACTTTCGATAAGGCCGATTGCTGGTCATTGCGTCAAATGAATCGGCAATGGCCAGCAATCGGGACAAAAGCGGAATTTTGTCTCCTGAGAGCCCGTGAGGATACCCCTTGCCGTCGTACCGCTCGTGATGGTGCAGAATGATTTCCCTTTCCCGGTCCAGAAGCATGACCGACTTCAGGATGCTTTCCCCGATCCCCGGATGGCTTTGAATGACTTTATATTCATACTCGGTAAGCCGGTCAGGCTTCAGGAGGATTCTGTCCGGTATGGCAATCTTGCCGATATCGTGCAGCATGCCCGCAATCCGGACACTTTCAACCTCCTCATTGGAACGCCCCATATGCTTTGCCATGGTGATGACTTTATCCATGACCCGGTAGGAGTGCTCCTCCGTATAGGAGTCGCGAACCTGTATCGAAGCCACAAGGGATTTAAACGTGTCGATGAGATTGCGATAGAGACTTTCGTACAACACCTTGTTTTCAACATTCAGGGACGCCCTTTTGGTCAAAGTCTGGATATAATCCAGTTCCCTCTTTGAGAAGGCGATCCCCCGTTCCTTTTTCCGGATCGTCAGTACCCCGAAAACCTGGTTTCTGATCATTAAAGGCGCACAGATCACGGAGGGAAATGCCTCAGAACATTCGTCCGAGGTGATGATCATGGCTTCGCGGCTGTGGGCCGCCTTCTCCAGCGCACCTTCGATCTGCGGGAAGATTTTTGTGCTGTAAGTCTCAGAATTTATCCCCTTGATGATGTGGGGATGAAACCGGCGCTCCTCGACATCATAGAGCAGCAGCTCGCAATCCCTGCCCCCGACGACCTTCATGGCCAGTTCAACGACATCTTCAAAGATATAGTCATTGTCACCGAAGGAGTTTTCGATAGTGTCGTAAATGTAGTTTCGAAGCGATAAATCCTCGCAATGACCCTGCAGCCGGCGGGTTCTGGAATTCCTTTCCAGTTCCTGGGCGGACAAAGCCTCCCTCTGCCGCAGGGATACATCGACTTTAAAGAGCAGCTCATCGATACGAAACGGCTTCCGGATGAAGTCAACGGCACCTTTTTTCATCGCGGAAACAGAGGTTTCGATCTCCGGATAGGCGGTCATCATGATCGTGAGGACCGTAGGCTGAACCTCCTGAATGCTCTCCAGCAAATCAAGCCCGCCCATGATCGGCATCATCACATCGCTGATAACGATGTCATAGGTCTTTTGCCGGAGAAGATTCAGAGCCTCCAACCCGTTTTCCGCCTCGCTGACTTCATAATGCCCCTCTGTCTCCAACGCTTCTCGAATTAAATCTCTAATGTGGGGATAATCATCAACAACGAGAATTTTTTTCTGGTTCATGAAGGTATTTTGCATTTCAACGGCACTGTCCATATCTCCAGGGAGGATTTCTGTCGTCTCGTCAATCGGTTGGTTGCTGCGCACGTTGAGTCCATTTCAAAGGGCTGTGATCTTCTGGACCATTACGCACTTTTTACAATGATATCGCGGATGTTATAAGAGATTTTTTCAAAGGTGATCGCTTTGTTTTCAGGCGAGGGAGAGATTGTTACGCAGTCACGATAGTGTGAACCGGCATCGGCGGCACCATGATTTCTGTTTTCTACTTTCGTTCGGACGTGCTTATTGTAAGCCTTAATGACGCTGTCAACTTGATAAACGGATACCGGCATAATACAACCTCTTGCTTTTGATTTCCTGTTGACCCATCTATTGAATCGGTAGAAACAAGAAAATCTTTAGGGACATTTCCATTTTGAATTTCATGATATTTTTTCCTCGGAACGGAGACTTTTTTTATTTCTGGAATTTTTCTTGCAATTCTCTATACATAAATATTCACAGCCGTGTTGTTGAGGCATCACAAAACACCTCCGGGGAATTCAAATGAAAAATACCATCAACAGGGAAGAAGTGGGGCGAATCGAAAAAAAATTGAACGAGGCCAGGGTTCTGCTGCAGCAGAACAAACTGCATTCTTCACTGGTCAAATTCAAGGAGTCTCTGGAAACGCTGCTCAGGACAAAAATGCTGCCCTCAGATTCAAAGGATCTGAACGATAAGTTCAATCATTTTCAGGCACTCATATCGAATACCCCGGCTTTTACAGAGATGTACGGTGCCGTGGCGTTCCGTGACAACGACGCCGCAACGACTCTGGAATTCGTCAAGCAGCTGCTGATCATCAAGGATGAGGAAATAAAGGGGTATATGGAAGAGCAGGCCGGCGGATCGAACGAAAACCATCACGAGACAGATCCTTCCGACGAGCCTGAAGAATCCAGAATCGAGAATCTTGCAAAAGAAGCAAAAAGCTTCATCGACAGCGATGATTATGAGACCGCAAAAGACATCATCGGCGGCAACGATGAAATCCTCTGGTGGCTTCTCCAATGTTACAACACGTCAGGCATTGAACACCGTCGGCAGGGGCGTTATCGGGACGCTCTTCACGACTTCAAGAAAGCCCTCGCCCTTCAATCCGACGATGAAGGATTGTATTACAACATTGCCCGGATCCATATTGAACTGAAGGATTGGAAAGAAGCCCTGGGCGCCATTCAGGAGGCCTTGAAAATTAATCCCGAATTCCAGGAAGGAAAGCTTCTGGAATCATTCCTTAAAAGGACAGCCCCTCCGGCCTAGGCGCCGTCCTTGATCCCGATCTTGTATCTCCCGGAGATCTTTTTTCAGGACGGATTTCTTTTGACCATTTCCGGGAAGCGGCTCCCTGCCGTTTCAAGTCGCTTCTGGAGGGTCCGGGCATCGCGTTTCTCAATGAGATTCTTCAATTCCTTCATGGTTTGTTCATAGGAGTCCAGAATGGCGGGCAGATAGGGATTCCGGGTGAGGATTTCCGAATACATGCGGGCATTGTGACTGAACACTTCTTTGATAATCCTGATTTTCTCCTCAAATATCGGTGTCATGTAGGGCTTCAGGGTTTCGATATCCGTCTCCATCGCATTCATGGCAAGGCCGAAGGTCATGGTGTTGAAATGGTTCAATCCCTGGATGATGCTCATGAACCGATCATGCTCCTCCGGAGATGTCTCTACAATCCTCGCTCCATTGTCCTTCAAAAGCGTGCGCAGCCAGGCAAGCCATCTCCCGCTTCCGGACCGGGCCGGGCAGATCACGAAGGAATATCCCTCCAGTGAAGGAACTTCCGGGCCGAAGAGGGGATGGCATCCGATCACATCGCATTCGGCGCAGCGCAGCATGTCCTTTACAGGCTCCGCCTTGAGGGAGGTGATATCCATCAGCAGGGCATCTTTTGCCATGAGCGGTCCGATCTGTTCGATCACCTCCGTCGTAACACCCACGGGCACGCTCACGATCACAACGGAACACCGTTTGCCCATCTCGGCCAGGATCGTTCCTTCATTTCTTCCCGCGATCAAGACCGAATAACCCAGGCTTTTGAAAAATTTCTCAAACCACCTGCCCATGTCCCCTTTGCCGCCAATAATACCAATATCCATGTATCCTGCCCGCCTTTCGTTCACTTTATCCCGGTCACGGCGTCACCGCCTTCTGCCGCAGCAGATGGTCCGCCAGAACGATCTGCACCATGGCCTCACACACGGGAACGATTCGCGGGATCACGCAGACATCGTGTCGACCACCGATTGAGAGCGTCGTCGGATGGCCCTCCGCGTCAATCGTCTGCTGTGACCTGGAAATGGACGGAATGGGCTTGCAGGCCACCCGCATCACGATTTCTTCTCCGCTGGTAATCCCGGCCAGAATCCCGCCGGAGGTGTTGGACAGGAATCCGCCGGGACTCAGGGGATCGTTGCTCTCCGATCCCAGCATGTCCGCCACGGAAAACCCTGCTCCGATTTCCACTCCTTTGACGGTTCCGATGCTCATGAGGGCACTGGCCAGGTCAGCATCCATCTTGTCGAAAACCGGCTCTCCCAGCCCTGCCGGACAGCCCCGCACCACGATTTCGACGATTCCTCCCAGGGTATCCCCCTGCTGCCGGATCTCAGCCAGCCGATCCAGCATTCTGGCTGCAGCTTCCGGATCAGGGCAGTACAGGGAATTTTCAAGGGATTCCCTGCGGATCCTCCCCGGGCTGCCCCGGGAGATACAAATGCCCCCCAGGGCCACCGTATAGGCCAGGACCTGGATCCCCGCGGCTTCCGTCACCAGCGAAGCCACAGCCCCGGCCGCCACGCGGGCCGCCGTTTCCCGTCCAGAGGCCCTTCCTCCCCCGCGATGGTCCCGGAGTCCGTACTTTCTGTAGTACGTGTAATCTCCATGCCCGGGTCGAAAAACGGACCGCAGGTGCTCATAGGCTCCGCTGTCCGCATCGCGATTTCGAATGAGGAGCGCAATCGGCGTCCCCGTGGTTTTTCCCTCAAAGACGCCGGAGAGGATTTCCACGCGATCCGCCTCCTGCCGGGGGGAGGCAAAACGTTGCCCGCCCGGTTTTCTTCTGTCGAGGACGGCCTGGATCTGCCCTTGGGAGAGCGAAAGCCCCGGCGGGCAGCCATCGATAACGGCGCCGAGAGCCGCTCCATGAGATTCCCCCCAGGTGGTTATCCGAAAGACCCTTCCAATGGTGTTCCCTGACATCGCTGCCTTCCCTTCTCCTCTGCCTGTGGCCCTCTGGGCTGTTCATCCCCGGACCGGTCAGCCATTTCCAGGATCCGAGGCGGAACGCTCATTCACTCCCCGAAGGAGAAATGTCTGAGAATGCGATCCGCGACCTCCCCCGGCGACACATTGGCGGTGTCGATGACCAGATCGGCCAGAGAGCGATAGATAGGCATTCTCTGCGCCAGAATCTCCTTCGTTTCCTCTATCATGGACTCCATCGATTGTTCAGCGGATTCCGTCCCGGAAAAAGACGGCCGCTTTTCAAGGCTGGCCGGATCCTGCAGAATCCGCCGGACAAGGATCCCTTCCCGGGCCGTCAGCAAAACGATCCAACCCATGGATATCAGCAATCGCGCATTGTCCGGATCCAGGACTGCGCCGCCCCCCGTGGCTACGACACAGCGGTGCATGGTACGAAGGGAACGAAGGGCGGCTTTTTCGCGCTCCCGGAAATACGTCCAGCCCTCCTGCTCCACCATGTCCCGGATGGATCGCCCTTCACGCGCTTCAACCAGGACATCGGTGTCGTAAAAAGGACGGTTCAGCCGCCGGGCCAGTTCCCGGCCCACAGAGGTTTTGCCGGTTCCGCGGTATCCGATCAGGATGATGGTTCGGTCATCACGGGTCATTCTTTCCCCCTCCAGGCGCGCCCTGTGACAGCTTCTGCAACTCGTTCCAGAATCCGGGAAAGGATTTGCCGACACAGTCCTGGTCCGCAATCCTGATTCCCGGAACGGCCAGGCCGGCGACGGCAAAGCTCATGGCGATCCGGTGGTCGTTGTAAGTCTCGATGTCCCCTCCACAGGGACGCCCGCCGTTGATGATCAGGCCATCCGGTGTTTCCCTCGCTGAAATGCCGATTTTATGCAGCTCTGCTGCAAGGGCCGCCAGGCGGTTGCTTTCTTTGATGCGCAGGTGGGCCGATTCCGTGATGACGGAGCGACCAGGCCGGAACGCCGCCAGGACGGCCAGCGAAGGGACCATGTCGGGAATGTCTCCCATGGGGAACTCCATATCACCGCCGTGGAGCTGACCGCAGGCGACTTCTACGTCCCCGTCCCTCCATGCCACGGTGCATCCCAGGTCTTCGAGAATCTTCAAAAAGCGTGCGTCTCCCTGCAGGCTCGCAGCCGTAAGGTGCGGCACCCGGACCCGGGCCAGCCCCAGGGCCGCGGCCAGAAAGAAGTATGAGGCGCTGGAATAATCCCCTTCGATGGTGAAGGAGCGGGCCCGATAGGCTTGGCCTGACGGGACGCAGAAGGTGTTGGCGGCTGGCTTTTCAACGGCAACGCCAAACTGCTCCATCACCTGGAGCGTCATGGCGATGTAAGGTTCTGAGACCGTCCGGCCGGCAAGCTGAATCCCGACATTGCGTGCAGCGTAGGGAGAGCTGAGGAGCAGCGAGGATACATACTGGCTGCTGTCCAGATCCTCAAATACGACTTGCCCGCCCGGAAGTCCGCGCGATTGGATCAGAACCGGGGGGCATCCCGGATTTTCCGGCGTTTCGACGGACACCCCCATGGAGCGCAAAACCCGAAGAAGCGGCTCAACGGGCCTCTCGCGAAGACGGGGCGAGCCATCCAGGACAAAGCGGCCCTCTCCCAGGCAGACCAGGGAGGTCAGAAACCGCAGCGCCGTCCCGTTGTTTCCTACGAAGATCCTCTCGGGCGGAACGGAAATTTTTCCCCCTGTCCCGCCAATCCGGAGTTCACCCTCCTCCACCTCAATCTCAGCGCCAAGAAGCTCCAGGGCTTTGATGAGATACAAGGTATCGTCGGCCAGCAGGGCATTGCGCAGCCGGGATGGTCCTTTCGCGAGAGCAGCGGCAATCAACGCGCGCTGGGTGATGCTCTTTGAACCGGGGACCTCAAGGGTTACCTCCCGGTCGGATCGGCCCATGGGGATCATGCCTGCTTCCCTTCCCTTCTTTCCAACTCCTGCTTCACAACCTGCCGCATCCGGTCCACAGGGGGCTCCAGCCCGGTCCACAGCCGGAACTGCGCCGCACCCTGTTCCACAAACATATCCATCCCCGACAGAACGGCGCAGCCCGCCTCTTCCGCTTCGCGGAGAAGCCGCGTTTTCATGGGATTATAAATCACGTCGGCGACAAGGCGGAAGCGGCGGAGCGCGGCGGCGGGTACGGGTGAAAAATCGATCTCCGGGACCATTCCGACCGGTGTCGCATTGATCAGGATATCGCCTGCTAGGTCCCCTATTTCCGCCAGAGGATAAAAAGGGCAGCCGAACTCCTCGGCAAGCCCCCTCCCCTGCTTCTCCGTCCGATTGACCACCACAGGGACCCCGCCCTCGGCAAGCAGGCCGTACAGGGCAGCCCGTGCCGTTCCTCCGGCTCCGAGAACAACGATCCGCTTTCCGAAAAGATCCGTCACCTTTCGCAGGGCCCGAAGCAGCCCCTCCCAATCGGTGTTTGTGCCCTGCAGGCGCCCCTCTCGAAGGAACACCGTGTTCACGGCTCCGATGCGACGGGCCTGATCATCGAGATCGTCGAGAAAGGCCATGACATCCCTTTTGAAAGGAATGGTTACGCTGGCCCCCCGGTATCCCTCCCGTCTCAGTTTTTCCACGGCCTGCTTCAGGTCGGACACGTCCCAAGCCTCATAACGGCCGGCAAGGCGCAGGAGTTTCAGGGCGGCCGAATGCATGAGGGGCGAAAGGCTATGGCCTATCGGATGGCCGATGAGGGCAAGGAGAATGGGGCTGCGGAATTGATCAGTCATTGGATTCGACATCCCCGGTGCCGCGTTCTGAAAAGGGCTCCATGCCCCTTCCCCCTGGGCTCCGTTCCCCCCTTTCCTCTTCCGGTGACCTCACCGTCCCGGAAAGGCCGCCGGATGCCTTTCGGCCCAGGAGTTCAAGGATACGGAACAGTTCTGCGGCAGTCAATTGTCCCGGCGCTGTGGCGGTTTCTTCCCCCAGCGACGCGAAGGTAAAATGCGCCCCCAGCATGGGGGCCATGATCCGGCTGATTTTTCCCTGGTCCCCCATGGAAAAGGCGACGATCTCCTGCCCTTTACCCAGGGACCACGGAATGAGCCGCAGAATCCGCAGGTTATCGGTCATCGTCCTGGCAAAGGTCACGATCTTGATGACGCGGGCACCCGCCTCCCGACAGGACTTCCAGAGGTCCTCCAGGGCCGCGTCAGAGGGAGTCTCCTGAAAATTGTGGCAGGAAACGATGAGCTGCGTCCGCCCCAGGTAATCCGCGATGAGCTCTTTCAACGAATCCCTCAAGGCAGCTTGTGTGCCGAGTTCAAGATCCACATAATCGGCACCCAGCAGGATGGCCTTTTTCAGAACGGAGACCCGTTCCTCTTCGTTCTCATCTTTTTCTGCAGACGGCCGGCGGCCGCTTTCTTCCGGCTTTCTGCAGGTCACCACAATTTTTACGGGAAAGGGATTCTTCCGGATTTCCCTGATCAACTCAGGCAGACGATCCCCGCTGATCAGGTCCATCCTCAGCTCCAGCAAATCCGCCATCGGTGCAGCGTCACGAATCTGCCGGGCCGCCTTGTCCATTCCGGGGCCCACAATGGGAATGCAGACCCTGATCCGGCCCCGCCCCTCCCGCTCGTGGGGGCGGAGCGCCGCGGTCAGGGTATTCTGCAGATAGCGGGAAGCGGCGACCACATGGCCGAAGATGGCTGACAGAATGGAGGCCGGCATGGGGCCTTTATTGTACTGCACAAGGCGGCCGTATACCTGCTCCTCCTGAACGGGGTCGTATATTTCCATTCCCAGATCGGCTTTTTTCCTGCCGATTTCAAGGGCCAACGCGGCCCTTTCATTAAGCAGCTCGACAATCCGGGTGTCCGCACTCTGAATGGATTTTCTCAGTTCGTCCAGTGATTTCCCGCTCATGCCGCCATTTCCTCAAGGATCTTCTCCGGCAGGGAAAGCCCCACGTCCTTACTCATAAAGGGTATGCCGATTTTTTTCAACAGGATAAAGGGCAGTTCATTTCCCTCCTTCTTCTTGTCCATGGCGAGACGCCCCAAAACTTCCGGTCCGGCAACGTCTGACGGAATCCGGACGGGCAGGCCGAGGTCCCGGATCAGGGCTTCGATCCGCTCCCTCTCCTCCGGCGGAAGAAAGCCGCAACAGGCGGAAATCCGTGAGGCGGCTGTCATTCCCAGGGCAACCGCCTTTCCGTGAGGCAGGGTGAACTTAGAAGCGGCTTCCAGGGCATGCCCCAGGGTGTGGCCGAAGTTCAGAATTCTCCGGAATCCCGATTCCTGTTCATCAATCTCCACAACACCCTTTTTGATCCGGCAGGACCGTTCGATGACCGGCTCCAGGATCTCCAGGCTCCTTGCACGCAGGGCGGGAACTTCCCGCTCTAGCTGCTCAAAGAATCCCGGTTCGTCGATGAGTCCGTATTTGACAATCTCCGCCAATCCGTTGAGATATTCCTCATCGGAAAGGGTTTCCAGAAATTTGAGATCAGTAAATATCCGCTTCGGCTGATAGAAGGTCCCCAGGAGGTTTTTTCCCTGCGGGAGATTCACCGCCGTCTTTCCGCCGATGCTGCTGTCCACCTGGGCCATGAGCGTCGTTGGAATCTGGATGAAGGGAACGGAGCGCATATAGATGGAAGCGACGAACCCCGTCAGATCCCCAACGACACCGCCGCCCAGCGCGATGAGCATCGAATGGCGGTCCGCACCCATCTCAAGTAGCCTGGCTGTCAGTCCCAGGACGGTCTCCATGGTTTTTGAACCCTCGCCGGCGGGAAATTCCAGCAGTTCCACGGGGAGCCCCAATTCTTTGAGCTTTTCAAGAAAGGTCCTTCCGTAGAGTTGCGACACATTGGAATCGGTCACGATGACATACCGGTTCGCCGGATGGTCTTTCGCGATGAGAAGACCCATCCGATCCTGGAAATCATAGCCGATGCAGATTTCATGGGACTCGGAGAGACGCTTGTCGAGATTGATCTTGATCCGGTTCATACCAGCACCTTCGCTGTCGCACTCATGACATATTCCATCCTCCTGAGTTCATCCATCAGCTCGTAAAACGTTTCGGGTTTCAGGGACTGCGCCCCGTCGCAGAAGGCCTTTTCGGGCTGAGGGTGCATCTCCACAATCAGGCCGTCGGCGCCGACGGCCAGGGCCGCCCGGCCCAGGGGAAGGACGTATTTCCAGTGGCCCGTTGCGTGACTGGGATCGATGATGACGGGCAGGTGGGTCAGCTCCTTCAGTACAGGCACGGCACTGATGTCAAGGGTATTGCGGGTTGCCGTTTCGAAGGTCCGGATGCCGCGCTCACAAAGGATCACCTGGTCGTTTCCCGCCGACAGGATGTACTCCGCCGACATGAGAAGCTCCTCGATGGTGGTCATCATTCCCCTCTTCAGGAGAACGGGGACCCGTGAACGGCCGATTTTCTTCAGCAGGGCAAAGTTCTGGACATTGCGGGCCCCCACCTGGAGAATGTCGGTGTAGGATTCAACAAGGTCCAGATCCTCGGGATTGACGATCTCCGTCACCACAGGAAGGCCGGTTTTTTCCCGGGCCTTTGCCAGCAGCTTCAGGCCATCCTCCTCCAACCCCTGAAAGCTGTAGGGGGAGGTTCTCGGCTTGAAGGCGCCGCCGCGCAGAATGGAAGCCCCGGCCTTTTTGACAATGTAGGCGCTTTCGAGCAACTGCTGTTCGCTTTCCACGGAGCAGGGACCGGCCATGACGGTAAAGCTTCCGCCGCCAATGCTCACATTTCCCACCTGGACGACCGTATCCTCCTCTTTCGCCTCCCGGCTGCTCAGCTTGTAGGGCTTGCGGATGGGAACGACCTTGTCCACTCCGGACAGTGCCGCCAGGTACTTGAGCTCCTCACCTCCCCGCTCTCCCCCGATGGCCTTGACGACGGTCTGTTCCGTTCCTCGAGATGGATAAGCCCTGTAGCCGATGGATTCAACCCAGTCCACGACATGATCAATCTGACGTTCCGTTGCGTTTCTTTTCATGACGATAATCATGAGATTCTTCTCCTTTGCCGGCCTTCCCAATTTACACCGGGGAAGGCACCAACAGAAATGGCCATGGTGTCTGCTGCCACCATGGCCATAAAAGAAGAAAGCCATGGGCGGCGCTTCCTGATCTGCCCATGGCTTGGTGTTTTTATTCGTTAGTTCAACCCACCCGAGACAATGGACAGATCTCCATATAAAAATACCAATAATAATAGCTAAAGTAATTGGATTTCATCGTGCTTTGTCTTCCGTCCATTTCCGTTTTCTCTTCCTTCCTCTCCAAATCCTCTTCATCGGAAAAAGAGGTGCAGAAAGGCAATCCCGTACACGTTACCGATACAACCAAACACCTGCGGGATCAAAACACAAAGCAGGCATTCTGTCAAGAAGAATATCCTTCCTGCCTCATAGCCCCTTTGATTGTCCGGGCCAGGGCCGACACCCGGGGCACGAGGTCGGGGCTGTGGGCAAATTCGGCAATGAGGCGCACAAAAGCGCTGCCGATGACGATCCCGTCCGCCAGGGGGCCAAAGGCCCCTGCCTGCTCCGGCGTGGAGATGCCGAATCCAACGACCAGGGGCAGATCCGTACAGGCGCGAATCCGGGCAATGTCCCGCGTCACGCTTTCCATGTCCGGCCGTGCCGTTCCCGTTACCCCGGTGATGGAGATGTAATAGAGAAATCCCCGCCCCTGGCGGGCGATCAGGCCGATCCGCTCCGCCGAAGTGGTCGGCGCAATCAGGGAAATGAAATCCATCCCCCTGGAATCGGTTTCCCGGCGGAGCTCACCGGCTTCTTCCGGGGGAAGATCGACCACGAGCAGGCCATCAACGCCGGCCGCCTTCGCCCTGTCCGCGAAACGCTCGATCCCGTATGCATAAACGGGATTGTAATAGCCGAAGAGAACCACCGGCGGCAGATCTTCCGTTTTCCTGAGGTCTTCGATCATGTCGAGAATGTTCTCCAGCGTCGTTCCCTTTTTCAAGGCCCGCTGGGCCGCCTCCTGAATGACGGGACCGTCCGCGGTGGGGTCGGAAAAGGGGACCCCGATTTCAAGGATGTCGACTCCGGCCTCTTTCAATCCGATCATGATTTCCCGGGTTTTTTCCAGGTCGGGATCTCCGGCCGTCACATAGGCAACCAGGGCCTTTTCTCCCCTCTCTTTGAGCTTTTGAAACACCTGTCCAATTCGGCTCATTCCTCGACCGCACCTCCTTTCTCCATCCGTCTGGCAATTTCTTCCGCGTCCTTGTCCCCCCGGCCGGAGAGATTCACCACGACAACGTGATCCCGGTTCAGCGTGGGAACGAGCTTCATCGCATAAGCGACGGCATGGGCGCTCTCCATGGCGGGGATGATCCCTTCATAGCGGGAAAGGGCATGAAAGGCCTCCACGGCCTCCTCGTCCGTCACCGTGACATAGGAGGCCCGGCCGATTTCGGAAAAGTAGCTGTGCTCCGGGCCGACGCCGGGATAATCCAGCCCGGCGGCGATGGAGTAGGCGTCCCGGATCTGGCCGTGATCATCCTGAAGCAGAAAGGTGCGGTTCCCGTGGAGCACCCCCACGCGGCCGCCGCTGATGCTCGCGGAATGGAGGGTTGAATCCATCCCCTTGCCCGCGGCCTCGACGCCGTACATGGCCACGCCCTCATTGTGGCGGAAGGGATAAAAGAGCCCCATGGCATTGCTCCCCCCCCCGACGCAGGCGATGAGGATATCGGGCAGACGTCCCTCCTTTTTCAGGATCTGGCGCTTGGCCTCGCGCCCGATCACGCTTTGAAAATCCCGGACCATCATGGGATAGGGATGAGGCCCTGCCGTCGTCCCTATCACGTAAAAGGTGTCCCGGACGGCGGATACCCAGTAGCGCATGGCCTCGTTCATGGCGTCCTTGAGGGTTGCTGTTCCCGAAGAGACGGGGATCACCTCGGCGCCGAGGATCTTCATGCGAAAGACATTGGGCGCCTGCCTCCGTATGTCCTCCTTCCCCATGAAAATTTTGCATTCCATGCCAAACAGCGCCGCCACCGTTGCCGTGGCGACCCCATGCTGACCCGCTCCCGTTTCCGCAATGACCTTTCTTTTGCCCAGCCGACGGGCCAGCAGCGCCTGTCCCAGGGTGTTGTTGATCTTATGTGAACCGGTGTGGTTCAGGTCCTCCCTCTTCAGATAGACCTTCGCTCCGCCCAGGACTTCCGTAAGCCGCTCCGCAAAGTACAGAGGCGTGGCTCTTCCTGAATAATCCTCTAAATAGCGTGCAAATTCCCTTCGAAAGCTTATGTCCCGCCGCGCCTGACGGTAGGCGGCCTCCAGTTCGATCAGGGCCGGCATGAGGGTCTCGGCGGCGTAGCGGCCCCCGAACACTCCGAAATGCCCCCGTTTATCCGGTAACGCACCCTTCATTTTATTCACCTTTCCGTTCTTACAGTATCTCAGTCCCGCGCGCGGGAAAAGATCCGGTAATTTCCCCGCTCATCTCCCGCCGGGCGTTTCTCTTCCCCTGCCGCCGAAGTCCGTAGGACCTCTCCGATCACGGCCCGGATTTTATCCGGATCCTTGATTCCGGGGGAGGATTCCACTCCGCTGTTGACATCCACGGCATGGGGAACAACCCTTCGAATCGCTTCCCCGATGTTCCCGGGGTTCAAGCCGCCGGAAAGGATCAGGGGAAAGCGCTTCCGGATTCGTACCGCCAGCTCCCAGTTGGAAAGCCGCCCCGTTCCCCCGTAGAGGGCCCCTTCCCGCCTGTCCAGGAGAAGCGCCCGGCAGGGCCAGGTTTCAAGGGAGGGCAGGTCCTCTTCGCTCTCCGGAGAAACGGCCCGGATCAGTACCGAGGAAGGAAACTGCCGGCAATAGTCCGGACTCTCATCCCCGTGAAGCTGAAGAAGATCCAGGCCGCAGAAAGCCCGTATTTCCTTCACCCTCTCCACGGGTTCATTTACGAACACCCCCACGCGGATCACCTCGGGCGGCAGCCGGCGAATCAGTTCTCTCGCCTTTTCGGGAGAGACATAGCGGGGGCTCCGGGGATAAAAGATGAATCCCAGGGCGTTCGCGCCGTTCTCCGCCGCGGCGAGGGCATCGCCCAGGCGGGTCATTCCGCAGATCTTGATCTCCATCACGGCGCCACACCCTCGTTTCCAAGGAGCTCCCGCAACTTCTTCCCGATATCGGGGGCCGTCATCAGGGTCTCCCCGATCAGAAAGGCGCCAATGCCGGCAGCCATCAACCGCTCAATATCCTCCCGGGAGCGGATTCCGCTTTCCGTTACGGCGATCCGGTCCCGCGGGATGAAGCCGATCAGCTCCAGGCTGGTATTCAGATCGGTCACAAAGGTCTTGAGGTCCCGGTTATTGATCCCGACAATGTCCGCACCGGCCGCCAGGGCGCGCTCCAGCTCCCCCCGGTCGTGAACCTCTACCAGGGCCGCCATCCCCAGCGCGCTTGCCAGATCCAGATACTCCTGCAGCTGGTTCTCCCCAAGCATGGCGACAATCAGGAGAATTGCGTCGGCCCCGAGCATTCTGGATTCATAGATCTGCCAGGCATCCAGGATAAAGTCTTTCCGCAGGAGTGGCAGAGCCACGACGCGCCGGATGATGTTCAGATTAAGCTTTTCACCCCCGAAGAAGGTCCGGTCCGTCAGAACCGAGATGGCCGCCGCCCCGTTTTGCTCGTAGCTCTCCGCAATCAGGGCGGGGTCGAGGTCCTTCTTCAGCGGCCCCTTTGAGGGAGAACGGAATTTCACCTCGGCAATGACGGCACATTCCCGGCCGGCCAGGGCGCCTTTGAAATCCCCGCACGAAGGAACATCCTTCACCATTTTCCGAAGTTCGTCAACAGGAAGGGTCATTTTGAGCTGATTGACATCCCTTCGCTTCTCTTCAAAAATCTGATCCAATATCGTCGTCATGCCTTCACCTGAGTTTTTTAAACGATATCTCGGCTAGCTGTTGCTCAATTCGATGAGTTCCTGGAGTTTCTTCGCGGCTTTTCCACTGTCGATGCAGTCGGCGGCAACGGCAAGGCCTTCCGGGATTGTTCCGGCCTTTTCTCCGGCCATGATGGCCAGCGCGGCGTTGAGGAGAACGATGCTCCGGCAGGCCCCCTCCTTTCCTGTCAGCACATCCCTCGTAATCCTGGCATTGGCGGATGCATCGCCGCCGGCAATATCCTCCAGGCTGAACGTCCGTCCGAAGAAATCCATCGGATCAATATTGTACGTCGAGATCAGCCCATCCTTCAGCTGGGACACCCTCGTCGGCCCCGTGACCGTTGCCTCATCGAGGCCATCGGAACCGTGAACGACGAAGGCCCGTCGCGCCCCCAGATTTTTCAGAACGCCGGCAAACATTTCCGTCAGTTTTGCATCATAGACGCCGATGAGCTGGGCATTGGCTCCGGCCGGATTCGTAAGGGGGCCCAGCATGTTGAAAATCGTGCGTATTCCGATTTCCCGGCGGGGTCCGATGGCATACTTCATGGCGCCATGGAGTTTTGGGGCAAAGAGAAAACCGATCCCCAACTGCTGGACGCACTCTTCCACGATCTCCACGCCGGCACTGATGTTGACCCCCAGGGCCTCCAGCACGTCGGCGCTGCCGCAGGCGCTGGATACGGCCCGGTTTCCGTGCTTGGCCACGGTGATCCCGGCTGCGGCCACGACAAAGGCCGCCGTGGTGGAGATGTTGAAGGTGTTCATCCCGTCGCCGCCCGTACCGCAGGTATCCACAATGACCTGCGCCCGGGCGTCGATGCGGGTTGCCTTCTGCCGCATGCTCCGTGCGGCCCCCGTCACTTCGTCCACGGTTTCCCCCTTCATCCGCAGGGCCGTCATGAAGGATCCGATCTGAGCTTCCGTCGCCCCCCCCTCCATGATTTCGTTCATCGTTGACGTCATCTCCGATTCGCTGAGATTGACGCCTTCAACCACCTTTGCAATGGACTCTCTGATCATAGAAAAACTCCTCCCTTTTTTTTAAGGTATTTGATCGTTATGTTCTTCTCCCGGCATCCGACCCAACTCCCTCAGGCGCAGAGAGCTGAAGGCCTCAGGACTTCGGAGCGCTGCGCCTCCTGCCTGCCTGAGGCGATGAGCTTCAGGAAATTTCTCAAAATGCGCTTGCCGTTGGGGGTAAGGATCGATTCAGGATGGAACTGTATCCCCTCCACGGGATATTCCCGATGCCGGATGCCCATGATTTCGCCGCCTTCCGTTTCTGCTGTCACTTGGAGACAATCCGGAAGGGACCCCCTTTCCAGGATCAGGGAATGATACCGTCCCGCCGGAAAGGGGTTTGGAAGCCCCTTGAAGAGGGTCTGACCGTCATGAACGATCTCCGAGGTTTTGCCGTGCATGATCCGGCCGGCCCGGACCACCTCGGCACCGAAGGCGTATCCAATCGACTGGTGGCCGAGGCAGACCCCCATGATGGGAATCTCCCGATAAAAGGCCCGGATCACATCCGCCGTTACCCCCGCGTCTTTCGGAGCGCCCGGCCCCGGCGACAGGAAAATGGCCGCCGGTTCCATTTTTTCAATGCTCTCCAGGGAAATCCGATCGTTCCGATAGACCTCCACGTCCTCGCCCAGCTGCCTCAGATACTGAACCAGATTAAACGTAAAGGAATCATAATTGTCGATCATCAGAATCATGGCATGACCTCTTCTTCTCTTTTTTTTATTATCTATTAGGTTATGATGTCCGACGGGCTCTGGCGGATTTCAAATCCCGACAGGACCAGCTCCACGGCCTGGCGCATGCCGGCCGCCTTGTTGACTGTCTCCTGATATTCCGTCCGGGGATCGGAATCGGCGACAATGCCGGCTCCCGCCTGGATATGCATCTTTCCCTCCTTCAACAGGATGGTGCGGATGGTAATGCAGAGATCCATGTTTCCGGAAAAGCTGAAATAGCCGACGGCTCCGCCATAGGGCCCCCTCCGGACCGGCTCCAGTTCCGCAATGATCTCCATGGCCCGGATCTTGGGAGCCCCGGTCAGGGTGCCGGCGGGAAAGACGGCCTTCAGTACGTCAAAGGCATCGAGGCCCTCTTCCAACTGAGCCTGGAGAGAAGAAACGATGTGCATGACGTGCGAGTAGCGCTCAATCACCATCAATTGGGTGATCTGAACACTTCCGGTCCGGGCGATCCGCCCCAGGTCGTTCCTCCCCAGATCCACGAGCATGACATGTTCGGCCCTTTCCTTGGGATCTTCCAGCAGCTCATCGGCCAGCCGCCGGTCGTCCTGTTCCGTCGCCCCCCTTGGCCTGGTTCCGGCAATGGGCTTGAGCTCAACAATCCCCTCTTCCAGGCGGACCATGACCTCGGGGGATGATCCGATCAGAACCGTATCGCCCAGCTTCAGGAAAAAGAGATAGGGAGAGGGATTGGTAAAGCGGAGAGCCCGGTATAGATCCACCGGATCAGGATGGATTTCACTGGTTAACCGATGAGATAGAACAACCTGGATGATATCGCCGGCCCGGATGTATTCCTTTGCCCGCTCCACGCTGTCCCGGAAAGCCTCCGGCGTCATGTTCGAACTGAAATCGGCGGATGAGGCAGCCGGGATCGATGACCCCGCCGGTACAGCCGGCTCCTGCAGCAGCTCCACCATGGCATCGATTTTCCGGGTGGCCTCCAGGTAAAGTGACGACAGGCTCTGTTCGCCATCGATATGGACGCAGGCCACCACCTTGATCGTATGGCGGACGCGGTCAAAGAGGATCAGCGTGTCCGTCACGAGGAATACGGCCTCTTCCGTCTGCAGATCATTCTCCCCGGCACAGGGAAGCCGCTCGAAGTAATTCACCATCTCATATCCAAGAAACCCGACGGCGCCTCCGTAAAACCGCGGCAACCCCTCCACGGAAACCGGGGAATAGCGTCGGAGAATCTCCTTGAGGAACCTGAGCGGATCGCCCTGATGGGCATGGCGGGAGGTTTCCCCCTTTTCCTCGATGACCACTTCATCCCCTGAAATCCGGAAAACCAGGCGGGGATCCGCTCCGAGAAAGGTGTACCGTCCCCACTTCTCGCCTCCCTCCACGCTCTCCAGCAGAAAGGCATAAGCGGAATCCCGCAGCTTCATGAATACGGAAACGGGCGTTTCCACATCCGCCAGAATTTCCCTGTAAAGCGGCACCAGGTTCCCCTGTTTTGCAAGTTCTTCAAATGTTTTATAATTCGGTGCATACATGATCTGCTTTTTCTCCCGGAAAATAAAAAAGGCCGTGAAATCCTTCACGGCCTTTTTCCCTGACTTGTCGTACAAAATAAAAGCCGCGGAGGTCTCTGGGAGCGTCTCCACGGCTTCAGTTTTTATGTCTTAACGTCTTACCGGCGGACAACCCCCTGTTCTGAGGCCTGCCACCACCAGTTCATAGCGTATCGATTCGAATTCATCTTGTTCAACCCTTTCGGAAATCCTTCAATTCCTAAATGTGGTTGCTTTGTATCAGGAATGCTGAACTTTTGTCAAGGACAATTTTCTCTGTTCCCTAAAATTCCCCTTTGGTCATTCCTGCAGGCCTGCTGAAGAATTCTTTCGATAATTCAGTATGTTCTTGACACGATCCGGAAGCTTTTCATATAAAGAAACCTCCTAAAGAATGCACCTGGAAGTTTGCCGGACTCTCGGAACGAAAAGAAGGTTACTATGCTGTCTCGCATCTGGTCGATGCTCAAAAGTATTCAGATTCAGGATGTCCTTGACATCGCGATCATCGCCATCATGATCTCTGCGTTGCTGGTCTGGTTCAAGGATCGGGCGTCGCGATTCGTCCTCTTAGGTATCGGTGTCCTCGGCGTCATCTACATGCTGGCCCGCCTTTTCCAGCTCTACCTCACCACGCTCGTTCTCCAGGGGTTTTTTGCCAGCCTGCTCTTCGTCCTTGTCGTCATCTTCCAGGAAGACCTGCGCCGTTTCTTCGAACGTCTTGCCCTCTGGGGACGCTTTAAAATCAATCTTCGAGAAAAAGCCGGCGCGACGTCACCGGCGGAGGTCATCGCCTATACCGCAGACAATCTCGCCCGCCAGCGCATCGGCGCCCTGATCGTCATCGCCGGCAAGGATCCCCTGGACAGGCATCTCACCGGGGGCGTCCGCCTGGATGGCCTGCTCAGCGAAACACTCCTCGACAGCATTTTTGACCCTCATTCCAGGGGGCATGACGGAGCGGTTGTGATTCGCGACAATCGCGTCGAACAGTTCGGCTGCCATCTCCCCCTGACAAGCAACATCCACCCCAAGCGCCGCTACGGACTGCGACACACGGCCGCCATCGGCCTGTCTGAACGTTCCGATGCCCTTTGCGTCGTCGTTTCAGAGGAACGGGGCGTCGTGTCCGTTGCCCGGAGAGAGAAATTAACCGGGGTTGACAATGCGGCGGAGCTGAGAAACATTCTCGAAAATTTCTACGCTCAAAACGCACCCGCCCGGCCCCATCACCCGTTCCTGGCCTGGCTGAAGAAGAACCCCAAGGAAAAAGCCGTTGCCTTCGCGCTTGCCTTTATTTTCTGGCTTTCCTTCGGTTACCAAAGGGATTCGGTCCGAAGGGATTATTCCGTACCCATCGAGTATGTCAATCTCGCGCCCGACCGCATCCTGGAAGGCTCCCGCACAACCGAAGCCATGGTTTCCCTGACGGGATCTTCCCAGACGTTCCGGCTCCTGAGCCCGAACAAGCTTCGGGTTTCAATTGATCTTGATAACATCGAAACCGGCCGACACGACATACCCCTGACCGGGAGCATGGTCACCCTGCCGATCGGCCTGACGGTCAACAACATCAAGCCGGAGCACATAGCGATAACGGTATCACGGGTTGTTGAGGCCGATGTGCCCATCGAGGCCGTCATCAACTCACCCCCTCCCGGCTGGACGCTCCAGCGGACGCTGATCTCCCCACCCTTCGTCAGGATCCTCTTTCCCGACAGGCTGCGGTCCAAGCGGCTTCGAATCAAGACGGAGCCGATCCAGGTCCAGCCTACGGCAGATTTGCAGATCTTCGACGCCAAACTTGTTTTGCCGGCGGATGTTCACATGGAAGACGGCAAAACGCCCAAAGTGACGGTCACGGTAAGACTGACCAGGAACGTTTCGGACTCCTCCTCACATTCCCGGGAACCTTCTCAAGCGGAACTGGAACATGACTCGAACTAAAAAATCCCGCTCGGCCAAAGTCGGCCTGCCACCGGGCTCTCTCGTTCAGGTCGGGGAAAAGCTCACAGACACGTTCAACATATTCCTGGTCTATTATGACGAAGAATCCCTTCAGGAAATGGAGATCCGCAAGATAGCCGGTTGTTCAACCTTCCTCAGAAAAACCGGCGTAACCTGGATCCATGTTCAGGGCATGCCGGAAATCCCCGTTCTGGAAGAACTCGGCCTGCACTTCGGCCTCCATCCCCTCACCCTGGAGGACATTCTGAATACGGACCAGCGGCCGAAGACGGAAGATTACGGGGACTACCTCTTTATTGTGCTGAAGATGTTTTACAATGCCGGCTCCAGCAGGGAGGGCCTCCAGTCGGAGCAGATCAGCATCCTGTTCGGCTCCAATTTCGTCCTTTCCTTCGAGGAAAAAGAAACCGACACCTTTGAAGCGATCCGGGAACGACTCCGCAGCGTCAACGGACGGCTGAGAAAGAGCGCCGCAGATTACCTGGCCCACGCCCTCGTAGACGCCGTGGTGGATCACTACTTCCTGATCCTCGAACATATGGGCGAGAGAATCGAACAGTTGGAAGAAGAACTGGTAACAACCCCTTCGGCGGGATTCCTCAATGCCCTTCAGGGATTAAAGAAGGAAATGATCCTTCTGAGAAAATCCCTCTGGCCCCTGCGGGAAATGATCACCAGCCTGGAGCGCTCCGAATCTCCCCTCATCAGCAAGTCCTCCATGCTTTATTTCCGGGACATTTATGATCACACCATCCACATCATCGACACCCTGGAAACCTACCGGGACATGCTGTCCGGTATTCTGGACATTTATCTGTCCAGCATCAGCAACCGGATGAACGAAATTATGAAGGTCCTGACCGTCATCGCGACGCTCTTTATGCCTCTGACCTTCATTGCAGGAATTTACGGGATGAACTTCAAGTATATGCCCGAGTTGGAGTGGCGCTGGGGCTACGCCATGGTCTGGGTTTTTCTGCTGGCCACTGCGGCAGGAATGCTGCTGTATTTCCGCAAAAGGAACTGGTGGTAGGGGGCGGAACAGTGAGCAGGGCTATCGGGGAAAAGGCGCCCCCCCACGGGTGGGGGGACGCAGCGGATCGGCGTCCATCGGGTATCAGGATTCAAAAACCATCTTCTGGACCTGCAGTCCCGGGACCGCCCTCAGATTCTTTTCGAGATCATTACAGGCGCCTTCATCCCCGAAAAGTTCAAGAAGAAGCAGTCCGGAGGTTGAACACGTCTTTTCGTCCACTTCATGGAGACCGAGTCTTGTCTTGATGCTGCATCCATATTCGGTGAGCACTTTCTGAACCTGCTGTGCGTTCGCAACGCGGTTTGTAACGAGAATCCCGATTACGGTTCTGTTTGCCATGACTATCCTCCTCAATAAAAATTTACGCCTTTCCGACGCTTACACCTTCTCGACGGAAGCCGATCAGGGCCTTGGGCTCGAGAAACGCCTCGAAGCCGAAGTCGCCGCATTCGCGGCCGTTTCCCGACCGCTTGAAACCGCCGAAGGGCGCCGCCAGATCCATGAGGTCCAGCCCCGAGCCGTTGAGGGTGACCTGTCCGGCGGGAATGCGGTCGGCAAGGACGCGCAGCTCATCCATATCCCCTCCCTGGATGTAGGCGGCCAATCCGTACTCCGTGTCACTGGCCAGTTCAATGGCCTGCTCGACCGTGTCGTACCCCTGGATGACCAGCACCGGCCCGAAGATCTCCTCGCGCACGATGGTCATTTCCGGTGATGTGTCGGCAAAAACCGTCGGCTTCACATAATAACCCCTGTCGAACCCTTTGACCCGTCCCGGCCCGCCCGCCACGACGGTCGCCCCTTCGGCAATGCCTTTCTCGATGTACGCCTGGATCCGCTCATACTGATTTCCATTGACCACCGGCCCCATGAAGGCCCTGCTGTCCGGCGGGCCGGGCTGAAGCTTCTCCACCGCCTCCCTGGCGGCCTCTTTCACCTCTTCCATGCGGTCATTCGGCACGATCATGCGAGACGGGGCCGAGCAGGTCTGGCCGGCATTGAACATCAGCCCCCTCACACCACGCTCCACGGCGCCGGGAAAATCCGCAGACGGCAGGAGAATGTTCGGGCTCTTGCCGCCGAGCTCCTGATGGACCCGTTTCACGGTGTCGGCTGCGTTGCGCGCCACGTCGACGCCGGCCCGGGTCGATCCGGTGATGGAGACCATATCGATGCCGGGATGACTGGAGAGAGCCGTACCGACTGTTGGACCATCGCCGTAAATCATGTTGAACACGCCGGGGGGGACCCCGGCATTGTGCAGCAGCTCGGCGATAACCTGAGCGGAGAAGGGCGAATATTCCGACGGCTTCAATATGACGGAACAGCCCGTTGCAAGCGCCGGAAGCACCTTTGTCATAACCGTCACGGCAGGCCAGTTCCACGGGGTGATCAGGCCGCAGACACCGATCGGGGTCAGTCGCACCAGGGTGGTGCCCCGCAGCCTGTCGAATTCAAAGGTCCTGAGCGTCTCCACGGCGATCCGGGCATGGTGTAGAGCCCCGGCGATGTGCGCCTGCCGTGAGACCCATTTCAACGCACCCATCTCCTCGCTGACGGCCTCGCATAATTCGTCATAACGCTGCTGAATGCCGTCAACGATCCGCTCCAGCAGGGCCAGCCTCTCCTCCCGCGGCGTACGGGAATAGCTCACAAACGCCTTGCGGGCCGCAGAAACGGCGCGATCGACATCTTCTTTCTCCCCGAGACGAATTCGGCCGGCAATCTCTTCTGTTGCAGGGTTGACGACGTCGAAGGTGCGGTGTCCGCTCGGCTCAACCCACCGGCCGGCCACGTAAAACGTGAGGTGATTTCTCATGGATCTGCTCCTTTGCCGGAATATTCCGCCGCGGCCGAAGGGTCCGTCACGATGGGGACCTGCCGCCTATGAGGCGGCACCCAGTTTTTTGGCAAGCAACTCCCGTATGATCTTCGGATTGGCCTTCCCGCCCGAGGCCTGCATCACCCGACCGATGAGAAATCCCATGGCTTTGCCCTGTCCGCGCCGGAAATCGGCAACAGCCTCCGCCTGTTCCTCCAGCACCCCGTCGATCATGGCGTCCAAGGCGTTTGGATCGGATACCTGCCGGAATCCAAGGGCCCCCACGATTTCTTCCGGCGCTTCATCGCCGTCGAAGAGGCGGACAAGCACCTCCCGTGCGGCGTTGGCGTTGATTTCATCCCTGGAGAGCATGTTGAGCAGCGCGGCAAAGCGGGCCGGCGTCACCGGCGTACCGGCCAGCTCCTGACACCGCTCTCTGACGGCGGGCGCCAGCTGTGTAGTCAGCCAGTGCATGGCCGTGCGCGGCGCGATTCCTTGATCGATCAACGCGTCGAAGTAGTTTGAAACCTCCGGGTCCGAACTCATGAAGGTCGCCTCTTCTCCGGTGAGGCCGTACTGCGCAACAAAACGCTCGGCCCGCTCGGCAGGCATTTCCGGAAGACGCGAACGCATCGCTTCGATCCATTCCCCTGACAGTTCAATGACCGGCACCGTGGGGTCCGGAACGCAGGGGCCCTCAAACTTCCCCCGCATCGCAAGGGTGACTTTCTTTTCCGGATCCCAGAGGCGGGTGTGGAGGGTCACCGCCTCTCCCGCCTGCACGGCCGCACTCTGGCGGCTGATCTCGTAGGCGATGGCATCGCCCACGTGGCGGATGGAATTCATATTTTTCACTTCCACCTTGGTGTTCATCTGGCCCGTCCCCCGGGGACGGATGGAAATGTTCGCATCGACGCGCATCGTGCCGTTTTCCATGCTGCACTCGGAAGACCCGATATAACGGACCCGTGTGCGCAGCGCCTTGAGGAATTCCATCGCCTGATGGGGCGTATGAAAGTCCGGTTCCGTGACGATCTCGACCAGGGGCGCGCCGGCGCGGTTGAAATCCACCAGGCTGATGGGAGACCGCCCTTCCATTTCATGGACCAGCTTGGCGACATCCTCCTCCATGTGGATATGATGAATGCGAAGTTTGCTGGGTTTGCCTTCTTCGTCCGTGATGGTGACGGTTCCGCCGCGCGAAAGGGGAAGATGCGCCTGGGAGAGCTGGTAGCCCTTGGGAAGATCCGGATAGTAGTATACCTTCTGGTCAAAGGCGCTTCTGGGCTGAAGATCCGCCCCAAGCCCCAGGCACAGAAGAGAAGCCTTTTCAACGGCCTCACGGCTCAGACGGGGAACGGCACCGGGAAGCCACAGGCAGGTGGGGCAGATATTGGTGTTGGGTTCGTCGCCGGGGCGGTTGGGGCAGTCGCAGAACAATTTCGTTGCGCAATTGAGTTCAACATGAATTTCCAATCCGATGACCGCTTCAAATTCCATTGCTAGTTACCTCCCTTGCCCATGGTCAGAAGATGCCCGCCCAGGTCGAGGAGACGCGCGTCGCTGAGCCTCGGGGCAACCAGTTGAACCCCCGGCTGATCTTCGCCCGTGGCCGATGGAAGGTACAACACGGGCTGACCGGTTACATTGGCGAAAGCCGTCAGGGAAAACCGGGCGTAGAGGTCGGTTATCGACGCCGGGTCACCGGATGAGGCGCCGCTCACAGCCGGCAGGACCAGGAAGTCCACCTGCGACAGAATTCCAGCCATCTCCTTGACCAGACGGGCGCGGATGCGGCAGGCGTTTTCATAGGCGTCGTAGCGCTCAAACTGGAAAAAGGCGCCCTGAAACAGATAGCTCTTCACCAGCGGTCCAAAGGCCGCGCCGCGTGAGAGGAGATACATCTCGTTCCAGTTTCTGGCCCCCGGGATGCGCTGACCGTAACGGACCGAGTCGTAGCGCCCGGCACAGGAAGAGGCTTCCACGGAACCGACGATGTTATGGACAAGCGAAAACAGGGGAAATTCCGGCAGGGAGATCTCCCGTATGGCAAAGCCCGCCCGATTCAGATCTTCCACGGAGGCGCTGAAGGCGTCCTTATGCCCGCCGTTCAATTCGCCCTGAGCTTCGGCAAGAACGCCGACGGTCGTCGTCTGCGGGTCCACCGGCCGGGGGGAAAAATCCGGGATCTCCTCTCCGGGAAGGGAAAAATCCCTGTCGTCCGGTCCGGCCACGGCCTTGAGAATCTCCCGAAGAGTCTCCAGGCTTCCGGAAAGGAGCCCGCAGCATTCCATGGACGGGATCAAACC
This sequence comes from Syntrophus sp. PtaU1.Bin005, assembly GCA_002067745.1. GTDB lineage: Bacteria > Desulfobacterota > Syntrophia > Syntrophales > Syntrophaceae > Syntrophus > Syntrophus buswellii. Next base: position 51,372 of record MVRU01000007.1, read on the forward strand.
GACCACACCGAAGCGGGACACCAGGCCGTAGCTCGGTTTGAAACCGCAGCAGGCTGCGCGCGAAGCGGCCAGGCGGCTCTCTCCCGTCAGGTCTAACACAAGCTCGGCATCGGCTTCCCTACGGGAAATTGCCTCGCCGGCCCTGCTTCCCTCCAGGCCGAAGCCGAATTCGCTCATGCGCGTTGACCCGCACAACGAGGCCCCGGCCTGACGGAGCCGCTGCACAAGGGTTGCGTCCTCCAGCGCCGTAAAATTGGCAAGGGCCTTTGAACCTGCGTCTGTCGGCCAGGATGCCACGGAAATGTTCGGCTGAATCGCAATGTTCACCCCCTGTAACGGACCGCCCCCGGAAAGGCTGTTTTCAGGACTGCGATAGAAAAATATTGAATCCATTCAAATGTCTCCCCTTATTCCAGAATGCTGGCCACCTTGAAGTAATTCCCCTTGACCGCCGGCGCGCTCTTGAGCAGCTGGTCCCGGGAAAGAGCGGATTGCCCTTCGACGGTTCCCGGCCGCATACGGTTGGCTGCGGGGGCGACGGTCGCCATCGGCTCCTCAGCCCCCGCTTTGTCAGCGGCAAGCGACGCCAGCTCGTCGGCCTGAGACAGGACCTTCTCCAACTGCGGACGCTCCTCCGCGGCAATGCCGATTCGCGAGACCCAGGACAGGTGATCGATCCTGTTTTCCCCTTCGGCTGTTCCCGGCAGAACATCCCGGCCTCCGAGATTCAGAAGCCCCAGTTCAGCCAGCTGTTCATTCTTGACCGCAGAAGGTGCACCGGTCAGAGGGCAGACGGCACGGCGGTTTTTAGGAAAGGCGATCACTTCGCGGATGGACGGGGTTTGCAGAATCATCGACACGGTGCGGTCCATGCCCAGCGCCAGGCCGCCGTGGGGAGGCGGACCGAAATCGAAGGCCCGCAGGAAAAAGCCGAATTTTTCCCTGGTCTCTTCTTCACTCAGCCCAAGGGCGGCAAAGATCTTTTTCTGCAGGCTGCGGTCGCTGATGCGGATGCTGCCGCCGCCGAGCTCCTCGCCGTTCATGACGAGGTCATAGGCCCGTGAACGCAGCTTCAACAGCTCCTCAACATTTTTCGGATCGAAATCGGTGCGCTCCGGAGCGGTGAAGGGATGGTGGCTCGAGGTGACGCCCCCTTCCCCGTCGTCCTCAAACAGGGGGAACTCCGTAATCCAGACCGGAGAGAAGCTGCCGGCGGGGATGATCCCCAGCCGATTCGCCAGGTGCAGGCGCAGTTGGCCGAGTACGGATGTCACAACGCGGTAGGAGGGGTCGGCAATCATGATCAGAACGTCCCCGTCTTCAACGTCAAATCTCCTGCGCAACGCCTCCAGCTCGTCGGTGCTGAAAAACTGGACAATATTGGACTCAAGCTTACCCCCTTCGGCGCGCATCCAGGTCATGCCCTTGGCGCCGAAGGACGGCACGATCTCCCTGGCATACTCGTTCTGCAGGACATTCTTGCTGAGCCTTTCGGACTGGCCCTTGATGTTGATGCCCTTGATGCAGCCGCCACGCTGCAGAATCTGGCGGAAGATCGAATAATTCGTTGAGGAAAAAAGATCCGTCACATCAACAAACCGAAGGCCGAAGCGCAGGTCGGGCCGGTCGGATCCCGTTGAGTCCATCGCTTGAGCATAGGTCATGCGGGCGAAGGGTCGGGCCAGGGCGATACCGCCGACGGCGAACATCCGGACGGTCAGCTCTTCGATCAGATCATAGAGAAATTCCTCATCGATGAAAGAGGCTTCGATGTCCAGCTGGGTGAATTCCGGCTGCCGGTTGGGGCGGAGGTCTTCATCGCGGAAGCAGCGCGCCAGCTGAAAGTAGCGCTCCATGCCGCCGATCATGAGGAGTTGCTTGAAGAGCTGCGGCGACTGGGGCAGCGCGTAAAAATTCTTCGGATGGATGCGGCTCGGCACCAGGTAGTCACGTGCGCCTTCGGGCGTGCTCATGGTCAGCACCGGCGTCTCAATTTCCAGGAACCCCCGCGAATCGAGAAATTCCCGGACGCATTGAAAGATGCGGTGCCTTGCAACCAGGTTGTCCCGCATCGAAGGGCGGCGGATATCCAGGTACCGGTACTGGAGGCGCAGATCCTCGGCCACGCTTTCCGCACCCGCTGACTGGGCGCCCGCCACCATGGCCTTTTCGGAAACGGCAAAGGGCGGCGCATCCGACTCCGACAGCACGGTCAATTCCGTGACCAGCACTTCGAGATTTCCCGTTTCGATATGGGGATTTTCCGTCCCTTCAAGCCTCTTTCTCACCTCGCCGCTGACGGTGATGCAGTATTCGGAACGCAGCGCCGCCGCACCCCGGCAGACGTCGCTGAGCGCGACTTCCGGGCTGAACACGATCTGCACAATGCCGCTCCGGTCACGAAGGTGGATAAAAATCAACCCCCCGTGATCCCGGGATGCATCCACCCATCCGGCAAGAAGCACCCTGCGGCCCACATCCTCCAGGGTCAGCTGCCCGCAAAAGACGCGCTGGGAATAAAACATGAGAAAAGTCCTTTCTTATTCAACGATTAAGGTACGGAAGCACGAATTTGTACCGTGAAGGATATCAAAACTGATCCGATGTTTCAAGATTTTAGCGAGGAAGGCCGGTCGCGATCGCCCCTTTTCCCCTTCGCGCCACCCGTTCAACGCTTTCCACCAAGATCGAGGACATGCTGGATGCAGGGGATCATCTCCGTTTCATGGTGCGTGACATAGATCATTGCCGTCACGTGCCGTCGGCCGATCTCTTCCATCAGCGCCAGGACCATGTCCCGATTCGATGGATCCAGCCCCTGGCAGGGTTCGTCCAGGATGAGCAACTCCGGGGATTTGATCATGGCCCGTGCGACAAGGACCAGGCGCTTCTCCCCGTAGGAGAGCTGGTTGAAGGGCTTGTCGGCCCGGTCTTCCATGCCGATGCAGGCAAGCCAGGAGTCGGCCAGGGCTTTCTGCTCCGCGTCCACCTTGCGGTACAGGCCGATGGAGTCAAAAAGCCCGGAGAGGAGCACCTCCCGGACATCAACGGGTTTGCGGTAGCGGAGCTGCAGCTCGGGTGAAACCAGGCCGATCCTCCGCCGTATCTCCCAGATGCTCTCGCCGCCCCCTCTTTTGTGGCCGAAGAGCCTGACCTCGTTGGCATAAACCTGGAGGTTATCCCCGGTGATCAGGGCCAGCAGGGTTGTTTTTCCAGAGCCGTTGGGTCCGACGACGGCCCAGTTCTCTCCACGCCGGACGCTCCAGTTCAGCCGGTCCAGGACGACAACTTCGCCGAAAGCGACATGAACGTTCCTCATCTCAACCAGGATGTCCGCAGCCGGTTCCGCCTTGCGGGCCGCTGTCGGGATCGGCCGGGGCAAGGACCTCGGAGAGATTCCTCTTTCGGAAAAGAGCTTCAACTTCTCCGTCGTACCGAGTTCTTCACGCTTTCCCGCTCCGGCGACACGGCCGTCCCGGATCACCAGGACGTGGGATATGCCGGGGATAATTTCTTCCGGGCGCTGTGTGATCAGCAGGATCTGCGTCCCCGTTGACATGAGCGCGGAGATCGCCCGGCCCAGGGATTCCCGGCTTGCCGCATCAAGACCTGCAAACGGCTCGTCCAGGATCAGAAGTTTCGGATGAGAACGCAGGGCCCGGGTGATCAGGACTTTTCGGATCTCCCCGTTGGAGAGAACCCGGATGCTCCGGCCCAGCAGGCAGCGGACACCCAGGAGGTCGTCGAAGGGTTCCACAGAGGCCCCATCCATGTCCCCGATTCCCAGCACCTCTCCGGCGGTCAGGCCACAGGCCTTCCCGCTGAATGCCTGGAAATCCTCCAACCGGGCTTCACGCAGCAGGATTTCCTCCTGAAGTTCAAAGGACAGGTAGCCGATCCTCTCCCCGGCCACCTCCGGTGCATGGCGGATCAGCTCCCCCCGTACGATCGGCACATCTCCCTTGATCGCCCGCGCCAGAACGGATTTCCCCGATCCGTTCGCCCCGAGGATCGCCCAGTTCTGGCCCGTGCGGATTTCCCAGCATGTACCGGGCAGAAGCAGAACGTCCCTTCTCCGGAGTGTTACCTCCCGAAGGGTGAGGAGCGGCATTTCCCTTTCTTCGCGCCTTTGGTCCATAGGCAGGCCTTTATGGATCGTACCGGAAGCCGTCGGTTATTTCCAAAGGCGGAAAGGACTGCCGCCTGGAAGTTTCTCATAAAAAACCCGCCTTTTGTTGCGGGTCCGGGCAAGGGAGCCCGTTCAGGATTTCAATCCGTACTTCTTCAGCTTATAGCGGAGCATCCGTTCGCTCAGCCCCAGCATCTCCGCGGCCCTGGTCTGGTGGTCGCCCGTTTTCTCCATGGCCTCCTTGATCATCTGCCTTTCAAGCTGTTCCATGGCGCTGCGGAGCCTGCCGTCCCCCTCTTCCGGCATGCCTCCGCCGGACGAGGCGGCCATCGCCTCTTCCCGGAAAGGCAGGTCCTCCAGGGAAAGGACTTCATTCCTGGCGATGACCACGGCCCGCTCGATGATGTTTTCCAGCTCCCGGACGTTTCCGGGATAGTCGTATTTCATGAGAAGGTCCCTGGCCTCGCTGCTGATGCCCACGATGTCCTTGCCGTTTTCCGCGACAAAGCGCTTCAGGAAGTGATCGATGAGGGCGGGAATGTCCTCCCGGCGCTCTCTGAGGGGCGGAATGGACATGACCACCACATTGAGCCGATAAAAAAGGTCCTCACGGAATGTTCCCTCCTTGACCATCCCCTCCAGATCGCGGTTCGTGGCGCTGATGATCCGGACATCGGCGCGGATGTTCGTGTTTCCCCCGACGCGCTGGAATTCCCTCTCCTGGAGGAAGCGCAGAAGCTTGACCTGAACGGGCATCGTCAATTCCCCGATTTCATCGAGGAACAGGGTGCCGCCGTCCGCCTCTTCGAACCTCCCGATCCGCCGGGCCGACGCCCCGGTGAAGGCCCCTTTTTCGTGGCCGAAGAGTTCGCTTTCAATGAGGCTTTCAGGAAGGGCGCCGCAGTTGACCGTCACGATGGGCTTTGACGACCGCGGACTGAGCTGGTGGACCAGGCGGGCCAGCAGCTCCTTCCCTGTGCCGCTCTCACCCTGAAGAAGGATCGTGGCACGGCTCGAGGCGACCCGGGCGGCCATGCTGGTGAGGGCCGCCATTTTCTGGCTTCCGTAAATGATCGAGTCGGTCGTGACTCCCTGTTCCTTGAGCTGCCTGCGGAGGATCTCGTTCTCCCGCAGCAGGGTCCTCCGCTCCGCCACCCGGTCGAGAAGAAGCAGCAGTTCATCAAATTCGAGGGGCTTGGTGATGTAGTCCACCGCGCCGGCCTTCATAGCGTCCACGGCCGTTTCAATCGTCCCGTAGGCGGTGATGATCACCACATCCGTTTCCGGGTTGAGCCGCTTGACTTCCTGGAGGACCTGCATCCCGTCCATGCCGGGCATCTTATAATCCAGCAGGACCAGGTCAAAGGCCCCCGTTGTCATGGATTGCAGCGCTTCTTCTCCGCTGCCCGCTTCCTCAACGGTGTGGCCTTCTTTGCGCAGGAAATCACGGAGCATTTCCCGCTGTGACTGGCCGTCCTCGACGACGAGGATATTCAGACTCTTCATGGCAATCGATACCGCCCCTTCTATGTCCTGGCATTTGATGGATTCTCCGTCGTTCTTTCCGACGGGAGAATCACTTCAAAGGTCGTCCCTTCCTTTTCCCGGCTCAGGACACGGATCTCCCCGCCATGTCCGCGGATGATCTCGTGCGCAAGAGACAGGCCGAGCCCCAGCCCCTTCTGCTTGGTCGTATATTCCGGGTTGAAGATTTTTTCCACCTCTTCCGCCGTCATTCCGCAGCCCGTATCGGAGATGCGTATAATCCGGGAATTGCGGCCATCGGCATGGAGGGAAATCTCGATAGAGCCTTCTCCGGAGATCGACTCCATGGCGTTCTTCACGAGGTTGAACAGCGCCTGCTGGAGCTTATCCACATCCATGGGAATGATTTCAGGGTCGTCGCTCCAATCCGTTTTCAGAACAATTCCCCGGAAGGCGGCCTCCTCCCGGATCAGGTCCGTCATCTTCCGGAGGATTTCGGTAATGGAGTAATCGCGCATTTCCAGCCGGCGGCTCTTGGAAAAGGTGAGAAACTCTTCGATAATCCCGTTCAAGCGCCGAATTTCATCCCGGATGACGCCGGCCATATTCTGGAACTCAGCCGCTTTCTCCGGATCCGCCGGCATGAATTCCCGTTTGAGCCGCTGGCTGGCCATGCTGATGGCGTTGAGGGGATTGCGGATTTCATGGGCCACCCCGGCAGCCAACTGGCCGAGGGAGGACAGCCGCTCCGCCTTTTCCAGGCGCCGCTCCATTTCGATAATCCCGGCCAGGTGGCGGTTCTGGTTCTGATAGAGCAGCCACATGGCGAGGATCGCAACGACAAGCGTAAAGAACAGGGAAAGAAACATGCTTCGGCGGTTTTCAGACAGGATTTTTTCGGCGCTTTCCCTTTTCAGGCCGATGCGGGCGACGCCGCCCACCCGGTCGCTGAGCTGAAAGGGCGCGGTAATATCGAGAATGGGCTGCTTTCCAAAGGTCATCTTCCGCGTTTCCATGCTTTTCCGGCCTGAGGAGACGCTGTGGAAGGCGGAGTCCAGATTCTTCCAGGGGCCGGGAAGCTTTCCCGCCTGGCCAAGCAGTTTTCCATCGTGATCCCTGATCACGAGATAGAGAAGTTCACGCCCCTCGCCAAGCTTTTCCATGGCCTTCTCAACAGAAACCCTCAGTGCCCAGTAGCGGATAGCGTCCCTCTTCAGGGCGATCACCACCGTGCCGCTGTCATCCGCCCGCCGAAGGGCCACAAAATTGATGTTCTGCTGCTGAAGGGAAGAGATCAGATTGGCGCCGCTGGATACGGCAGGAAACCGATCCTTTTCGCCGTTTCCGCTGACAGGGGATTGGACGTACTGGCCGGAAAAAACGATGCTCCCCGCCTTGTCGATGACCGCAATCAGCCAGAGATTCTCCCGTTCGGCAATGGCATGAAGATATTCGTTGCTGATTTGATCCGTCTGCCACTTTTCATCCACATCCCGACCGATGACGGCCAGGGCGGAGGTCAGCCAGTTTTCCGGAGAGAAAGATTCTTCCCGGAGAGGGGTAAAGGTGGGTGCATTTTCATGCTGGGCAGCCTGAATCAGGGTTTTCAGGTTGTCCTCCGCCATCTTCCGCACAACGCTTATCGTAGCCAGGCCCTGGTTTTCCATGAGCCCGGTGAGTGAACGGTCGCTTCGCCGGATGTCCATAATGCCCATGAACAGGAACAGGGCGATAAAAACGACGCAGGCGATCGCCACGGAAATGGGCTGCAGAAACGAACGCTCATGGCCGGACACGGAATCCTGCCAGATCACTTTTTCCTCATCTTTCATGTCATGTTTCCCGCTGACGGTCCCTGGAGGGGTCAGCCCTCCGGTATTTCAACTCCGCCACGATCGACATCTTAGGGTGATCCATCAAAAAGTCAACCCCTTAAAATCGGGGCATCCAGAGGGGGGGGGATGGACCATGAGAATCACGGGAAGCCTTGGGCAGCCGGAACAAACTGGAAAATCCGCAACGGGGCAATCGGCGCGGTGCTTTCGGCCGGCAAAGTTTCCAGCGAATTCCGGCCCGGAAGAGGCTGGAGCGGATCGGAAGCCCTGCGCTTGAAAGCGCCAGAACCGGCAGCAGGCTCGAGGCAGGGAAGAACCGGCGTAGATCGCCTGGAACATCGATGGGCCGCTTTCGACAATATTGTCGAAGGGCGACATAACGGGACACCGTTGCATCTTCTTGTTCTTTCATGGTTTTTTAAAAAGGCTGATCTCATCTGTCGACATTTCTTGCCTCTGGAAAAAAGCCTCTTTTTATCCGCCCCTGAACCAAACTAAAATATAGAATCGTCATTTCAATATGTTACAGAATTATCACGCAACTGGCACAATCGATGCTTTCTTTAACGACAAAAGACGAAAATCCGGCGAATTCAAACGGGCAGAAGGAGCCGGGTTCCATAACTGAGAAAGCAATCCCGAAATCGTCTTATCCTCCTGGACTGAAGGGGAGCAAAAAGCTCCCCTTCAGTCTTTTTGCATGGGCCAACAAATCCCCCTATCCCCCCTTGCATTTTTCCGGGGCCATTATCCCGTTGAAGGAACACTCCTCTCCGTGCTAAATTCCTGCCACCCATTCCAACCGGAAGAGGTCTCGCACCTCTTCTCCAGAGGTCGTTGATGATAAAAACCGAACTGGATCTGCTGGTCTTCGGCAGTCTCCTCTTAACGATGTCGAGTCAGCAGGCCGTTGTCGAACACCCCGTCCTGGGCATCCGGGATGGAAAAATCGTTTTCGTCATGCCGAGAAAGGACTTCCAGGAAGGGGCCTATTGCGCAAAAAAAGTCCTGAACAGGCGCGATACCCTGATTATGCCCGGGCTGATCAATACCCATACCCACCTGGCCATGACCTGCTTCCGCGGCATGGCGGACGACCTCCCCCTGATGACCTGGCTTCATGAGCGCATCTTTCCCGCGGAAGCGCAGCATGTCAGCCCGCAGATGGTGTACGCCGGATCGCTCCTGGCCATGGCGGAGATGATCCTGTCCGGTACGACGACCTTCTGCGACAGCTACTTTTTCGTGGATTCCGTCGCCCGGGCAGCCATGGACGCGGGCATGCGGGCCGTTGTCTCCCAGGGATTCATCGATTTTCCCACACCGGACACCCCCGATCCGTCCCGGCAGCTGGACACCGTGGAACGGCTGATCGCCTCCTGGAAAGGCGCCTCGCCTCTGATCCAGCCCGCCCTCTTTTGCCACTCCCCCTACAGCTGCTCTCCGGAAACCCTTCTCCGGATCAAGGCGGCGGCCTCCCGGGAGAATCTTCTCTATATGCTCCACCTGTCCGAAACCCGCGAGGAGATTTCCCTGATTCAGGAGCGCTACGGCAGAAAGCCGGCGCTCTTTCTCCGCGATCTGGGAGTCCTCGATTCAGCGACCCTCGCCGTCCACTGCACGTGGCTCGACGAGGAAGAGATGGCGGTTCTCGCCGAATGCGGCGTCCGGGTTTCTCACGCCCCCCAGAGCAACATGAAGCTGGCCTCCGGAATCGCCCCCATCCCGGCAATGCAGGCCCGCGGGATTCCCGTCTCTCTCGGCACGGACGGCTCCGCCAGCAACAACGACCTGGACCTTTTCCGGGAAATGGACACGGCGGCCAAGATTCACAAGATCGCCACCCTGGACCCGACCGTCATGAAAGCCCGCCAGGTGGTCCAGATGGCCACCCTCGACGGCGCCAAGGCCCTGGGACTGGAGGAGCGGATCGGGTCCATCGAGGCCGGCAAGGCCGCCGATCTCATTATCCTTGATTTGAATCAGCCGCATCTGACGCCGATGTACGACCCCTTTTCCCACCTCGTCTATGCCGCAACCGGATCGGATGTGCTCACCTCCATCATCAACGGCAACGTTGTGATGGAAAACCGGGAACTCCGTCACCTGGACCTGGATGCCATCATGAAGGAGGTCAAAGCGATTGCGAAAAGAATCAAAAAGGGTCATCGTGACTAAGCCGGTCCTCATCGGCGGGCAACGCCCGCTTTTCCTCCCTTCAAGGAGAGGAATGGCCTTCACCACGGAGACTCAATTCAACGATGCTTTCCCGGGCCACATAAGACAGGAATGACGGCCCCCTCTTGCCCGTGCCGGAAGAGCGGCTTCGCATGGCCCCCGCACCGGAATGGATGGTGCGGAAAGGCATGACGCTGACACGAAATGTTCTGCTGAACAACCGGGACAGCCACAAAGGACCCCCATCCGGGGAAATTTCCTTGACATCACCAGAATCAGGAGTATGATGGAAGGTCTGCTAACTACCTGATTCATTTAACTTATAAGATACTTTGGATCAAGGAGCGCCAGGCCGGGGGCGGAGACATCTCAGCCCCCGGCACGGGCGGATGCAGGACGGGATCGTTCCCGGCGGATGAGCCGGTCCGGGAAGCCCGGCAATGAATTCAAGGGGGAGATGGAATGCGCTGGAGGGGCGAAAGACAAAGTGACAACGTTGAAGACCGTCGAGGCATGTCCCTTCCGCGCGGCGCCAAGGTGGGCGGCCTGAGCGGTCTGGGCATACTGGCGATTTTTGTGATCAGCATGTTGTTCGGCATTGACCCGTCCGCTGTCCTGCAGAACCTTTCGCAGCAGCAGCCTTCATCCGTCTCCGTTCCGCAGAGCGGTCAGACGGCTGGTAGTGACGACATGCGCGACTTTGTTGCCGTTGTGCTCGCGGAAACCGAAGATGTCTGGAGGAGCGAATTCCAGAAAATGGGGCGCACCTACCAGGAGCCGAAGCTGGTCCTTTTTTCAGGTTCCGTTGAATCGGCATGCGGGATGGCGGGTTCCGCCGTCGGTCCCTTCTACTGCCCGGCCGACCGGAAGGTTTATCTCGATCTGAGTTTTTTTGAGGAGCTGAGGACACGATTTGGCGTTTCCGGTGATTTTGCCGAGGCCTATGTCATTGCCCATGAGGTGGGCCACCATGTGCAGACGCTGCTGGGCATCACGGAGAAGGTGAACAGGCTGCAGCCGCAGCTGAACGCTTCGGAGAAAAACAGATTGTCCGTCATGGTGGAATTGCAGGCGGACTGCCTCGCAGGCGTCTGGGCTCATCAGACGGGGAAGAGCCGCAGGATCCTCGAAGCCGGAGACATTGAAGAGGGGCTCAATGCCGCCAGCGCGATCGGCGACGACCGGATTCAGAAAAGTTCGCGGGGCTATGTTGTTCCGGACTCCTTTACCCATGGGAGTTCCGCCCAGCGGGTGCGCTGGTTCAAGACCGGGCTCGAAAACGGAACGTTCCAGGGCTGCAACACCTTCAACACTGACCAGCTGTAGGACTTCGGCGCGCGTTACAAAGGAAAAAGTGCGGAAAAGATGAATCCCATGAAAATCATGGTCTCGTTGTTCAAATACTGCTGGGTTCTCCCGGTATCATGCATCGGCATGATACTGCTCCCCTTTGTTCTTCTCTCCGGGGGGGGCGTCTCTTTTGCGACCGGCGCCATCGAGGCGCAGGGGGGTCTGCTGCCTGCCCTGTTGTCCTCACGCCGCTTTCGATTCTCCATTGCCGCGTTGACCGTCGGCCACGTCATTTTCGGCCCGGACCGCGACAGCCTCCGGCGTTGCCGCGATCACGAGCATGTCCATATCCGGCAATACGAACGCTGGGGGCCTTTTTTACCCCCTCTTTACCTCCTGTCGAGCGCCGCGGCCCTGCTTCGTGGCCGGGATCCATACCGGGACAACAGGTTTGAACAGGAAGCCTTTCGTCTTTCGGACCCCTCGGATGGGCCACAGGGGCAGAGAGCTTAACTCATCTGAGAGTCTCAAGGTTTTTTTCTAAGAAGCAATCTCCCGTCGTAAAGGGGCGGGTGGCTCTTAAACGGAACGTTTCTTTTGGCAGGAAGGAGGAGAAAAATGGACTTCAAAAAAATTGTTGATCAGGTCAAGGATGCGGCTGAGGACCTTAAGGAGAAGGCCGGGGCGAAGATCAAGGAGGCCCGTGAAAATCTGGACCAGGACCATGACAACATCCCCGATGCCCTGGAAGGCCTGACGGACAAAGCCAAAATACTGGCGGAACAGGCGGAGGCAAAGGCCAAGGAACTGGCGGAAAAAGCGGAGGACACCTTTGATGAGGCAGCGGACAGGCTGGGGAAGATGGCGGACCAGACCAAGGCCAAATTGGGCGAAGTCAAGGACGAAGCGGAGAAGGCCGTAGGCCAGGCACGCGAGAAACTGGGAATGTCGGACAAGGACGAAAAAAAGAGCTAGCTCCGGGAATCGATGTTCAAAACTTCCAGGGACGCTTCCCTCACATGAACCGAGAGGAACAACCATGACGGTACAACAGCGTGTCCTCAGCCCGGAACTGAAAAGGAAATACGACTGGCTGAGGGATGTTCTCCAGCGATGCCTGTCGCTGGCCGACGCATGCGCGGAAAGCGAGTCCTCGTCGATTCTGAGGGAGCGTCTCCTGCTTCTGCAGTCGGCGGCGCTCTTTGTCATTGTCGGCGAGGTGAAGTCGGGCAAGAGCAGCTTCATCAACGCCCTTCTCGGAGAAAATGTGTGCGAGGTTGCACCGGATCCCTGCACGGCGGTCATCCAGGAACTGGTCTATGGCGAAGAGTACTCAAAGACGGTCCTGGGGGATTTCTGGGAGAGGGTTCGTCTGCCCAGGGCGGTCCTTCAGGACATAACCATCGTCGATACGCCCGGAACGAACTCCGTCCTCCGCAATCACCAGACGATTACGGAAAACTACATCCCCAAGAGCGATCTCGTCGTCTTCGTTTTTCCGGCCAAGAATCCCCATACCGCGACGGCATGGGAGCTTCTCTCCTTTGTGCGGCAGGACTGGCACAGGAAGACCGTATTCATTTTGCAGCAGGCTGATCTTGCCACCCAGCAGGAGCTGGCCATCAACTCGGACCGGGTGAGGCAGTACGCCCGCGAGCGCAACGTCCAGAGCCCCATCTTATTTACGGTCTCCGCGAAGCGGGAAATGGAGGGAGCGTCGGACAGCGGTTTTGCGGAGTTTCGGGAATATCTGCGCAACACCGTGGAGAGCGGCGAGGTCTGGAGCATGAAACTGGAGGTGTCACGGGACACCGTCCGGAAAATCGCCGGCGACCTGCTTGCGAAACTTCGCACGGAGGAGGCCTCCATTGCGGAGGACAAGGCCTTCTACCAGGACCTCCTGGCCAGGGTGGACGGGCGCCGTGAGAAGGCGCTTTCGCTCAGGCGGCTGGTGGTGGACAGTCTGGGCGTTTCCTATGACCGTCTTGCCTCCGGACTTGAGGAGGATTTCCGGCAAGGCTTGGAGATCGGGACGATCCTGCGCCGCTCCATTCCCTTCCTTCGCGATAAGGATGTAAAAACATGGATCAACGAAACCCGCGAAACGTTCGAGCGAACGGCTGAAAAAGAGATTGAGGCCGAGTCCTCCCGCATTTCAAAGGACCTCTCCGATGAGATGAAAACCATGCTCGATGATCTGACCACGGCCATCGAGCACCGGCGGGAGGGGCAACAAAAGGCCGGATATCCCGCCGCCGCGGACCGCATGGAGATCCTCGAACGGCTTCGGCACCAGCTCCAGGACCTCCGCATCTCAGACATCGTCACCGAAAAAGGCGTTCAGGGCTCCGAACTCGGCAAACTCACGCTGACCGGCGGGGGGATTGCGGCCATTGGCGCTGTCATCGCCATGGCAACGCACCTCATCGCCTTTGACATAACCGGCGGTATCCTGACCGCTTTAGGGACCGGCCTGGTCGCCGCAACACTGCTCTGGAAGCGTTCGGCGCTCATGAATGAATTCTCGGAAAAGATGACGACATCACGAAATGAGTTCCGGGAGCGCCTGGATCGAGAGATCTCTTCCATGTTCGAGCGGCTTTTCCTTGAAATTCAATACGACCTCAAAGAGCCGTTGTCGCGCCTCGACGAAAAAACATCCCGGATTGGTTCCCTCATCGAGGAGGCGCGGCGCATCCGGGATGCTGCCGATCTGCTGTAAAACCGATGCGGAACGGCCCGCCCGGCCGACTCCACGCGATCCCACGGACTTCCAGGTATTCCGCAACGGCATTCCAAGATTCTCCTTTCCATCCCCATCCCGCCTTCAGCCGTCGACAGATCCGCATTATAATCTCAAGCCCGGGCTGCCCGGAGGGATTCTTTTTCAACGGCGCACGTCAATCACAGGTACCCGCCGGATGCCCGGTTGACATGAATCGATAAACACGTTAATCTGTATTAAATAAATGTTAATACGTCACTATCCTTTCAGCCTAACACGCGGGAAGTCCATGAGCGAACTTTCGGAAACGAGCCGTGATCTTCTTCAAGAAATCGCCGCCCTGCAGGAGAGGATCCGGGAGCTTGAACAATCCGCCGCCCTGCGAAAGAGGGAAGAGGACTCCTTGCGATTCTCTCTGCAGCAGTTGCGGCTCCTCATCGACACCGCGCAGGATTTGTTCTTTCTGAAAGACCTTCAGTACCGTTACCTCCTTGTCAATACCGCCAATGCCCGATTCTTCGGCCGCGGGGAGGAGGAGATCCTGGGCAGGACCGACTTCGAACTCATGCCCGGTGAGGCGGCCCGCGCCTGCCGGGAGAGTGATCAACGGGCTGTTCGCAGCCGGGCTCTCGTGGTCACCGCGGAGCCGGTAGGGGAAAGATTCTATGAAACCCATAAATTTCCCCTCATTGTCGCTGGCAACGTGGTCGGAGTCGCCGGCATCGTCCGCGACATCACCGATCATACACGGGCCGAAGAAGCGCTGCAGAACAGCGAGGAACTCCGGAATACGATCCTGAGCAATGTCGGCGCCTATATCTTTCTCAAAGACAGAGGGTCTCGCTATACCTATGTCAACAGCATGGTGGGCCGGCTCTTCGGCTCCAGCGAACAGGAAATCATCGGGAAAGACGACACCAGCTTTTTCTCAGCCGCCTCCGTCGAAGAAATCAGGAGAAGCGACCGCCGCGTCATCGAGCATGGAGAAACCGTTACCCGCGAAGAGGTTGATCTTGCTTCGGTGGATCAGGCGCCGCGGACATACTGGACGGTGAAGATCCCCCTCAGGGACGGCAGCGGAAGCATCTACGGCCTGTGCGGCATCTCCACGGACATTACGGCCCTCAAGCGGGCCGACGAGGCCATGAAGCTCAATG